>NZ_JBFAPO010000056.1:0-79534 GCF_040676755.1 Dactylosporangium sp. NPDC049525 | reverse complement strand
GCCCGGCCCGCAGCAGCCGCACCGTAGGCTTGCCCGGCCCGGCGCGCTAGCCCGGCTCGCGCACTGGCCCGGCCCGCAGCAGCCGCACCGTAGGCTTGCCCGGCCCGGCGCGCTAGCCCGGCTCGCGCACTGGCCCGGCCCGCAGCAGCCGCACCGTAGGCACCACGCTCGCCACGATCGCGAGCAGCAGACACAAGCCCACCACTCCACTCACCACCTGCCACGGCACGACCAGGGCGACCGGCGCGCCGACCTGCTCGCTGAGCCCCGCCCGAATGCTCAGCAGCGCCACGAGCGCGACCCCGCCGCCGAGCACCGCCCCGATCAGCACGACGAGCGCCGATTCCGCAGTGACGAGCCGCAGCACCTGCCGGCGGGTCGCGCCGGCCAGCCGCACCGCCCGCAGGTCCACGGCCCGACCGGCCGCCGCCATGAGCAGGGTGTTGGCGACGGCAATGGCACCGTACCCAGCGGACACCGCAATCAGCAGCACCGTGAACAACCAGACCAGACGATCCTCGGCGCCGTCCTGCTCCGCCGCCCATGTGGCCACGGCGACGACCCGCGCGCCCGCCCCGGCCGGCACGTCCACGCGTTCCCGGACGAACACCGCCGACGTCAACGCCGACGGATCGTGCGCGCGCACCACCGCCCGCGGCAGCACCAGATCGCCGGGCACCGAAGCATCGGTAATCACGGCGACGACCCGCAGCGACACCACCGTCCCGTCAGCGAACACAACCGGATACACCACCGGACCACCCACCGCCCCGGTCCCACCCGCCGCAGGACCGGTCGCCGTGCCGGTGATGGCGGCCGCTGACGAGGCGGTCAGCATCACGGTGTCGTCGCCGCGCAGGTCGGTGACGGCGCCGCTGAGCACCTCAAGGCGGCGGTGCACCGCGGCGAACGCGGCCGGGTCGACGCCGAGCGCGACCCGCGCCCGCGGCGCGCTTCCCGACTCCGCGGGCGCGAACACGGTCGTCGGCAGGATCGCCGCGCCCGGCACCGCCTCGGCCGCCGCGTCGGACAGACCCGGTGCCTGGTCGGGCGCCACGACCCAGCCTGCGTCGACCCGCGCGGACCGGCCCGCCGCGTAGGCGCCGGTCGACGTGCGGACCAGGCCCGACACCAGCACCGCGAACGCGACCGTCAGCAGCACCGGCGCTGCCGTCGACGCGGTGCGCCGCGCCGCGGTCAGCGCGCTGCCGCGCACCAGCATGCCGATCGCGCCGCCCCGCGTGCGCACCGGCGAGCGCAGCAGCCCGGCCACGGGCCGCACGATCGCCGGTGCAAGCGCGGTGACACCGGTGATGAGGGCCATCGCGCTGTACATGGCGAACGTCGCCGAGTCCTGCGCGCTGCCGGACGTCGCCGTCCCGACCGCGAGCGCGGCGCCCACAGCGACCAGCAGCAGGCCAGTAACCCAGCGGGCCCACCCCAGCGGCCGCTGCTCGACCGCCGCCTCCCGCAGCGCCTCGACGGGGCGCACCCGGGCCGCGCGCCGCGCCGCCGACCACGCCCCGAGCAGCGCGACAAGCGGACCCGCGGTGAGTGCCACGGCGACCGGCCACAGCACGAACCGCACCTCGAACGTCGCCGGCTCGAACCCGGCGTCGACGAGTGCCCAGCCCAGCGGCGTCGCGCCGGCCGAACCGATCGCCAGCCCGACGACCGCGCCGGCGGCGCCGACCGCCAGGGCCTCCCCCTGCACCATCCGCCGGATCTGGCGGGGCGTGGCGCCGACCGCGCGCAGCAGCCCGAACTCCCGGCGCCGCTGCGCGACCGCGAACGCGAACGTCGACGCGACCACGAACACCGTGACGAACCCGGACAGAGCCGCGACGGCGGTCAGCACCTGCATGCCGATCCAGCGGGTACGGGCGTCGTCGCGTGGCTCCAGCGCGGCCCGGTCATCGCCGGTGACGACCCGACCGGCGGCGCCGGTGACCGCCCGCGCGGCGGCCGTGACACCGGCCCGGTCCGCGCCCGGGTGCAGCAGCAGGCCGATCGTGTCGACGGCCGGGGCGAGGGCCGCGGCGACCTCGTCCGCAACGTGGAAGCCGGGCGCGTCGACGGTCCCGCTCACCGTGTACGCCGAGGGCCCCCCGGCCGTCAGCAGCGTGACCGGGTCGCCGGGCGACAGTCCGAGCGCCCGGTCGACGGCGACCTCGCCGGGTCGGTCCGGGGCGGCACCCGCGGTCAGGCGCAGGCCGCCGAGCCGCGCGCTGGACCAGCCGTGCCCCTCGCGGGCGTCCTGCCGGTCGCCGTCGGCGGTATACGGCCGGCCGCCGACGACCGCCTGCACGTAGAACGTGCGGTCGGGCACTGCGGCCGCGACCCCCGGCAGCGCGGCGAGCCGCCCGGCCAGTGCCGTCGCAGCGTCCGACGACCATGGCACCGGCGGCGTGAACGGGTCCGCCGGTGAGGTCGCCGCCGGGCTGCGGACGATGACGGCGGCGTCCGCCAGCCGGTCCGGCACGAGCGCCCGCCCCGACGCGAACAGCAGCATGGCTGCCGTGACCAGCGCGATCCCGACCGCGACGGCGACGAACGCCCCCGTGAACCGCCGCACCGTCAGCGCGACCGCGCCGAGGCGCCCTCCCCCGCCCGGCCGCCGGCTCAGCATGACGGCCCCGCAGCGCCGGCCTCGACGGCGGCCTCGACGGCGGCGGTCCGGGCGGCGACCGCCTCGGCGGTGATCGCGCCGTCGAGCTCGTCGACGATCCGGCCGTCGGCGAGGATCACCACCCGGTCCGCCCACGCCGCCGCGACCGGATCGTGCGTCACCATCACCACCGTCTGCGCGTGCTCGTCGACAAGCGCCCGCAGCAGCCGCAGGATCTGCCGGGACGTCGCGCTGTCCAGGGCGCCGGTCGGCTCGTCGGCGAACACCACCGCCGGCCGGCTGATCAGCGCTCGGGCGATCGCGACCCGCTGCTGCTCACCGCCGGACAGCTCGCTCGGCCGGTGCGCGGCCCGCTCCGCCAGGCCGACCGCGCTGAGCGCCGCCGCCACGTCACCGTCCGCCGGCCGCCGGCCGGCCAGGCGCTGCGGCAACGCCACGTTCTGCGCGGCGGTGAGCGTCGAGACCAGGTTGAACGCCTGAAACACGAAGCCGATCCGGTCGCGGCGCAGCCGGGTCAGCGCGTCCTCGTCCAGGTCGTCGAGGCGGGTGCCGTCGATCGTGACCGTGCCCGAGGCAGGCCGGTCCAGGCCCGCCGCGCAGTGCAGCAGCGTCGACTTGCCCGACCCGGACGGCCCCATCACCGCCGTGAACGTGCCGCGGCCGAAACCCACCGTCACACCCGTCAGGGCCGTCACTTGTCGTGTGCCGGCGCCGTACACAGCCCGCACGTCGTCGAGGAGCACTGTCGGTGTCGTCATGACCCCAGACACTGCCCCGATGTCGGGGTCGGGCGCGTCCGACTCAGGTCGTTGGATTGGGTCCTGCTTGAGGTGTACGAAAACCGCCCGGCACCCGATTCGTCATACTCAAGGATGACCCGTCGGGGCCGACCTACGAATGACGCGGCCCCAACCTACCTGCGGCTACCGTCGACGGCGTGAGCGAGCTCCTGCTAACCCGACGGCTCCGGCCGGTGGACCTCTACGCGATCGACGTCGTCCTCGCCGTGGTCGCCGGTGCGATGCTGTGCGCCTACGCGGCGCTGGAGTCACCGCTGGACGGCAGCGTCGTGGAGCCCGTGTGGGTGTCGGTGCTGACCGGCGCGGTCATCGGGCTGCCGGTCGCGGTGCGCCGCCGCTTCCCGGCCGGGGTCGCGATCACCGTCAGCCTCGCCACGACGGTCGCGCTGGCGACCGGTGTCATCCCCAACTACGCCGCCGCCGGGCCGTCGGTGTCGCTTGCCCTCGCCTTCTACACCCTGGCGGTCGCGACCCCGCTGCGGTGGTCGCTGACGGTCGCCGCCGGTTGCCTGGCCGCCGTCGTGGCCGCGCTCGCCGTGACCGGCGGTGACCTGTGGTCCACCACCGGCGCCGTGGTCTATGGGATGGTCATGACCGCGCCCGGCTGGCTGATCGGCTGGACGGTGCGCGAGCGGCGGGCCCTCGCCGCCCGGCAGAGCGAGCAGCTGACCCGGCAGGCGGTCGCCGAGGAGCGGCTGCGGATCGCCCGCGAGCTGCACGACATCGTCGCCCACACGATGAGCCTCATCGTGGTCAAGGCCGCCGTCGGCAACCACGTCGCCGAGGCCAGCCCGCAGGAGGCCCGCGACGCGCTGCGGGTGATCGAGGCGACCGGGCGCGGCGCGCTCATGGAGATGCGGCGGGCGCTGGGGATGCTGCGCGACGAGACGCCGTATTCGCCGGCGCCGGGCCTCGCCGACCTGGACACGCTCGCCGGGCAGGCATCGCACGGGGACGTGGACGTGCGGGTCGAGGTGACCGGGCCGGCGCCACGGGAGGGGGTGCCGGAGTCGGTGGGCCTGGCGGTGTACCGGATCGTGCAGGAGTCGCTGACCAACGTGGTGAAGCACGCCGCGCCCGCCACCTGCCGGGTCGCGGTCACGATCGGCCCCGCCGACGTGCGGGTCGACGTCACCGACGACGGCCGCCGGCCGGCCCGCATGCCGGGCGCCGGGCACGGGCTGATCGGGATGCGGGAGCGGGTCGCGGCACACGGCGGCGAGTTCAGCGCCGCCCCCCGCGACGCCGGCGGGTTCACCGTGTCGGCCAGACTGCCGTATGCCCCCGCCGGAGTGGCGGCATGATGCGCGTGGCCGCCACGGATCAGGTGTTGCCGGCACACGGCATGCCGGCGCCGCCCAGCCACGGCCGCGCGGGTCGGGGTGGCAGCATCATGCCCACGGTGTCGGCAGCGGGCCGGGCGTGGGCATGGCCCGGCATGCCGGTGCTGCTCGGCCGCGGCGCGTTCCGGGTCGGGGTCCTTGACGCGAGTGGTGTCGGCTGCGGGCAGGGCGTTGTCCCAGGGCGTTCCGCGGGTGCCGTTCGGCGACAGGCTGCGAGCGGGTTGGCCGGCAGCATCGTGCACGCGGTGTCCGCAGCCAGTCGGGCGTTGTCGGGACGCGGCATGCCGGTGTTGCTCGGCGACGGCTGTGTTCGGGTCCGGGGTCGCGGCGTGATGCGGGTGGCGTCGGCTGCGGGCAGGTCGTTGTCGCGGGACGTTCCGCGGGTGCCGTTCGGCGACAAGCCGGGAACAGGTTGGGCGGCAGCATCCATGCGCGCGGTGCCTAAAGCTGGCCGGACATGGTCATGGCCCGGCGTGCCGATGCTGCCCGCCACGGCTGTGCGGGTCGGAGCGGCGGCGTGATGCAGGCGGTGGCGGCGGGACGGGCGTGGATACGGCCCGGCGCGCGGGCGATGCCCGGCCACGGCCCCGCACGGTTCGGAGCGGCCGCGTCGCGCACCTGGTGTCGGCGGCGGGATGGGCGTGGGCACGGCCCGGCGCGCGGGCGATGCCCGGCCATGGCTGCGCGGGTCGGAGCTGCGACGTGCTGACCACGGAGCCGGCGGCGGGACGGGCATGGCACGGCCCGGCGCGCGGGCGCTGCTCGGCCACGGCTGCGCGGGTTGGAGCGGCGGCGTGACGCGGGCGATGTCGGCGGCGGGACGGGCGGGGTCGCGGCAGGGCGTGCGGGGGCAGCTTGGAGACAACGGCGTGCGGGGACGGTTCGGAGACAACGGCGTGCGGGGACTGTTCGGAGACAACGGCGTGCGGGGACGGTTCGGAGACAACGGCGTGCGAGGACGACTCGAAAACAGCGGCGTGCGGGGCGGGGGTGTGGGGTGATCCGGGTGCTGATCGCCGACGATCAGGCGCTGTTGCGGGGCAGTTTCCGGGTGCTCGTCGACCTGAGTGAGGACTGCACGACGGTCGCCGAGGCTGGCAACGGCGTCGAAGCGGTCGCGCTCGCGGGGCGGCATCGGCCCGATGTGGTGCTGATGGACGTCAGGATGCCGTTGATGGACGGGATCGAGGCGACCCGGCGGATCTGCGCCGACCCGGCGACCGCTGAGACCCGCGTGCTGATCCTCACCACGTTCGACCTTGACGAGTACGTCTACGGGGCGTTGCGGGCCGGGGCGAGCGGGTTTCTGCTCAAGGACACGCCGCCGGCGGAGTTGCTCAGCGCGATCCGGGTCGTTGCCGCCGGGGAGGGGCTGCTCGCGCCGTCGGTGACGCGACGGTTGATCGGTGAGTTCGCGCGGCGGCCCGCGGGTGTGGCACCGCTGCACCGGCGGCTGGACGGGGTCACCGGGCGGGAGCGGGAGGTGCTGACGCTGATTGCGCGGGGATCGTCCAATGTGGAGATTGCCGGGCAGTTGAACCTGAGCCTCGCGACCGTCAAGACGCACGTGAGCCGGCTGCTTGCCAAGCTTGAGGTGCGTGACCGGGCGCAGCTGGTCATCGTCGCGTATGAGACGGGGCTCGTCACGGTCGCGTAACCACCGCACCACGGGGCGTGTCGGCAATGCGACGGGATGCGGCGGGGGCGAGGAATGCCGTGGATGCTCGGGGCCCACGACTCCCAGGAGGTCCAGTATGAGGCCCAGACCCGCACCGGTCACCGCGGCACGGTGGCTGCTCCTGATTGTCGCGACGCTGCCGTTGGTCAGTGCGTTGCTCGGGGTCGGGCTGTTGGACGAGTTGCGGAGGGCGTACATCGCTGCGTACGGCGGGGTGCGGGGCGGCGACGAGGCGTCCGGTGCCGCGATCGCCGGTGTTGTCTCCGGTGGGCTGATCCTGGTGATCTGCGCGGTCCCGGCGCTGCTGCTGGGCGGGCCACGCAACTGGGTGCGGATCGTGGTCTGGGTGCTGTGCACGATCGGTGTGTGCTGCCTGAGCCCGGGTGTGCTCGGCGGCACTTCAGTGACCTCGCCCCGGATCCTCAGCTCCGGGGTTACGTCGGCTGAGATCACCGCGCGGATCGCGGACACGATGCCGGGCTGGTACGTGCCGGTGACGATGGTCCTGGCCGCCGCGTCGGTGCTCGGCATCGTGGCCGTCGCGGTGCTGCTGGCGTTGCCCGCGTCGAACGCGTACTTCCGCAGGCCGGCACCCATCGCGCCACCGCCGCAACCATGGCCCGGCGCCAGGCCTACGGCACCTTGGTAAAGAGCCCTACGGCACCGGAGAGCCCTACGGCACCTTGGTGAAGAACTCGTAGGCGATGCCGTCCGGGTCGAGGACGTAGACGCCGCGCCCACCGCCCAGATGGTTGATCCGCCGGTCGATGAGGCGCGGCGCGGAGCCCCACTCGAGGTCCGACCGTTGCGCGTACGCCAGCGCGGCGTCGAAGGTGCTGTCGTCGACGAGGAACGCATAGTGGCCCGGTCGCGCACCCGACCGGTCGTCGAAGTCGAGGGTGAGGTCGGCGTTCACCTGTACCGGCGCGAATGGGCCGGCGGGGTCGCCTGCCTCGACGCCGAGCAGCCCGGCGAGCAGCCGGGCACCACGGTGGCGGTCGCCGACCGGGACGATGGTGTGGTTCAGCACGATGGTCATGGCGCTCCTTCAGATTGTGCGGCGGCGAGGCGCACGAGATAGGCGGCGAACCGCTGGGCGTCGCGGGCGGGCCAGTCCGCGACCATGCGCGCGAACGTCTGCTCCTGCCACGCGCGGGCCGCCGCGAGCAGGTCCTCGCCGGCCGGCGTCAGGTCCAGCTCGGTGCGGCGCGCGTCCTGCGGCGACACCGTCTTCGTCACCAGGCCGGCCGCGACCGTCGCGGCGAGCATCCGGCTGGCGTTGGACCGGTCCAGGCCGAGCTCCACGGCGACCTCGCCGATCTGGGCCGGCCGGCCGTCGCCGCGGGCGGCGGCGACCGCCTCCAGGACCAGGATGCGCGCGACGTCGCCGCCCTCGTCCTGGGTGATGCCCGCCGCCCACCGCCGCGACCAGAACCGGACCAGCCGGAACAGTGCCGGCCCGCCACCCGTCACATCATCTGTGCGCATCGCACAGATAATACGTGCGATCCGCACGGATCCACAACAGGCGGCGGGGGCGGCCTTACCGCGGCTGGCCCAGGAACGACCGGGAGGCCTGGCGCTGCTGCTCGGTGGTGAGGAACGCGGCGAACTCTGCCCGCTGCGCGTCGGTCATCGTCTCCTTCGGCACGGTGATCGACTGCACCTTGCCGAGCATCAGGTACCACGCCTCGGGCGTCTCCACGACCCTGTCCACGCCGGCCCACCGGTATTTGGTCTCGGCCAGCGGGAAGGCGACGGTGAGCCACTCCTCGGTGAGGGTCATGTGGAAGCCGTCCTTGATGACGTGCGACTGCATGCGCACCGTGCGGCCCACCACCAGCGGCGACATGGCGGTCATGAACACCACGCCCAGGACGACCGCCAGGAGGGTCACCTCGAACGCCTCGCCGGTCGTGGCCAGCAGCAGGCCTACGAGAACGAGGACCGCGCCCAGGACGCGGATCAGCCGCATCTGCGGCCGGAGCACGATCTTGATCGTGCGGCGCAGGCGGCCCTCGTCGTACGGCACCCACATGCTGATCTGCATCGGCGCATCGTAGGGCACGACGCGCGCACCGGAAGTCCCCTGGCCGGCGCGAACTGGACCTCGAGCGCGGTTGAGGTCCTACGATCTCCCTCATGGCCGTCATCCAGGGGGATCGCAGGACGTTCTACCAGCTGCTGGTCAACACGCTGCTGGTGTCGGTGGTCAACTACACGGCCTGGTTCGCGATCACGTTCTACGTGTACCTGGAGACCCGGTCGGTGTTCGCCACCGGTGTCGTGTCCGGCATCTTCCTGGTGATGACGGCCGTCACCGGGATCTGGTTCGGCAGCCTCGTCGACCACCACTCCAAGACCACGATGATGCAGGTGTCGGCGGTCGCGTCGTTCCTGCTGTACGCGGCCGCGTTCGGCATCTATCAGACCGTGCCGCGGGAGGAGTTCACGGATCCCGCGAGCGTGCCGCTGTGGGCGCTGATCGTGCTGCTCATGTTCGGCGTGATCGTCGGCAACATCCGCACCATCGCCCTGCCGACGCTGGTCACCGTCCTCATCGAGGAGGACACCCGGGACAAGGCCAACGGCCTGGTCGGCACGACGTCCGGGGTGTCGTTCCTGGTCACGTCGGTGATCAGTGGCATCCTGGTGGCGATCGGCGGCATGTTCTGGGTCCTCGTCATGGCGCTCGCGGTGCTGGCGGCCGCCGTGGTGCACCTGTCGTTCGTCCGCGTGATTCCCGCGGCGGATCAGGCCGACGTTTCCGCCGGTGTACCGGCGAAGCGCACCGTCGACCTGCGCGGCACCATCCGCGTGGTGGGCGAGGTGCCCGGGCTGACCGCACTGATCCTGTTCTCCACGTTCAACAACTTCCTCGGCGGCGTCTACATGGCCCTCATGGACGCCTACGGCCTGTCCCTCGTCTCCGTCCAGACGTGGGGCCTGCTGTGGGGCGCGCTGAGCGCCGGCCTCATCGTCGGTGGGTTGTGCGTGGCCCGCACCGGGCTGGGCAGCAACCCGGTCCGGCTGCTCCTCGGCGTCAACGTCGTGCTGTGGACCGTCACCGTGCTCTTCCCGCTGCACGCCTCGATCGTGCTGCTCGGCGGCGGCATGCTCATCTACATGATGCTGGTGCCCTACGCCGAGGCCGCCGAGCAGACCATCCTGCAGAAGGTCGTGCCGTATGAGCGGCAGGGCCGCGTGTTCGGCTTCGCGCAGAGCGTCGAGCAGGCCGCGTCGCCGCTGACCGCGTTCCTGATCGCGCCGATCGCCCAGTTCGTGTTCATCCCGTTGATGACCGACGGCGCGGGCGCCCGCGCGATCGGCGGCTGGTTCGGCACCGGCGCCGACCGTGGCCTCGCGCTCGTGTTCGTGCTCACCGGCGTCATCGGGCTGGTCGCCAGCCTGGTCGCGCTGCGCAGCGGCCCGTACCGCCGGCTGAGCCACCATTTCATGACCGCCCGTGCCCCAGTCCCGCCGGCCGGCGACGACGCGGTCCACGTGGCGACGTCCGGCGACGGCAGTTCCCGGTAGGCACCGGGCCGGACCCGCGAGGACAGGCCCGCTGAAACGGACAGGAGGTGGCCGAGGTGGCCGGGACGACGGTGGCCGAGGTGATGGCCGAGCTGGCCGCGCTGGAGGACCCGAAGGCGCGGGCGGTGAACGAGCGGCACGGCGACGATCACGGCGTGAACCTCGGCCAGTTGCGCGCGCTCGCGAAGCGGCTCAAGACGCAGCAGGAGCTCGCGGGTGAGCTCTGGGCGACGGGTGACACCGCGGCCAGGCTGCTGGCGCTGCTGATCTGCCGGCCGAAGGCGTTCGAGCGGGCCGAGCTGGACGTCATGCTGCGCGAGGCGCGCATCCCCAAGGTGCACGACTGGCTCGTGAACTACGTGGTGAAGAAGCACCCGCACGCCGAGGCGCTGCGCGTGGCCTGGTTCGCCGACGCGGATCCGGTGGTCGCGAGCGCCGGCTGGGCGTTGACCACCGAACGCGTGGCCAAGCGGCCGGAAGGCCTCGACCTCGTCGCGCTGCTCGACGTCATCGAGGCACGGATGCGCGACGCCCCGCAGCGGCTGCAGTGGGCGATGAACCACTGCCTGGCGCAGATCGGGATCGAGCACGCCGAGCACCGCGCCCGCGCGATCGGCATCGGCGAGCGCTTGGAGGTGCTCAAGGACTACCCGACCCCGCCGAACTGCACGTCCCCGTTCGCCCCGATCTGGATCACGGAGATGGTGCGCCGACAGCAGGAACAGTAGGGGAGGTAGGCTGCGCGGGCGGTCACGAAACCCTGCCGCCGGCAACCGGATCGAGCGAGGGAGCAGCGCATGGAAGCAGATCGCCAGGTGCTGCAGGTGCTCGTCGTCGAGGACGACCCCGGTGACGTCGCACTGGTGGAGAGCGCGTTCGCCGAGCACAACATCCGCAGCACGCTGCACCACGTCGCCGACGGCGGCGAGGCCCTCGCGTTCCTGCACCGCGACGATCCCTACGGTGACGCGCCGCGACCGGACCTGATCCTGCTCGATCTGAACATGCCCCGGGTCGACGGCCGGCAGGCGCTGGTCATGATCAAGACCGACGACCGCCTGAAGTCGATCCCGACGATCGTGTTCACCACGTCGTCCTCGGACAGCGACATCAGCTCCAGCTACAACGCGCAGGCCAACGCGTATGTGACCAAGCCCCTCAACCTCGACGACTACGAGCGGGTGATCAGCGAGATCCGCAACTTCTACGGTCACATCGTCGCGCTTCCCGGCCGCACGTCCGACGACGAGGCGACCTGATCGGGCCGTGACGGCCGCGGCCCTACGCGAGGGCCACGTGAGGACCGGCCACGGCCCTACGCGAGGGCCAGGAACGGCAGGCCGGCATGGCCGAGCGCCTCGAGGTACAGCTCCTCGGCCGGCCCTAGGTCCGGCAGCTGCCCGTTGAGCTCCAGGTTCACCATGCCGTGCGAGACGGCCCACAGGTGCAGCGCGACGCGCCGCGGGTCGCCGGCGCCGAAGATCCCGGCGTCCTGGCAGCGCGCCACCGCGTCGACCAGCGGCTGATACGTGGCGTCCGCCGCCTCGCGGTCAGCCGCCGACGGCCGGAACTGCGGGACGGTCCGGCCGAACATCAGCCCGTAGAGGTGCGGGCTGGACAGCGCCGCCAGCCGGTACGCCAGGCCCAGCTCGACCAGGTCGGCGAGGGGTTCGGCGGTCTGCGGCACGGCGGCGAGGGCGGCGCCGAGGCGGCGGAACCCCTCCCGGTGCATGGCCGCGAGCAGGCCCTCCTTGTCGCCGAACAGCGTGTAGACCGGCATCGTGGAAACCCCGGCGGCGGCGGCGACCTTGCGCAGCGACAGCCCGGCGGGCCCGTGCTCGACCAGCAGCCGGGCCGCCTCGTCGACCAGCCGTGCCTCGTTGACGTGCGCCATGCCGCCGACTATAACAATGTTATGAGCGATAACAGTGTTATCGGCGTGCTGATCCCCCTGCACGCGAGCGGCGCCACCGTCGCCCTGCTCCTGGGCGCCTGGAACCTGCGCCGCAACCCCAAGGGCGACCGCCCGCACCGGCTTGTCGGCCGGGTCTGGGTCGTCGCCATGTACTGGACGGTGATCAGCTCCTTCTTCATCAAGGAGCTCACCCCCGGCCGCTTCAGCTGGATCCACGGCCTGTCGATCTTCACGTTCGTGACGCTGTCGATCGGGCTGTGGGCGGCCGTGACCCACCGTGTCCAGACCCACCGCCGGTTCATGACCGGCTCCTACTTCGGCCTGCTCGGCGCGTTCGCGGGCGCCGTCGCGGTGCCGGCCCGCGACATCCCGCAGTGGCTGGTGCACGAGCCGGCCCGCCTCGCGCTCGGCGCGGCCGCCTGCCTGCTCGTCGCGGCCGCCGTCATCACCGTGAGCCGGCGCCGCCGCGCGGCCCGGCCCACCTCGAACGCCGCCAGGACCTGACGGGCACCACGGACGGACACGACACCGCTACGATGTCCCCCGTGCGGACCCGGACCGTGGTGTTGACGATCGCCGGGGTCTGCGTCGTGGCGCTCGCCGCCGGCGTGATCGTCGCGCAGCGGCTCGAGGCCGCCACCAAGGACGAGCGCGACTGCACGGACCAGCTCCAGGTCGATGTGTCCGCCGTCCGCACCGCCCGCGAGTGGACCTCCGAGGACATTCCCGGCGTCGGCGACTACGTCGAGATCCACTGGCAGGCCGACACACCCGGCAGCCCCTGCTCGCGGGCGCCGGGCCCGACCGACTGGCAGTATGAGGGCGTCCTGCGGCTGCGCGACACGGACACCGCGGCCTTTGCCGCCTGGCCGGCCGCGACCGGGGCGCCGTCGGTCCGCGACGCGCTGCGGTCCTTCGTGCCCGCCGGGGTCCATTGGCGGCACGGCGGCGGCTTCCCGCAAAGCGTGCACGGCCGCGTCGTCGACCTCTACGTCGATCCCGACCTCGCCGTCGCCTGGTTCAGCCTGGCCGACTCCTGACCCGCAAACCGTTTGCGCCGGCTCCTGACCTGCAAACCGTTTGCGCCGGCTCCTGACCTGCAAACCGTTTGCACCGGCCCCGGCACCCGCAAACCGTTTGCCGGGGCCGGTAATGTCCATGCTGCGGGGCCGGCTCCTGGGCGTGCTTCCTTCTCCTGCTCGTAGCCGGTCCGCCGGCACGACTTCTCTCAGCGCGCCCGCTCACCGGCCCCGCCCGCACACCGTCGAGCCGACCGGCCAGCGAAGCACGCGGCGGCAGCCTAGGTTGAAGGTCATGACCGAGACCATGCTGCACGTCAACGAGGTCGACCTCTGCGTCGAGACGTTCGGTGACCCGGCCGACCCCGCGATCCTGCTCATCGACGGCGCCGCCGCGTCGATGCTCTGGTGGGACGCCGGCCTCTGCGCACGGATCGCCGCCGGCGGCCGGTTCGTGATCCGCTACGACCAGCGCGACACCGGCCGCTCCACCGCCTACCCGCCCGGCAAGCCCGACTACTCCAACACCGACCTCGCCCGCGACGCGGTCGGCATCCTCGACGCGTTCGCGATCGCCCGCGCCCACATCGTGTGCCGGTCGATGTCCGGCGGGCTCGGCCTCATCCTCGGCGTGGATCACCCGTCGCGGGTCGCGACGGTGACGTTCGTCAGCACCTCCACCGGCGCCGACGGGCTGCCGCCGTCCACAGTGGAGCACCCGGAGCCGACCGGCGACGCGGTCGCCGACACCGTCGCGGCGGTGCGCGCCTACGCCGGCGGCTCCCCGTACTTCGACGAGGCCGCGACCCGGGACCTGGCGCAGCGCGACGCCGACCGGGCCACCGACATCACCACCGCCGGCAACCACTACGCGATGCGGTTCGAATCACCAGCCGGCGGCGGCTTCGAGGATCTGCGGGTGCCGGCGCTGGTCGTACACGGGGATCTGGATCCGCTGCTGCCGCTGCCGCACGGGCAGGCCGTGCGCGACGCCGTCCCCGGGGCACGGCTCGTCGTGCTGCCCGGCGCCGGGCACGACCTGCCGCCGCAGCTGTGGGACATGTTCACCGAAGAGCTGCTGCGGCACACCGGGAACCGGCCCGCGGATCCCCGCGTCTGACCACCATGACGAACGATGGACGCGGGCGCTGGCTGGGTGTCGCCGCCGCGGGGGTCGGCACCCTGGTGGCGTTGGTCGCGGTGGTACTGGTGGTGAACCGCCCGGCGAGCGACCCCGAGGAGGCGGCACCACCGATCGCCTCGAACACTGCCTCGGACGCCACCGCGAACACCGCCGTGGATCCGGTGGCGCTCGTCGTCGACGACGGCGACGTGCTCGAGGCGAGCGGGCAGGTGATCCTCACGCCCGGTAAACCGGCCCGGTTCTGCGCGCCGGTGCCGGTCCTGGCGATCGGCCGCGCCCCCGGCGAGAAACCCACCTGCTCGTCCGGCGTCGACGTCACCGGCGTCGACCCGGCGAAGCTCACCGGCGCCACGGTCGTCAGCGACGTCACCGTCGGCCAGGCGAAACTGCGCGGCATCTGGCAGTCCGGCGCCCTCCACGTGACCGGGCAGGGCGCGCCGGCCCCGGCGACCCCGACCGCGGTCGACGACGGCGTGCCGTGCCCGACACCGAAGGGCGGCTGGAAGGCCGGCGGGGACGCGGACAGCAACGCCATGCACCAGTACATCTACGAGCAGCACCCGGACCGGTTCCGGCCGCTGCGGGTCGGCTGGCCCGACGGCTTCCCCACCGGCGCCACCGACGGCCCGCAGCCGGCCCAGGTGATGGTCGTCGAGGTCGTCTCCGGCGACGCCGCCGCGGAGGAGCAGCAGCTGCGCAAGCTGTTCGCCGGCAACCTGTGCGTGGTCGCCGCGCCCGGCCGCCCCAGCATCGCCCGGCAGCAGCAGCTGCGCGACCAGGTGAGCGCGGGCATCGAGCCGCTGATGCGCGACCCCGCCAACGGCATCTACACCATGGGCGGCGACGACGTGTTCACCGTCGAGTTCGTGATGCTCACCCCCGGGCTGTACGAGAAGTTCCGCGCCGTCGGACTCGACCTGCTGCGCCTGGAGCCGTGGCTGCGGCCTACGCTGGAGCGGTGAGCAACAGCCTCGACATCCTCGGCCGCCGTAAACAGGTCAGCCTCACCACGTTCCGCAAGGACGGCCGGCCGGTGTCGACCGCCGTGTGGCACGCCATCGACGGCGGGGAGGTGCTGATCGTCACCGAACCCGGGTCGGGCAAGGTGAAACGCCTGCGCAACAGCGGCCGCGTCGTGCTCGCCCCGAGCGACATCCGCGGGCGGGTGCCGGACGGGGCGCCGTCGTTCGAGGGCTCCGCCCGCCTCGTCGAGGACCCCGAGGGCATCGCCCGCATCCGTGCGGCGATCGCCCGGCGGTACATCTCGGCCCGCATCGGCTACCTGATCAACCGGCTGCTGCACCGCACCACCGACAGCATCGGGATCGTCATCACCCTTTGAGCCGAACGTCGCGCACCGCCGGGCCGCCCGTGGCACGGTGATCCGGGGGTGGGCGGATGCTGGTGGTGGCGGTGCCGTGCGCGGTCCTGGCGGCGTGCGCATACGGGGCAGCCACCGCCGTCGAGCACCGGGCGGCCCACGCCGACCCGGCCGGACACGGCCTGCGCCGGGTCCTGCGGCTGGCCCGCGACCGGCGCTGGCTGGCGGGCCTCTCGCTGGACGTCGTCGCGGTCGCGTTCCACGTGACGGCCCTGGCCACCGGCCCGGTCGTGCTCGTCCAGCCGTGCCTGGTGCTCGCGCTGCCGGTGTCGCTCATCGTCGCGTGGCGGCTCGGCGGCCACCCGCCGACGGCCGCGCAGCTGCGCGCCTGCGCCTGGATCATCGCCGGACTGGCCGCCTTCTTCGTCGTGATCGGCGACCCGGGTGACGCCGACCCGCTCGGCGCCGGCCACGTCCTGGCCGCGGGCATCGCCGTCGCGGCCCTCGCCGCCGCGGCGCTCACGGCCGCGGCAGGGCGCCGGCCGAGAACGACCGCCACCGTGTACGGGCTCGTCGCCGGGGTCTGCGCCGCGCTCGCCGCGGTCCTGCTCGACGCGGTCGGCGCCGCCTGGCACGAGCAGGCGGCCCGCGCGCTGCTGCACCCCGACGTGCTCATCGCGGTCGCGGTCCTGGTGCCGGCCGCGATCGCCGGGGTCGCGCTGCTGCAGGTGGCGTTCGAGCACGACGGGATCGGCGTCGGCTACCCCGCGGACCTGACCGCCAACCCGGTCACCGCGGTCGCGCTCGGCGCGGTGCTGCTGCACGAGGACATCCCGCACTCGATGCAGGACCTGGCGCTGTTCATACTGTGCCTGGCGGTCATCGTCGCCGGCGCGTTCCGCCTCACCCGCGGAGCCTGACGGCCTGGCCGTCATCGTCGCCGGCGCGTTCCGCCTCACCCGCGGAGCCTGACGGCCTGGCCGTCATCGTCGCCGGCACGTTCCGCCCCTCACGCGGAGCCTGCCGGCCGCGCGTCCGGCCGGCGCGTCAAGCCCTCGACGCGGAAGCGACGGCCTCCCCTCGATGCCCGCCAACCCCGCTGCTCGCGCGGGGGTGACGGCCCTCCCTCGGCGGCCGCCACCCCCGCCGGTGCGGTCAGGCCTTGATGGCCGCGGCGCGGCGGATCGCGGCGGCGGCGATGTCGTTCGCGATCGTGGGGTCGCCGGCGCCCACCGTCGGGTCGGCGACCATGACGACGACCACGTAGCGGCCGACGGCGGCGGCGACGTACGCCACCCACCGGTCACCCTCGTCGTAGGTGCCGAGGAACAGCACCGAGTCCGGCCCGTTGACGTCCTCGGCGAGCGCGGTGAAGCCCTCCTCGTCACCGCCGGCCCGGCACCGCACCAGCTGCTCCTTCAACGCCGTCACGTACGCCACGGCGCCGCCGGGCCGGTAGCGGGCCACGTTTTCGTAGACGCGGTACCGGCGGCCGGTGCCGTAGTCGGCGGCGAGGCTGCGGCTGGCGACCGGCTGCGGCACCGGGGTGTCCGCGCACGGCTGCGGCAGCAGCGGATGCGCCAGCCCCGGCTCCACCGGCCCGGTCGGCTCGCCGCCGAGGTCCGCCGGCTGCAGCATGACCCGGTCCGGGATCCCGTGCGGCCGGGCCGCCGCCGCCGCGGTGCCGCCCATCGCCGCGGCACCCACGGCCGTGGCCATCAACACGATCAGTATCCGTTGCATGCCGACCATGCTGCCGATCGGCGACCGACGATGGATCGGGGCGCCTACCCAAACGCGGGTGAGTACGCCTACTCACCCGCGGCGAACCGGTGCCAGGCCGCCCGTACGGGTGCGGGTCACCGCGGCGGAGCGCCTCCAGCCGCTCGCCGGTGCCGGTGGCCGGCCCGTACGCGCTGAACAGCCGCTCCCAGTCGGTCAGCGCAGCGTGGACGGCGGGCCGAAGGTGACGCCGACGCCGGGTGAGAACAGCACGCTTGCCGGGGCACCGACCGGGGCCGGCAGGCCGGCGGCGGTGACCAGGGTGTCGTCGAGGTCGAGCAGCTCGGCGCGGTGCAACGGCCACCGCGGGTGCTCGTTGCGCAGGTGCAGGGTGCGGCCCCAGGCGCGGGTGTGCAGCCCCCAGCGGGCGGTGACGAAGTGCTCCAGCGGCGTCGGCTCGGTGATCGGCGCGCCGACCCGCACCGCCATGGCGTTCACCGCGGGGCGGGGGCCTGGCCAGCGGCGGCGGCTGGTGTACCGCATCACGTCGCCGTCCTGCTCCAGCCGCATCCTGGCCCACTTGTACGGCAGCCGCAGCGACACTTGCGCGGTCAGGACCGGCAGCAGCCGTTCGGCCTCCAACGACAGGAACACCACGGCGCGGCGGCCCTCGCCGTCGACGCTGTAGAGCCGCACGTTGGTCTCGCAGAACGTGCCGAGATACGGCAGGCCCGGCCCGCTGAACAGGCCGAGCCGCACCATCCGGAAGCCGATCAGCCCGACGTAGGTGACCCCGTCGAGGGTGTCGGGGACGGTGCCGGCGGGCAGGAACGGCGCGACGACCTGCGGCGGCACCGCCCAGTGCAGGAACGCGAGGTCGTGCCAGCGCTGCACGAGCACGGAGCGGCGCACCGGGCGCGGTGTCAGCGGGGTCACGTCCTCGACTCGCACCACACCATCATGCGGCACGGGCCACCGGGACCTGGTGGCCCGTGCCGCACGTGGTGCTCAGCCCGCCGGCCGGATCACGTCGCGGGTCCAGCGCAGCCCGTCCGCCGACTGGTACAGCGCATCTTCGTCGAACGCCAGGTACACGCCCGGCGCGGCGGCCAGGACCCGCGCGCCGTCCTTGTGCAGCAGCGCGCCACCCAGGCCGGGCTGGTTCGCCGGATGGTAGCTGTTGCCCCCGTCGGTGCTGGTGTACCAGCGGTACGGCAGGTCGTTGCTGGCCAGCACGACGTGGCTGCCGTCGGCGGCGACGTACGCGTCGCCGCCCTGGTAGTACCTGCGCGGCAGCGTCTGGCTCGGGTGCACCCGCTGCCACGTCAGCCCGCCGTCACCGGTGCGGAAGACGAGGGTCTGGATCCCGGCGGTGGCCCGGGTCGTCGGCCCGACGCCGGTGCTGTCGGTGGGATCCGGCGTGGAGATGATCGTGTACCCGGTGACGCCGTCGGTGCTGGCCGGCAACGCGAACGTGTACATGTCCGAGGGTGCCTCGCCCGTCTCGGCGCGGGTGAACACGTGCGCCGACCAGGTGCGGCCGCCGTCGCTGCTGACGGCCACGGCCGGGCGGTGCTCGCCGGTGGGCTCCCGGCCGGTGACCCAGAGCCTGCCGCCGGGATACACGCCGACGATCCCGTCGACGGCCACGTCCGGCTGGGTGTCCAGCGGCGCCGAGCGGGCGTTGACCGGGTCCACCCCGATCAGCACGCACGGGTCGTCGAGCCGTTGCGGCTCCGCGCACTGGATCCAGCCGCCGGCCGGGACCTGCGGCATCGTGCCGGCCACAGCGTGGACCTCGGCCCAGGTCCGGCCGCCGTCGCGGCTGACCCACGGCACGTGCAGCAGCTTCGGGCCGTGCGGGTCGGCGTTGTCCTTCTCCAGGATCCGCAGCAGGGACCCCGGCACGGGCGCGTACAGGTCGCCGTCGAGGTTGCGCATCCGCACCGTCCAGGTCCGGCCGCCGTCGTCGGAGCCGGCCAGGTTGAGCGTGCACTGCGCCGCGTCGCCGCTGCCGGTGCAGCCCCAGACTTTGGCGTACAGGTGCTCGGCGTCGGCCGCGGCGATCGAGACGATCGAACCGTCCCGCACGCCCGGCGGGCGCCCGTCGGGGGTCTGTGCCGGCGTCGGGGTGCCCGACGGTGCCCCCAGCACCCCGGTGCCCAGGGCGGCCACCAGCGCGACGGCCGCGGCCCCGCACACCGTCCAGGCGGTCGTGCGGCGGCGGCGCCGCTGGAACGCCGCGGCGTAGACCCCGTCGGCGGACAGCCGGCTGGGTGGGGCGTCGATGTCGGCCGCCTCGTCGAACCGTGCTCGCATCTGGCTCATCGCAGGCCCTCCATCATCGTCAGCTCACCGTCTGCCTCGAGCAGCTCCCGCAGCCTGGTCAGCCCCCGCGCGGTCTGGCTCTTCACCGTCCCTTGTGAACACCCCAGTACCGCCGCGGTCGCGGCGACGTCGAGGTCCTGGTAGTACCGGCACACCAGCGCCGCCCGTTGCCGTGGCGGCAGCCGGCGCAGCGCGGCGGTGAACGCCATCCGCCCCGGTGTCGCCTCCGACGCGCCGGCGTGGCCGGTGACGTCGGGCGGCTCGGCGACGCTGCGTTCGCGTTTGCGCCACACCCGCCGCACGTCGGCGAGGTAGGCCCGCACCAGGCAGGTGCGCACGAACCCGTCCAGCGCCTCCCGGTCGCGGACCTTGCGCCAGCTCACCGCCAGCCGCATGAACGCCGTCTGGGTCAGGTCGTCGGCCCAGTACCAGTCCCCGCACAACAGGTACGCCGTACGGCGTACCGCATCACGGCGTGCCGTGAAGTACTCGCGGAACTGGCGCTGCTCTTCGGTCTCTCCGCTCGGCATCGCACCTCCCTGCCACTAGGTGCGCACCGGCGGCCGGATCGGTTGCAAGGCGCTTCTAGTACTGCTCCTTCAGCTTGTGGCGGAACTCCGCGAGCGCGGACTGGACCACGCCGTTGAGGCGTTCCAGCTCGTCCTGGCTCGGTTCGCGGCGCAGGTGCACGTCGATCTTGAAGTCGCCGTCGGCGATCGTCACGTCGAAGCGCTCCAGCAGGTCCTGCGGCAGCCGGCGGACGACGAAGTCGCGGAACGCGTCCGCGATCACGCGTGGCGTGTCCCCGCACCCGCAGGTGCGGCCCTCCTGCACCGCGCCGAGGTGCCCGCGCCCGGAGATCGCGTCCGGGTGCACCGGCGCCAGCGCCGACAGCCCGTCCTCGAGGGCCTTGCGCGCCTCCGGCAGCCGCGACTGGTGCTGCAGGAAGATGCCGAGGGCGACGCCGGCCCGGCCGAGGATCTCGAAGTCGGCGCCGCGCTGCGCCTGGGTGACCGCGTCGGCGAGGCACCGCTCGGCCGCGGCCGGCTGCCCGGCCTCGTTCAGGGCCAGGCCCCAGTTGCGCAGCACCACGCTGACCAGCTCGGGACGGCCGACGCGCTGCGCCCTGGTGTACGCCGACTCGTACGCCCGCAGCGCCGCCTTCGCGTCGCCGGTGTCGGCGTACGCCAGGGCCAGTCCCAGCTCCGCGCTCAGCGCGTCCTCGGCCCGGCCCTGCCGGTCGTGGGAGGCGAGGACCTGCCGGATCGCGTCGATGCGGCCGCTCTGGTCGCCGAGGTCACGGCCGGCGTTGGCGAGGGCGGCGAGCGCGTTGAGGGTGGCGGGATGGTCGGCGCCGAGCCGCACCTGCAGGGTGGCGGCGAGCGCGGCGAGGACGGCCCGGTGCGCCGCCGGGTCGGCCAGGTCCTGGCGGTGCAGCACCTCCTGCACCAGCATCGCCGCGGGCTCCTCCGGCAGCTGCTCCACGCCGTGGAACAGCGGCTCGCCGGCGCCGGCCGCGTGCACGACCTCGGCCCGCAACGCCAGCGCCGACGCGACGTGCTCGTGGCCGTTCTGCCAGAGGTTGCGCACGACCTCCTCGATGACCTCACGCGCCTCGCGGACGTTGCCGCGCTGCAGCAGCACGTCGGCAAGGGGTTCCAGGCCGAACGCGTACCCGGCGTGCTCGCGGCCGTAGAACGCCCGGCGGTCCTCGGCGCCGCGGCGCAGCTCCGCCTCGGCGTCCTCCAGGCGGCCGGCCATCCGCAGCGCGAGGCCCAGGTTGAGCCGGTAGGTCAGGTGCTCCTTGTGGTCGTGCGCGGGCACCGACACCGCGTGGCGGTAGCACTCGATCGCCCGCTCGACCTGGTCGCAGTTGAGCAGGATGTTGCCCAGGTCGCACTGCGCCGACGCCCAGGCGGCGCTGCCGTGGCCGTGCCGCACGGTGGCCGCGCGCACCTCACGCTGCATGACGGCTTCGGCGTCGCCGAACCTGCCCTCGCGCATGAGGGATACCGCAATGTCGATCGGGGCTGTCACGGCGCCGGAGTCTAATGCGCACCCGCCCGCCGCACCGCCCCGCCAGGCATGTTGCCATATGGCCACAGACCGGTAGAGTGGACGCCGTGAATGTGCAGCGACACGTGCCGGCCGTCTACCACCAGATCGCGGACCTCCTGCGGGACGAGGTCAACCGCGGCACCTATCCCGCCGGGCAGCCCCTGCCGAGCGAACGCGAACTCTGCGACCGGTATGCGGTCAGCCTCACCACGGTCCGCCGCGCGGTGGCGATCCTGCGCGAGGAGGGCCTCGTCACGTCCCGGCGCGGCGCACCGTCGACCGTTCGGGAACGACCCGCCCGCTCGACGGTGGTGATGGGCCGCGGCAGCAAGCTGACCTGCCGCATGCCGACCACGTCGGAACGCTTCGCCATGGGCATCGACCGGGGCGTGCCACTGGTCGAGGTCCGGGACCGGTCCGGCCGGGTCGAGGTGTTCCTCGCCGACCGGGTCGAGGTCCTCAACCCGGAGGGCCTCGCCGGCGCCGCCACCAAGATCATGGACGTCGCCTGAGGTCCCCGCTGCTGTATCGTCCCCCGCCTGGCGTTGACCCGGGAGGACGACAGTGTTCGACACCATCCTCGGCCTGCTGCGGCGCGGCCAGACCGACGAGGCGGCGCGGCTCGCCGCCACGGCACCCGGGGAATGGCTGCCGCGGTGGGCGGCGGGCGAGCCCCTGTCACGGGGGCTGCACCAGGTGCACCACCTCCGCGACCTCATCTTCGGTGTCCGCCTCGACGCGACGCACGCGTGGGCCGCGTCGAGCGACACGATCCACCGCATCGACCGCACCGACGGCACAGTGGAAACCGTCCCGCTGGAGGCCCGGTACGGCTACTCCCCCGACGTGGTGTTCGTCGGCGACACCCTCGTCACCGTCGCCGAGGACCGGCTCCTCGTCTGGGAGGTCCGCACCGGCAGGCTCCTGGTCTCCACGGACCCCGACGACATCCCCGGCCCCGCCGGGAAGCTGTGCGCCCTCGATGCCGCCGGCGGGGTCGCGGTGACCGGGACCGCGAACGGGTACCTGCTGCTGTGGGACCTCACCGACGGCCGACGGCTGGCGAAGGTCGCCGCCCACGACGGCTACGTCAACACGGTCGCGGTCAGCGTCGACGAGCCTGCGGCGGTCCTCAGCATCGGCGGCGACCAGCCGTCCGAGGTCCGGTTCTGGACCCTGGACGGGCTCCGGCCGACCGCCGGGCCCGCCGCCACCGGTGCCGAAGCCGCCTGCGGCGCCTGGACCGATCTCGGCGGCGCGCGCCGGGCCGTCACCGTCGACTATGACGGCGTACTGCGGATCTGGGACCCCCGAACCGCAACGGCCCTCGCCACGTTCCCCACCGGCGCCAGGGTGCGGGACGCCCTGGCGTTCGCCGGCCCGGCGGCGGTGCTGCCCAGCGGACGGTTCGTGCGGATCGTCGACCTCACCACGGGCGCGGTCAGCGGCGTGCTGCGGACCACCTTCGAACTTGACGCCGACCATGTCACCGTGCACGGCCGGACGGTCTTCGTCACGCAGTTCGGCAGTACCGAGGGCCGCGTCAACCTGCTCGACCTCGACGCCCTGGAGCCGGCCGACCCGCGGGGCGACCTGCCCAGCGACCGCCTCGACTGCAAGGCCGCGGTGCCGACCGGCACCGCGATCGTGGGAGTCGGCAGCGACGGCCTGACGTGGTTCCTCGACCCCGACACCGGCCGCCCGGTCCGCGACCCGGCCGGGTCGCCGAGGTTCCCGATGGGGCAGCGCCGCCTGTTCCGGCTCACCGTCGACGGGCGGGAGACGCTCGTCGCGGTCGCGAGCACCAACATCACCGTCCTGGACCCCGACGGCACCGTGCGGCACCCCGAGCAGCGCAGCCCGTTCGCCGCCGTGCTGTGCAGCGCCGCCGCGGACGACACCGGGCCGGTGCCGCTCGTCGCCGCCCTCGACCCGGCGGGCAACATCGCCGTCTGGGACGTCCGCGGGATGCGGCTGCACGCGCATCGCCGCGGGCGCCGTACCGGGCGGATCCGGCAGCTCGCGCTCGGCGCCGGCGCGCTGCTCATCGGCGAGTCCGACGGGCACGTCCGCTGGCTCGACCCGACCGACCTGACCGAGACGCGAGCGCCGCGCCGGGTCGCCAAGAGCCCGGTCACCGCGCTGAGCGTGCTGGCCACCGCTGTCGCCGCGGCGGCCGGCACCGTCGTCGCCACGTACGACATCCGCAGCACCGAACGGGTCGGGCCGCCGCTGGCACACCCGGCCCCGGTCCGGGGGCTCCTCGTCGCCGAGTTCGACGGGGCGCCGGTCGTCGTCACCGGCTGCGAGGACGGCAGCATCCGGATCTGGGATCCGGTCGCGGGCGCGTGCCTTGAACGGTTCCCGGCGCCGCTGCGCGTGGATCAGCTCGTCGCCGCCGGACCCGGCCGGATCACCGTGCTCACCGGCGGGGTGCTGGTACAGATCGCACATTTCTGACCACGTTCGATAGAACCTCAACGGCCCGGCGGGCGCAGGCGAAGTTCTGCCAAATCTTGACCGAACGTCGATCAGCCGCTATGAATGCATCGAGAGCGCTCTCCCGTCCTCACCGCCACGAACGGGAGACCACCCATGTCCCGATCCCGCACGGTCCGACTGCTCGCCGGCGCGGGCGCAGCCCTGTTGGGCAGCGTCTTCGTCGCGCTTGCGCAGGCACCACCGGCACAGGCCGCCGACCTCAACCTGACCCAATACGTCAACCCGCTGATCGGCACCGACGACAGCAACTCCCCCAACCCTGTCGGCGGCGGTGCCGGTGGCAGCACGTTCCCCGGCGCCACCGTGCCCTTCGGCATGACCCAGTTCAGCCCCGACACCCCGACCGCGTCCCCGTCCGGCTACCGCGACCGGGACCGCACCATCGAGGAGTTCAGCCTCACCCACTTCAACGGCGCCGGCTGCCCCAACAACGAGGACCTCGGCCTGCTGCCAATCACCGGCGCGCTCGGCTCCTCCCCCGGCACCGCCTGGACCAGCTACGCCTCGGCGTACACGAAGACCAACGAGGCCGCGTCCGCCGGCTACTACAAGAACCGCCTCGACAAGTACGGCGTCGACGCCGAGCTGTCGGCCACCACCCGCACCGGCGCGCTGCGCCTCACCTACCCCAACACCACCACCGCCCGGCTGCTCATCAACACCAGCCGGTCCGCCACCGGCAACCGCAGCGGCTCGGTCAGCATCTCCGGCAGCAACGTCACCGGCAGCGTCACCGCCGGCGGGTTCTGCGGCTCTTCGAAGACCTACCAGATCTACTACTCGATCCGCTTCGACCGGGCCCCCTCCTCGGTCGGCACCTGGAACGGCGGCACGATCAGCAACGGCTCCACCAGCACCAGCGGCGTCAACACCGGTGCCGTCATCACCTGGGACACCAGCAGCAACCGGACCGTCAACGCCACCGTCGCGCTGTCGTTCGTGAGCGTCGCCAACGCCACCGCGAACCTCAACGCCGAGACCGGCGCCTTCGACACCGTCCGTGCCAACGCCAACAGCGCCTGGAACACCGCCCTCAACCGGGTCCAGGCCACCGGCGGCAGCGCCACCGAGCAGCAGAAGTTCTACACCGCGCTCTACCACGTCATGGTCAACCCCAACGTGGCCAGCGACGTCAACGGCCAGTACCGCGGCTTCGACAACGCCGTGCACACCGCATCCCACCCGGTGTACCAGAACTACTCCGGCTGGGACATCTACCGCTCGTGGGCCGCGCTCATCGCGTTCATCGCCCCCGACGTCGCCAGCGACATCATGAAATCGATGGTGCTGGACGGCCAGCAGGGCGGCCTGCTGCCCAAGTGGTCGCAGCAGATCAACGAGGACTTCGTCATGACCGGCGACCCGGGCCCGATCATCGTGGGCAGCGCCTACGCCTTCGGTGCCCGCGCCTTCGACACCGCCGCCGCGCTGCAGCTGATGAAGAACGCCATCGCCGGCGGCCTGATGCAGGGCTCACCGATCCGCGGTCGTGAGGCCACGTACGAGGCGAACCACTTCATCCCCAACGCACCCTCCGACGCCCTGGAGTACTCCGCGTCGGACTTCGCCGTCGCCCAGTTCGCCCGCTCCGTCGGCGACACCACCACCTACAACTCGGCGATGACCCGCGCCCAGTACTGGCGCAGCTCCTACAACGCCGAGTCCGCCTACATCCACCCGCGCAACAGCGACGGCACCTGGCCGTGGCCGCTGAACCCCGCGCAGGAGAGCCCCTACACCGAGGGCAACGCCGCGCAGTACACGTGGATGGTCCCGCAGAACTTCGCCGCGCTGATCTCGCTCATGGGCGGGCCGAGCACCGCGGTGCAGCGCCTCGACCACCACTTCACCGAGCTCAACGGCGGCCTGTCCCGGCCGTACTTCTACATCGGCAACGAACCCGAGCACAACGTGCCATGGGCGTACAACTTCGCGCAGCGCCCCGGCCGCACCAGCGTCGCGGTCCGCCGCGTCATGAACGAGTCGTTCACCACCGGCGCCGGCGGCCTGCCCGGCAACGACGACCTCGGCGCCACCTCCGCCTGGTACGTCTGGTCCGCGATGGGCATGTACCCGGTCACCCCGGGCGCGGACACCCTCGCCATCCATGGCCCGTCGTTCCCGTCGGTGCTCATCCAGCGTTCCGCCGGCAACATCCAGATCAACGGCGGCAGCTCGAGCAGCCAGTACGTGCAGGGCCTCACCCTCAACGGCGCGGGCGTGGCGAACAACTACCTGCGCTACCCGGACCTCGCCGCCGGCGGGACCCTGCAGTACACGATGGGCGGCAGCGAATCCAGCTGGGGCACCGGCGCCGGCAACGTCCCGCCGTCCTTCACCGACGGCGCCACCCAGCCGCCGGCCGCGCCCGCACTGGGCACCAACCTGGCGCTGAACAAGACCGCGACCGGCTCCGCCGCCTGCGGCACCACCGAGACCGCGGCGAAGGCCGTCGACGGCAGCCTCGCCAACAACAGCAAGTTCTGCACCGGCACCGCCCCGCGCTTCCTGCAGGTCGACCTCGGCTCCAACCAGACCGTCAGCTCCTTCGTGCTCAAGCACGCGGGCCTCGGCGGCGAGCAGACCGGCTGGAACACCGGCGCGTTCACCATCTCCACCTCCACCGACGGCACCACCTGGACCCAGGCCGTGTCCGTCACCAACAACCGCTCCAGCCGGACCCTGCACCAGATCACCGCGCGCACCGCCCGCTACGTGAAGGTCGACATCGGCACCCCCGCCAATGACGGCAACACCGCCGCGCGCATCTACGAGTTCGAGGTGTACGGCGGCGGCACCCCGAGCGGCAACCTCGCGCTGGGCCGCCCGGCTACCGCGGACTCCTCCTGCGCCACGACCGAAGGCCCCGACAAGGCGGTCAACGGCAGCGTCACCGGCGGCAACACCGACAAGTGGTGCTCGCTGGGCACGAACAAGTTCCTGCAGGTCGACCTCGGCAGCACCGTCCACATCGGATCGCTGGTGGTCCGGCACGCCGGCGCCGGCGGCGAGGACGCGGCCTGGAACACCCGCGACTACGACCTGCAGACCTCCACCGACGGCAGCACCTGGACGACCGCCGCCCAGGTCCGCGCCAACACCGCCAACGTCACCACCACCGCGACCAACGTCAACGCCCGCTACATCCGCATGAACATCATCACCCCGACCCAGAACACCAACACCGCCGCGCGCATCTACGAGTTCGAGGCGTACAGCTGACCGACCGGCGGCCGTCACTCAGGTGGCGGCCGCCGTCCTCGTCAACCCGTGGGCCGCGATCGACAGCAGATTGCGCACCATGTCGGACGGATCCGCCGACTGCTCCCCCGCCCACGCCAGCCCCGCCGCCAGCGCCAGCAGCTGCGCCGCCGTCACGTCGCCGCGGACCTCGCCCGCCGCCTGCGCCCGCTCCAGCAGCCGCCCGCCCGCCGCGCGCATCCCCGCGCACGACGCGTGCAGCTGCGACCCTTCGTCGCGCAGCGCGGTCATCACCGACTCCGGCAGCCCCCGGTAGGTCACCGACCCGGCGGCGAGCTCACTCAGCCACTCCAGCAGCGCCTCGCCCGGCGCGGCGGCCGCCGACAGCTCCCCGGCCCGGTCCCGCAGCGCGTCGAACCGGCTGCGCAGCAACGCCTCCAGCAGCGCCTCCCGGGTCGGGAAGTGCCGGTACAGCGTGCCGATCCCCACCCCGGCCTGCCGCGCGATGTCACGCAGCGAAGCGTCGGTGCCGTGCGCCGCGAACGCCTCGCGGGCGGCGGCCAGCAGCAGGTCGTGGTTGCGGCGCGCGTCGACCCGAGCGGTCATGCGCCCTCCTTCGGTTGACAATCCGGAGCACCGCTCCGTATTTTCGGAGCAGTGCTCCGCAAGAGAGCGTACCAAGGGGGAACCATGCCCGAACGCACCATCGTCGTCACCGGCGCCACCGGCCAGCAGGGCGGCGCCACCGTCCGCCACCTGCTCGCTGACGGGCGCTGGCACGTGCGGGCCCTGGTCCGCGACCCCAGGAAGGCCGAAGCCCTGACCGGCGCCGAACTCGTCACCGGCGACATGGGCGACCGCGCCTCCCTCGACGCCGCCTTCGCCGGCGCCCACGGCGTCTTCAGCGTCCAGCCCGCCTACGACGCGCCGCACTTCGACACCGACGAGGTCCGGTTCGGCGTGAACGTCGCCGACGCCGCCCACGCCGCCGGCGTGCGCCACCTCGTCTACACCTCCGTCGGCGGCGTCGAACGCGGCAGCGGCATCACCCACTGGAACACCAAGTGGGAGATCGAGCAGCACATCCGGTCGCTCGGCCTGCCCGCCACGTTCCTGCGCCCGGTGATGTTCATGGAGAACCACGCGTCGGCGAAGTACGGCGTCACCAGCCCGACCGCCCTCATCCGGATGATCGCCCCGGGCGCCCGCGTGCAGCTCGTCGCCGTCGACGACATCGCCGCCTTCGCCGCCCTCGCGTTCGCCGATCCCGCGACCTACCTCGGCCTCGCCCTGGAACTCGCCGGCGACGAGGTCACCCGCGAGGAGCTCGTCGCCGCCATCAGCCGCGCCACCGGACGGGAACTCGCCGTCGCCGCGGTGTCCCGCGAGGTTCTCGCCGCGCAGGGCATCAACATCGACAACGTCCAGCGGGGCAGCTCCTTCGGCGGCTGGCAGGCCGACATCCCCGCGCTGCGCAAGCTGCACCCCGGCCTGATGGACCTCGACACCTGGCTCACCCGCGGCGGCGCCGCCCTTTTCACCGCGTGAATCAGTCCCGAACGCCCTCGATCAGCCAGGCCAGGGCCTGACGGCCCGGGCCCAGCGGCACCCGCCGCTGGTTGAACAGCAGGTGCACGATCCCGTCCGCGTCGATGGCGAGGCTCGCGTTGCCGTCGCGCTCCTCACCGATTGGGTAGAGCCCGCCCGCGGTGCCGCCCTCCAGGCTCTCGAACCAGCCCTTCTGCCCCTCGGCGAGGGTCGGGTCCAGGTCGAACGACATCTTCGCCACGTCCCGGCCCTCCCCGCGGGAGTCCACCGACAACCCGCCGAACTCCAGCAGGAACGCCTCGGCCGCCGGGTGCGGCAGGAAACCGCTCGGCCGCAACGCATCCGCCCACGCCGCCGTGCTCACCCGCCGCCCGTCGTGCCAGCCGGCGTTCTGCAACGCCGTGTACACCAGCGTCGACCAGTCCCCGCTCACATCGCCTCCCTCAGGTTGAACTCTCTCATCAGCGGCGCGCAGCTCGGGCACGGCGGGATCTGCGTGCCGTGCATCCGGTGCCCCGGCGCACGGATCCGCGCCGACCCGACCGCACCACCGGTCGGGTCGATGCCCCGGTCCAGCATCCGCGACAGCGCCTGCGGCAGCGCACACTCACCGTGCCAGTCTGCCCGCTGGCCGGGCGGCATCGTGTTGATCGTCCCCTCGACCCGGCGGTGCAGCGGATACCCGGCGCCGCTCTGCGTCGACACCGTGTGCCGGCCGTCCGCGGTCGTGACCGCCTCGGCGGTACCGTTGGTGCGCCCACCGGCCTGCGCCCGGTCCGCCTCCCGGCGGGCGGCGTGCGACGCCTGCCGTGGCGGCGCCGCCCGGCGGGTCGGCACCGCGTCCGGGTGACCGCGACGGCGCTTCTTCGTCTTGCGCAGGGAGCGCAGCGCCGCGCGGATCAGCTTGCCGCTGGCCTTGCCCCGGCCGCTAGCCATCGGCGAGCATGAACAGGGCCTCCATCAGCAGGTTGCTGACGACGGTCCGGGTGAGCTGCTGAAACACCGGGATCTCCAGCAGCGACGCGCCGAACGTCAGCTCCGACGTGGCGATCGCCTGGGCGATCTCGATCGCGAGGATCACCAGCTGGATGATGACCGCGACCTTCAACGCCAGCACGATGAGCCCGCACACCATCAGCCCCAGCCCGGCGAGCTGAGCCGCGGTCGCACCGTCGTGCAGCGCCTTGGACGGGCCGTCCTCGTGCTCCCACGACGCCCGGAACGCGGTGATGTCGGCGCCGACGTTCTGCGTCCAGACCGCCGCCGCGACCGGGTCGGCCTCGGCGATGCTGTGCTGGATGGTGCCGGCGAACCGGGTCCACACCTGGCCCATCTCGAACAGTTTCTGCTCGTCGGCCTGAGGCCACTCGTACCCGATGAGCGACAGGACAGCCCGCAGCTCCCCCGGCAGTTGCAGGCCCACGCTCAGGTCCCCGTCTTCGGGTCCATGGCGGTCATCAACGCCAGGTTGTCCTGCTCCAGCAGCTCATACCGATCGGCCATGCCGACCAGGTCCTCCCCGCTGGCGATGACCTCGTCGCGGGCGTCGGCGTAACACTCGAAGGCGAAGTCGGACACCTCGGCGTGCGCGGCGCCGATGAGCGAGCCGATGTCGTCGGTGCCCCACGGCTCGCCGTGGCCGGTCAGCTCGACCCGGAACTGCTCAAGCGCGGTCGCGAAGCGGCCGCCGGCCGCCTGCAGGCCGGTGCCGGCGGTGCGGAGGCTCTCGACGGAGATACGCAGGTCCACGGGCTACCGCCGGTCCGCGGTGACCCGCTCCTGGGTGGCCGAGATCGACTCCAGGAACGAGGTGAACTGGCGGGCGGACTCGTCGCGGACCTGGGTCAGCTCGGTGTGCAGCGCGGCCAGGTCGACCGCCTCCGGGGCCAGTTTCGCCTGCGCCCGCAGGTCGTCCAGCGCCGCGTTGACGGCGGCGGCGACCTCCTCGCCGAGGGTCTGGCTGTCCAGCCGCAGGCCACGCGGGTCGACGGCGACCGACTCGATCCTGCCGCCGAGCGCCGCGACCGCGGTGATGAGCCCGTTCGGTGACGTGCCCGTCCCCCGCAGCGCCGGCTGCGCATCCGGCGAGTCCGTGGGTTGGGTCGCGCCGAGCAGTCGCTGCACCGAGTCGAGCAGACCCGCAAGGTCCTCCGCCGCCATGTTGTCGCCTTTCGCCGAGCCGGGTGACGCGGCGCCGATTCTGCCAGGTTCGTCCGTTTGGACCGTGCCTCCCGGCGCCGTTTCTAGGGTGAGCCCGGCCACGTCCGCTACGCCGTCCTAGGAAACTAGCCCACGAGTTATGGCCGTTCCGGACGCCATCACATATAGCGGTGCGGCCTGGACCCGGCAGGGGCCGTCACCGGGTCTGGTCGCCCTCAGGGGAGCGCCGGAACCGGCGGGCCAGCCCCCGGACGCCGATGACCACGCCGAGCCCGGCGGCCAGGGCGACCTTGAACACGGTCTTGCTCCACAGCGCGCCCTTCACGGCGGCCCACACCAGCAGCGGCCACGGCCGGTCGCCGTGCTGCCACCACAGCAGCGCCGCCAGCACCAGCAGGGTCACCGCCGCCGCGGCGCCGATCAGGACCGCCGTCGCGGCGGCGGGACGGATGTGCTGCCATGTCTTTCGCATACATCCGACGCTATGGCCGGGCGGGGCCGCGTTCGTCGGGCCTCGGTTGGATTCCGGGCACCACCCCAGGGTGGAGACCGGGGCGGGCCAGGCCGGCGTCATAGGCGAAAATCGTCGCCTGGACCCGGTCGCGCAGCTCCAGCTTGGCGAGGATCGCATTCATGTGGGCCTTGACCGTCGCCGGCCGGACACCGAGTTCGGCGCCGATCTCCGCGTTGGACAGCCCCCGGGCGACGCCCCGCAGGATCTCGACCTCCCGGGCGGTGAGCCGGTCCAGGCCGGCCGCGACCGCCGGGTCGACCGCCGGCGCGCGGACGAACGCGTCGATGAGCTGCCGGGTCAGCGACGGGTCGATGAGCGAGTCACCGGCCGCGACGACCCGCACCGCGTCGACGACCCGCTGCGGGTCCGCGTCCTTGAGCAGGAACCCGGACGCACCGGCGCGCAGCGCCGCGTACACGTACTCGTCCAGGCCGAACGTCGTCAGCACCAGCACCCGCAACGGATCCGGGCCGCCGGTCAGCCGCTCGGTGGCGGTGAGCCCGTCCACGCCCGGCATGCGGATGTCCATGAGCACCACGTCGGGGCGCAGCCGCCCGGCGACGGCGATCGCCTCCGCGCCGTCCGCCGCGACCGCGACCACGGACAGGTCCGGCTCGGCGTCCACGACCGCGGCGATGCCGGCGCGGACCATCGGCTGGTCGTCGACGACCATCACCGTGATCACGATGGCACGACCTCCGTCACGGGCAGGGACGCGTCCAGCTGCCAGCCGGCGCCGGGCCGCGTCGTCGCCAGCGATCCTCCCACCGCGTCGACGCGTTCGCGCAGTGCGGCCAGGACCGGCCGCGGGACCGGCCCGGCGAGCCGCCGCACGCACAGCCGCAGGGCGTCGGGTCCGTGCTCCAGCCGCACCAGCGCCGGACCGCCGGGCGCCGCGCCGATCGGCAGGACCGCCTCGACGACCCGGAACGCGCACAGCTCGACCTCCAGCGGCACCTGCCCCGCGCCGTGCACCTCGAGGGCCACTTCCGGGCCGCACAGCTCGGCCAGCCCGGCGAGGGTCGGCTGGGCGGCCCGGGGTCCGGTGGTGGCGCTGACCCGCAGCACGGTGAGCAGTTCCCGCATGGCGGTGAGCGCGGCACGCGCGTGGCCGAGGGCGGTCGCGATCCGGTTGTCGCCAGGTGTACCGACGGGAGCCCCGCCCTCCGGGTCGCCTGCGGCGACGAGCAGCGCCGACGTGTGCGACAGCACCTGCCCGCGAAGGCCCTCGGCGATGCGGGCCCGCTCGTCGCGGGCGGCACGCACGGCGCGCTCGGCGACGTCGCGCAGCGCGACCCGGTCCTGCCGGTCGGCGCGGGCGTGGTGCCGCGCGACGAGGAACCCGGCCAGCCACCACGGCAGGGCCAGCAGGCTGAGCGCGCCGGCGGTCATGGCGGTGATGAACACGGCGCCGGCCGGCCACAGCTGCGCGGACGTGCCGTCGCCGGCCAGGTCGGCCGGCTGCACGAACCTGATGACCAGTGCCACGGCGGCGCCGGCGCCCGCCCCGATACCGGCGAGCCAGGTGAGCCCGGGGTGGCGGGTGTCGTACCGCCCGGCGGCGTACACGGGCACGACGATCCCGGCGAGCGTGAGCGGCACGACGACGCCGAAGCCGGTAGCGGCCGGTTCGACCCGGCTGAGGACCGCGGCGGCGACCCCGACGACCAGCAGCGCGGCAAGCACCGGCACCGGCGCCCGCCGACGCCACCACAACGGTCCACAGTAGACAATGAGGAACAGGAGCGTCATGGCCGCGTCGGCGGGCCCGGCGAAGGGCGGTCCGCCGCCCTCCTCCGCGCGGACGGCGGCGGCGAGGAACAGCGGCAGCCCGGCGACGAGCACGATCAGCAGCACGTCGAGGACCCGCGCCGTCGGGTTGCGCCACCAGGGCGCCGAGGATGCCGGCGGTGCGGGCCGGACGGGATCCGGCGACGCGGGCAGCACGGCGCGCACGGACCAGCCGCCGGCCGGCCGGGGTCCCGCGGTGAGCGTGCCGCGGAGCCGGGCCGCGCGGGCCCGCATCCCAGGGATCCCGGCGCCGGAACCGAGGTCGAACCCGGCCGCGCCGCCACCGTCGCTTGCGCCACCACCGCTGCTTGCGTCGCTGCCGGTGCCGGTGCCGGTTTCCGGGACGCTGTCGTCGATGGTTTCCGGGCCGGTGTCGTCGATGGCGACGGTCACCGCGTCGCCGGAGCGGGTGACGGCGACCGTGACCGCGGCGCCGGGCGCGTACCGCAGGGCGTTCGTCAGCGCCTCCCGCACGATCAGGTGGGCGGTCTCGGCGACGTCGGGGTGGAGGTGACCGCCGTCCGGGTCGGGCCGCACCTCGACCCGCAGGCCGAGCCGGGCGAACCCCGCCACCAGGTCCGGGATCCCGGCCGGGGCCGGCGCCTCGTCGCGACCGGCGAGGGCGACGAGCCGGTGCAGGGAGCGCGCCGCCGCCCGGCCCGAGGTCCGCGCGACGTCGAGGGCCTGCGTGGCCGACGCCGGGTCGCGGAGCCGCTGCGCGGCGGCGAGCTGGACGACGACCGCGGTCAGATGGTGCGCGGACACGTCGTGCAGCTCCTGGCTGAGCCGTTCACGTTCGTGGGCCGCGGCGGCGCGTTCGTGCTCGGCGGCGCCGGCGACGTGGACGCGGACCGCCTCGCGCCGCGCGGTCCTGCGGCGGCGGGACCGGCCGAAGACAACCACGGCGGTGTACGCAACGGCGGACAGCGCCGCGTCGGCGGCCGCAGTGATCGCGATCGACCCGGTGACCGTGTCGGGTTCGGTGAGCACGTCCGCCACCAGCGTCGACACGACCGTGCCCGCCGCCACGCACAGGACGCTCACCCGGAGCGTGCGGTGGACGGCGACGGCGTACAGGGCGAGGAGATCACCGAACGGCACAATGAGCGCCTCGTCCTGCAACCCGAGCGGGTCGGCGCAGCTCACGGCGGTCAGCGTCACCGCCCACGCCGCGACGGGCGCCACCGCCCGCAGGCTCAGCGCCACGCCGACGGCGGCGGTGATCGCCATGACCTGCCAGGCCCGGACGGGGTCGACGGACGCGCCGAAGGCGAGGGGACCGAGCGGCCACACGGCGAGCTGCGCGACGGTGAGCGCGACCGGCAACCTGACCTGCCGGGCCCACCGGATCCGCGCACCCCCGTCCCGTCCGCCGGTGCCGCCGGTCCCGCTCATGGCGTGAGGTTATCGCCCCTGGGCGGCCCTCCGGTCATCCCGCGGGCGGAGGCCGTCTACGCCCTGGGGTGGTGTCCTCGCCGGTCCACGCCCGCGGCGGGACGGCCGTCAGCACCCGCGGCGGGATGGCCGTCAGCACCCGCGGCGAGACAGCGGGTGAGGTCGCCGACGGCGTCGGCGTAGAAGGTGCTGCCGAGGTGGAAGGCCACCTGCCGCAGGGTCCACGCGCCGCCCTCGACCCGGTCGAGCCGCTCGTCGTCGAGGCTGCCCAGGCGCAGGGACCAGATCCGCGCGAGGCGGGTCAGCCGGCTGCGGGCCTCGTCGAGGTCGGCCTCGGTGAACGGTGCGAGATCGGCGGGCGTGGTGACGGCGGAAGCGTGCCAGTGATCGGGCTGCGGGATCTGCCCGGCGAGGCGCGCCTCCAGCTCGGCGAGGTGGTCCACGAGGTGGTCGCCGAGGCGGCGGATCGCCTTGTGCGGGGTGTACACGCGGTCCTCGGCGGGGATCGGCCGGCCGTCCCACGCCGGCCAGGTCTGCGCCAGCCGCAGCGCGTGGGCGACGGCGCCCTCGATGACGTGGGCGGGGTCGCGGCCGTCGGTGGCGGGGATGTCGTCGCTCATGCGCCGAGGCTAGGCCGCGCACTGTTCGGCCCCGGCCGAACACGCGGCCGTCAGGCAGCTCCGACCCGCCGTCCCGTCGCCGCACGGCACGGCCCTCGCCGCGACGCGGCACGGCACGGCACGGCACGGCACGGCACGGCACGGCACGGCACGGCACGGCACGGCACGGCACGGCACGGCCCTCGCCGCGACGCGGCGCGGCCCAACGCGGCGCGGCCCAGCGCGGCGCGGCGTGGCGCGGCGTGGAACGGCTCGGCACGCCCCCGGGCGCAGCGCGGCACGGCACGGCCGGGCGCAGCGCGGCGCGGCACGGCCGGGCGCGGAACGGCGTGGCGTGAAACGGCACGTAACGGCGCGGCACACCCCGGCTCGGCACGGCCCGGCGGCGCGGCGCGGCGTGGTCAGGCGAAGCGGATGTGGACCGGGCTCACCGAGGCGGTCTCGGGGGCGAGGGCGAACGCGGCCAGGGCGTCCCGCACGACGCCGAGGGTCTCCGCGCCGACGAGGTCGACCCAGACCTGCTCCGCGGCGGTGCCGGCGGCGCGCATCGCCTCGACGGCCCGGCGGCCCTCGGCGGTGAGCTCCAAGCGGCGCACCCGCGCGTCGCCGGCGGTGGCGTGGCGGCCGAGCAGGCCCTCGGTGTGCAGGGTCGCGCAGATCTTGCTGATCGCCTGGGTGGTCATGCCGAGCCGGTCGGCGAGCCGGGTGACGGTGTCGTGGCCGTCGCCGATGAACAGCACGGTCAGCGACTGCGACGGGGTCAGGTGCCCGTAGCCGGCCGTGGCGAGCTCGCCGAGCGCGGTGCGCACGATGCGCTCGCAGCACGCCGCCAGCAGCATCCCCAGATCGGGCTCGGCAGGTGGTTGCGCGCTCATGACCAACGACCTTACCGGGCATTGACTGCGTAACCCAGTTACGTATCTAATGTTGGTAACTCAGTTACGTACAGGAGGAATCATGAAGGTCGAAACCGATCGGGTCGTGTTCGCCGACGCCACCGGCGCCGAGGTCACCGTGGCCGACCTGCGCGGCGGCGCGCGGGGGATCGTGCTGTTCTTCATGCGGGCGGCCAGCTGCATAATCTGCGTGCGGCACGTGCGGGCCCTCGCCGCGCTGCGGCTCACCGACCGGGACGTCACCCCGGTCGTCGTCGTGCCGGGCGGCGCCGCCCAGGCGGCCCGGATCCGCCGCGTCGCCGGGGCGGTCCGCGTGGTGTCGTCCACCGGCGCCGAGGCGCACCACGCCGTCGGGCTGGCCAGGACCGTGCTGCTGCAGCACAGCGGCACCCTGCTCGTCGACGCCGCGGGCGAGGTCCGCTACCGGCTCGGCGCGGCCCTGCCCACGGGCAGCTTCGACGCGGCGGCGCTCACCGCGGCCGTCGACGCCATGTGACGTCAGCGCCCCGTGTCGACCCGCAGGCTGGTGTACCCCTTCAGGCTCAGGCTGTCCCGCCGCTCGCTTTCGCCCGTCAGCGTCAACGACGGGAAGCGGCGGGCCAGCGCGGGCAGCGCGATCTGCGCCTCCAGCCGCGCGAGCGGCGCGCCCAGGCAGTAGTGGATGCCGCCGCCGAAGGACAGCGGCGCGTTGTCGGTCCGGTCCAGCCACAGCCGGCCCGGTTCGGCGAAGCGCGCCGGGTCGTGGTTGCCGGCGCCCAGGTATGCCACGACCCGCTCCCCCTCATCCACCGTGATCCCGCCGAGCTCGACCGGCGCGGTCACCAGACGGCTGCTGAGCTGCACCGGGCTGTCGAAGCGCAGCAGCTCCTCGACCGCCGGCCGGGCGAGGTCCGGCCGCTGCCCGAGCGCTTCGTACTGCGAGGGCTCGCCGAGCAGCGCCACGACGCCGTTGGTGAGCAGGTTGGTGGTGGTCTCGAAGCCCGCGGCGAACAGCAGCGCGGCGTTGCTGAGGATCTCGTCGTCGGTGAGCCGGTCGTCCGCCGCCTGCGCCTGGACCAGCGCGCTGAGCAGGTCGTCGCCCGGTTGGTGGCGGCGCTGCTCGACGAGCTCGGCGAGGTGGTCGCGGATGGCGGCGGCGGCCGGGTCGGCCGTGGCCAGCACCTCCGGGGTGATCACCTCGAGGACCTGGGTCCAGTCGCGCACCAGGCTCTGGAACCCGGGGCGCTGCTCCGCGGGCACGCCGAGCAGCTCGCCGATGACGTTGACCGGCAGCGGGAACGCGAACGACGCGACGAAGTCCACGTCCCCGCTCGGGCCGTCGAGGAAACCGTCGAGGAGGTCCTCGACCATCCGCTCGATCGACGGCCGCAGCGCCTCGACCCGCCGCGGCGTGAACGCGGAGCTCACCAGGCGCCGCAGCCGGGTGTGGTCCGGCGGGTTGAGGGTCAGCATGCTGGTGAACAGCTGCCGCAGCGCCGGATGCTCCCGCCAGTCGGGGAAGCCGATGAAGGCCAGCATGTCGGCGGGCAGATGCTGCAGCCGGGGGTCGCGCACGACGGTCGCGCAGTCGCCGTAGCCGGTCACGACCAGGGCACCGTCCTCGGCGCGCACGATCGGGGAGATCTCCCGGAGTCGGGCGTAGCGCGGATACGGGTCGGCGCGCCCCGGCATCCGGGTCAGCTCGTCCAGCAGTCGCAGCACTTCCGGGTCCTGCACGATGTCCGGCATCCGTCCACCATAGGCGGGCGTCACGGCGCGGCGGCCGCCCGCAGCCGGGCGACCGCGGCCGCCTCGGGTGGCATCCGCAGCCGCTCCGCGTCCCGGGCGGCGCGGTCCCAGGCGCGCAGCGCGGCGCGGGTGCGCCCCCGCAGCGCGAGGTGCCGGCCGAGCACGATCCGCGCGCGGGGACGGGCCATCGGATAGGTGCGGGCGTAACGCCACAACCGCCGCACCGCGGCACCCTCGACGGCCCGCACCGCCGCGGCCTCAACCCCACGCACGGCGGCAGGCTCGGCACGGTCACCGGCGGCGGGGCCCGGTTCGAGCAGGGTCTGGCACACCTCGGCGATGCCGGCGTGCGCCTCCAGGCCGTACTGGACCAGGGCCGGCCGGGGGCCGATGAGCCGGTCGGCGGCGCGGACCGCCTGCCACGCCTCGGCCCGGCGGCCGGCGGCGAGGTGCAGCCGGGCCGCGGCGGTGTGGAACCGGGCGGCGTCGATCCTGGACGCGGCCGGCAGCAGCCCGGACGCCTCCAGGAGCCACCCGTCGAGGGCCGGGTCGGCAGGGTCGGCGCGCAGCGTCGCCTCCATGAGCAGCAGCAGCCCCCACAGGTGCACGACCGGGTCGTGGCGGTCCCGACCGGCGGCCATCCCCTCGGCGGCCGAGGCGACCGCGTCGGTGTGCCGGCCGGTGAGGTGCTGGGCGGTGCCGGCGATCAGCAGGACCTCGTCGGCCCACCGGTGCTGCGGCGCGTTGTGCTGCTGCGGTAGGACCCGGGCGGCGGCGGTGTCGACCGCGGCCCAGTCCGCGACCCCGGTCCAGTGCAGGCCGCCGACGATGCCGACCCAGCAGGCGGTGAGCGGGTCGCTGGTCCGCTCGACCGTGGCGACGGCGACGGCGAGCTGGCGGCGGGCGACGCGGTGCAGCCCGAGGCTGCCGGCCACCATGCCGACGCCGGCCCGGGCCCGGGCGATCAGGTCCGGGTCGCCGGCGCGTTCGACGTCGTTGAGAGCGCGCAGCGACGCCGGCAGCGTCAGCCGGTGCTCGTCGAGCACCCAGTACACCTCGTTGATCGCGAAGTAGCTGGCGGCGCGCTCGGCGTACACGTCGCGGTGCCGCTCGCTGCGCGCGGGCCGAGTGCCGAAGCGCAGCGCCCGGCGGGCCAGCTGGACGGCGAGCATGCCGAGCCAGCCGGCCCTCGACGTGGGCACGGGGCTGTCCAGCGCGGCGAGGGCCAGCTCCAGCTGGTGGCGGGCGGCGCCGGCCTCGCCGACCTGCTGGTGCGCCTCGCCGAGCAGCCGGTGCCAGCGGCCGCGGTACTGCCCGGGCACGCCGGAGCGGCGCAGCGCGGCGACCAGGACGGCCTGTGCCTCGCGGAACCAGCCGCTGCGCCGGTACAGGGTCCAGACCCGCTGCAGGTGGGCGTCGAGCGCGGCCGGGTCGGCGGTGCCGGTGAACCACTCGGTGGCGGCGCGGAGGTTCGCGGCGTCCCGCGGCTGCCCGGCCGGGTCGGCGGTGAGCAGCGCGTCGTAGTGCGCGGCGTGTCGGCGCCGGGTCTCCGCCTCCTCCGCCGGGTCCTCGGCGAGCCGGCCGGCCGCGTACTGGCGCAGCAGCTCGTGCATGGCGTACCGGCCGTCAGGCCCGGCGGTGACCAGCGACTGGTCGACGAGCCCGGCGAGCAGCGGCAGGCCGGCGTCCGCGACGGCCTCGGCGGCGGCCAGGTCGAAGCCGTGCTGCACCGACAGCCGGCGCAGGGCGCGGCGCTCCTCGTCGGTGAGCAGCCGCACGGAGGCGTCGATCACGGAGCGGATGCTGCGGTGGCGGGGCTCCACGTCGGGTGCGGTGGTCTCGAGCAGCTCCAGCCCGCGGGCGAGCCGGTCGGCGATGGCGGTCGGCGCGGCGGAGCGCACCCACCGGGCGGCCAGCTCGATCGCGAGGGGCAGGCCACCGACCAGGCGGCAGATCCGGCCGGCACCCTCGAGATCGGTCTCCACGCCGGGCCGTAGCAGCCTGGCCCGCTCCTGGAACAGCTGCACGGCCTCGTACCGGGCGACGTCCGCGGGGTCGGCGCCGTCCGGCGGGTACGGCAACCCGGGCACCTCGACGAGCCACTCCACACCGAGGCCCAGCGGCCGGCGGGAGGTCACCAGCAGCTGCACGCCGGGCGCCCGGCGCAGCAGCTCGGCGAGGGGAGCCGCGGCGCCGGGCAGGTGCTCCAGGTTGTCCAGGACCAGCAGCAGCTCGCGCCCGCCGAGGTGCTCGGCGAGCAGGTCCACCGGATCGCGGGGCACGGTCAGGGAGACCCCGAACGCGCGGGCGAGGTCGGCGACCACGAGGTCGGCGGTGTCGTCGGGGCGGCCGTCGGCGCGGGTGCCGGCGAACGACACGAACACCGCGCCGTGCCGGCGGTGGTCCCGGCGGGCGCCGGCGACCTCGACGGCGAGCCGGGTCTTGCCGATGCCGCCAGGGCCGACGAGGGTCACCAGGCGGCACGCGGGGTCGTCCAGGAGAGCGTGCAGCCGGGTCAGCTCCGCCGCCCGGCCGACCAGCGCGGTCAGCGGCCGCGGCGGCGCGGGCGACGGCGAGGGCTGCGGCAGCGGCGGCTCCGCGACGGTGACGGCCCCGGCGATCTCGTCGCGCAGGGCGGCCGTCGCCGCCGACGGCGCGATCCCGAGGTCCTCGCCGAGCAGATACCGGCACGTCTCGAACTGGGCGAGGGCGGCGCCGCGCTGCCCGCCGGCGGCGAGGAACCACATGAGGGCGCGGTGCGCCTCCTCGTGCAGCCGGTCCACCTCGAGCATGCGGCGGGCGACCTCGATCCCGGCGGCCGGGTCGGCGCGGTCGCGGGCCTGCCGGGCGGCGCGGTCCAGCAGGGCGAGCATGTCGGCGCGGGCCGCGGCCCGCCGGGCGGCCACCCAGTCGTCGAACACCGCGGCGCCGGGCACGTCGAACCCGTGCAGGAACCCGCCGCCGCAGAGCTGGACGGCCGCGTGGTCCACGTCGGGGGCGGTGACGGCGCGGGCGACCTCGACCGCGTCCACCCAGGCCGGGGCGGCGAGGGCGACGGTCCGCCGGGTCACGTCGAGGTGCCCTGGCACGACCCGGCGCAGCTTGGTCAGCACGAGACGCAGGTTGGCCCGGGCGGTCGCCTCCGGCAGGTCGCTCCACAGCAGCCCGGCGAGGGCCGAGCGGGGGTGCCCGGTGCCGGTCACCGACAGGTAGATCAGCAGCGCCGTCGCCTTGACCGAGGCGAGGTCCACCAGTGGGTGCCCGCCGAGGGCGAGGTCGGCGCGGCCGAGCACGTGGACCGTGAGCCGCTGCTGATCCGTCATCGCCACCGCCGTCGTCACCGAGCACCTTAGCGCGCACTTCGCCCGGCACACGATCGGGAAACGGTCCGCACACGCTGCCCCGCCTACGGTCCGGTCGCACATCGAGGACCGAGCAGAAGGAGCCGTCATGACAGCGATCCATCCGGTACGCGGGGACCAGCCGGACGTGCAGGTCGGTGGCGCCGCCGTACACCATCTCGCCCTGCGGCACGCGGCGCGTCTCGGCGACAAGCCGGCGCTGGTCGACGCCGCCGCGGGGCGCACCATCACCTACCGGGCGCTCGCGCACGGCGTCGAGCGGGTCGCCGCCGCCCTGGCCGCCCGCGGCTTCGGCCGGGGTGACGTCCTGGCCGTGTACAGCCCGAACCAGCCGGACTACGCCCTTGCCGTGTACGGGGCGATGGCCGCCGGCGGCACCGTCACCGGCGCCGACCCGTCGCTGACCGTCGCGGAACTCGCCCGCCAGCTCGCCGACGCCGGGGCGCGGCTGCTGGTCACCGCGCCGCCGCTGCTGGGCCGGGCCACCGACGCGGCCGCCCGCGCCGGCGTCGCCGAGGTGCTGGTGTTCGGGGGCACGTTCGACGAGCTGATCGGGCACGACCACCCGCCGGCGGCGATCGTCACCGACCCGGACCGCGACATCGCCGCGCTGCCGTTCTCCAGCGGCACCACCGGCCTGCCGAAGGGGGTGGAGCTCACCCACACCGCGCTGGTCACCAACGTCCGGCAGACCATGGCGGCGCTGCCCTACGCCGAGGACGACGTCATCCTGGCGATCGCGCCGTTCTGCCACGTCATCGGCCTCAACCTGCTCCTGGCGACCGGTCTCGCGGCCGGGGCCACCGTGGTCACCCTGCCCGCCTTCGACCTCGACGCGTTCCTGCGCACGATCCAGGACCACCGGGTGACGCTCACCATCGTGGTGCCGCCGATCGTCCGGGCCCTCGCCGGGCACCCGCTCGTCGACCGGTTCGACCTGTCGTCGCTGCGCAACGTCGGCGTCGGCGCGGCACCCCTGGACGCGGCGACGGAGCAGCGCTGCGCGCAGCGGCTCGGCTGCGGCGTCAGCCAGGGGCTGGGCATGACCGAGGCCGGCGCCCTCATCGCCGTCGGCGACCCGGACGCGCCGCGGCGCGGGTCCGTCGGGCGGCTGCTGCCCAACACGGAGGCCCGCGTCGTCGACCCCGGCAGCGGCACCGACCTCGGCGCCGGCCGCACCGGCGAGCTGTGGGTCCGCGGCCCGCAGCTGATGCGCGGCTACCGCGGCCGGCCGCAGGAGACCGCCGCGACGCTCGACGCGGGCGGCTGGCTGCACACCGGCGACCTGTGCCACTTCGACGAGGACGGCCACCTGTACGTCGTCGACCGGCTCAAGGAGCTCATCAAGGCCGGTGGGTACCAGGTGCCGCCGGCGGAGCTGGAGCAGCTGCTGTGCACGCACCCGGCGGTCGCCGACGCGGCCGTGGTGCCCCGGCCCGACCCGGTCTCCGGCGAGGTGCCGGTCGCGCACGTGGTGCTGCGCTCACCGGCGAGCGCCGAGGAGCTGCTCGGGTACGTGGCGGAGCGGGTCGCGCCGTTCAAGCGCCTCGCGGCGGTCACGTTCACCTCGGTGATCCCCCGCTCGCCCACGGGCAAGCCGCTGCGCCGGGTGCTGGTCGAGGCCGAACGGGTCCCCCGGTGACCGTCCCGGGCCGTGCGCTGGGCGGCGGGCTGCGCGCCTGGGTCGTCAGCATCGCCGCGACCGCGGTGTCCGCGTACGCCCTCGATGCGACGGCGACGGCGGCCGGGGTGGCGCTGGTCGCCTCCGGCCTGCTCGGCGACCTCGGCCACCGGTGGGCCCTGGCCGTCCTGGTCGCAAGCTACGCGGTGTGGGCGTGGGGGCTGCGGGCGAACCTGCGCGCCAACCAGTCGCTGCTCACCGCGACCGGGACCAGCACGAACGTGCTGTCGAAGGCGGCGCACGACCTGGTCCGGCGGCGCACCACGAGCCCCCGCGCCGCACGGGTCGCGGCGGCCACCGGGTACGCGGCCACCGAGGTCGCCAAGGAGGTCCCGTACTACGCGGGCGCGTTCGGCGCGGCGGTGCTCACCGACTCGGTCACCGCGACCGGGGCGGTGCTGTTCCTGGCCGGGGCGAACCTCGGCGCCGCCGGCTACGAATACGGCCTCGCCCGCCTCACGAAGGTGTTCCTGCACCACCGGCAGCGCCGCCGGTACGCCTCGTTCGACACCGACTGGGACCCGGCGGCGTACCTGGACGGCTACTACCGCACGGTCGAACCGGACGAGGTCGCCACCATCGCGTTCTTCGTCGACGCGCTGCGCGGCGCCGAGCGGGACCGGCCGGTGTTGTTCTTCGGGGTCGGGCCGACGCTGCATCACGTGTTCGCGGCGGCGGAGATCGCCTCCGAGCTCCACCTCGGCGACTACCTGCCGGGGAACCTGGCGGAGATCCGGCGGTGGCTGGACCGGGACCCGGCCGCCCACGACTGGCGGCCGTTCGTCCGGCACACCCTGCGGTGCGAGGGCAACCCCGACCCGACCGACGAGGAGGTGGCCGCGCGGGAGGACCTCACCCGCAAGAAAGTGACGCACCTGGTCGAGGTCGACGCCCGGCACCCGCAGCCGGTGCTGCGGTGCTACCCGACCGTGGTCAGCGCCTACTGCGCCGACTCGGCCACCGCGGACCGGGCGACCTGGGCGCTGTTCATGCGGCACATCACCGGCCTCGTCGAGCCGGGCGGGCTGTTCGTGACCTCGGCGCTGCGCCGGTGCCGCGGCTACACCGTGGCCGGCCGGTCGTTCCCGAGCGCCGACGTCGACGAGCACGACCTGCGCTCGGTGCTGCAGCCGGACTTCACGCCGCCGTCGATCGAGGTCACCCGGGTGCCCCAGGAGGCGACGCACGGCTACGCGGGGATCGTGCTGTGCCACGCGCGGCGGCACTGACCCCCGCGTTGCCGCGCCTCAGGACGCCGTGGGCTCCGTGAGCTCACCGAGCAGCTGCCGCGCCTGGTCAGCGTGGGTGGTGTCGACCAGCACCGCGTAGTTGGCGGCCTCGATCGCGCCGACGGACGTGAAGTCGCGCCGCCCGCGGGTGCTCGCGTGCGCGATCGAGCCGAACACAGCGCCCCACAGCGCCCCGGCGATGACGGCGAACACGATGACCTTCCACCAGGCCGCGACGGCGAAGATCCCGAACAGGAACCCAAGCAGCAGCCCGAACCACGCGCCGGTCCCGGCGCCGGCCAGGGCGGCCTTTGCGGTGGTCATGCGGCCGAGGACCCGCTCCACCAGGCGGACGTCGGTGCCGACGATGGTGACCCGGTCGACCGGGAACTTCCGGTCGGACAGGTGGTCGACGGCGCGCTGCGCCGAGGCGTAGTCGGGGTAGGTGGCGACGGTGACGACCGCCCGCTCCCGCGGGGCGCCGTCGCGGCCCGGCTCCGGGAAGCGGTCCGCCTCCGGCGGGCGGTCCCAGCCCTGGGCGCGGGAGTCCGGCGCGCCCGGCCGGACGCCGGCGGTGAACGGCATCCTGCTCTGGTCGCGGGCCGTGGCGGGCCCGCTGTTGCTGGTGTTCCTCATGTCAGTGACCTCCTGAACACAGCACGTCACCTCTACTGTGTCCCCGGCCCGCTCCCCCCGCGCTCCCCCGATGCGGGTGAGCGGCCCGCGTTCAGTGCCGCCGGTCCGCCCGGCCGTGCTCGCTGAACACCCGCTGCACCTGCTCGGTCCAGAACGCGTGCGGCTCGGTGAAGCGGTACCCGAGCGTGCGGGCCTGCTGGTAGAAGCTCGACGCCGGCTCCTGGTCGCTGTGCTGGGAGGTCACGATCGCGGTCAGCGCCGGGCCGCCGGCGTCGTACTCGTCCTCGAACACCCCACCGAGCAGCTCGCTCATCAGGGGCGAGGCCGGGTCGACCCGGATCACGCGGACCTGGGCGGCGACCTCGCCGTAGGAGGTCATGCGCCGGTCATACGCGGCGCCGAGGATCGCGTGGCGGACCTCGAGCTTTGCGGTGTTCCACTGGTCTTCGCGCAGGCCGACCTGCGACGCGGTGCGCCTCATCGTGGTTCCATTCCCAACCCACCTGATGGCGGCTCGACATCGCCGGAGTCAGGCCCGACTGCTGCAGTCTGCCCTGTCCGAACCGCGACGGTAAGGGCCCGTACAGCCATTCGCCGTTCCGCCGTCACCCGGTGCCCGCCGGGCGGGAGGGGCGCCGCGGCCCGCCGCCTGCGCAACGGCGTTCCGCGCAATGCGGTTCCGCTTCGCGCGAAACAGCGGATCCGGCCCGCGACACGCCCGGCCCGACACGCCCGGCGGCGGGCGGGGTGTGACCTGGGGAACACCACAGCGGCCGGAGCGACCCCATGACGCTCGGACCCGTCGCGGTCGGCGTGCTCGTGCTGATCGCGTTCGTCGCCATCGAGCGCGGCGTGGCGCACCCGCTGCTGCCGATGCTCGCCGCCGTCATGCTGTCGGCGATGCCGCGGCCGGCCGCGCAGGCCGCCGAAGGCCACGGCGCACTGGCTCAGTGGCTCGCGGCCTCGAGGATCAGCTGCCGCGCGGACCAGACCAGGTCGGCGGTGAGGGCCCGCTTCGTGTCCGCGGGCAGGCTCCGCCAGATCCGGTGCACCACCGGTCCCTTGCCCTTGTTGCGGGCCCGCCGGTCCAGCTCCCAGACGTAGGTCCACACCAGGACCGCGTCGCGGAGGTCCCGGCGGGCCCGCACCAGGTCCCTGGCCTCCGCCTCGGTCATCGCCAGTCCCTGCGACGCGGCCAGGTGCCTGACCGCCAGGGCCTGGCTCTGCGCGAGGCCGGTGCGGTCCGGCGGGACGGCGGAGGCGCCGAGCACGACCCGGGCCCACACGACGCGGTTGTCGAACTCGACCCGTTCGACCCGGAACGACGTGGCGAAGAACGACGCGAGCAGGTTGGCGAACGGGCCGTGCGGGTCGATCGCCGCCAGCTCCTGCGGCAGCTGGGGACGGTGGTGCTCGATCCAGGCGGCGGCCGAGCTCGCCCGGGCAAGACCCTCCGCCGCGTCGGCGGACAGCAGCTGCGGGTTGTCCGCGGACTCGCGGCTCAGCCACAGCAGCAGCTCGTACGCCTTCGTCTGTAGTCGCAGCAGTTCCGCGACGTCGTCATAGCTGAGCACTGCCACCCTCCCGACCTGTCAGCGTGGGGACGCGCCGCCGTCGATGTCCAGCGTGGTGCCGGTGACGAACGCCGCCTCCGCGGAGGCCAGGTACACCGCCGCCGCGGCCACCTCGGCGACGGTCCCGCCGCGGCCCACGGGCAGCGCCGCCGCGGTCGCCTCCCGCCTGGCGGCCGTGCTGAAGGTCGCGTGGAAGTCGGTGCCGTCGATGAACCCCGGCGCGAGCGCGTTGACGGTGATGCCGTCCGGCGCCAGTTCCTTCGCCAGGCCCTTGGTGAGGCCGATGATCCCGGCCTTGGCGGCGGCGTACGCGACCGCACCGGGCCCGCCGCCGTTGTGCGCGGCGAGCGAGGCCATCGTGATGATCCGCCCGGACCCGCAGGTGCGCAGCGCCGGCAGCGCGGCCCGGACCGTGCGGAACGTCGCGGTCAGGTTGACGTCGGTCACCTTCGCGAAGTGCTCGTCGCTCATCTCGCCGACGGGGACCCGCCCGACCAGGTGCCCGGCGTTGCAGACCAGGATGTCCAGCCCGCCGAGGTGCCCGGTCGCGGCGGCGACCAGCCGGTCCACCTGGGCGGTGTCGGTCACGTCGGCCTGGACGGCGCTCGCCCGGCGGCCCAGCGCCGCGATGCGGGCGACCACGCCGGCGGCCCGGTCCCCGGAGCGGCCGTGGTGCACCACGACGTCCGCGCCGTGCTCCGCGAGGGCCACCGCGATGGCCGCGCCGATCCCGTGCCCGGCGCCGGTGACGAGTGCCCGCCGGCCCGTGAGGTCGAACATGCCGCCATCCTTTCGTCCCCGCCGGTGGGAACCGGCCGGCGTTGCTGCGATTCTCCACGGTACGGACGTCACCGGGGAGGTCGTGGTCGATGAGCAGGCTGTTGCGGATGTCGCCGGCTGGGGTGCTGCTGCTCGCGGGGTGCACCGCGGCGCCGGCGCCGGTCTCCCGGCCGTCGCCGTCCGTCTCCACCCCGACGGCCACTGGGACGGCCACTGGGACGGCCACTGGGACGGCCGCCGCGACGCGGCCGATGGCCGGGCGGGACTGCGCCAGCCGGGTCAGCGTTGGGCTCAGCGACGCGGCGTGGCGCACGGCGCCGGTCGCGGGGCCGGCCACGTTCGCGCCGCTGGACTACGCGTGGGGTGACCGGGCCGGATTCGCCGGCCGGGCGCCCGACGCGCAGGGCTGGCGCTGGTTCAAGGTGGCGATGCGGCTGCGCGGCGGCACCCCGGCGACCGTCACCATCCCGGCGGCACAACGCGACGCCGCCGCGCTCACGTACCGCAACGGCCTCGACGACACGGTCACCTTCGCCGCCTGCGGTGACGGGTCGGACCCGGCGCCGACGGTCGAGTTCGCCGGCGGGTTCGCGCTGCGCGCGGCGCTCTGCCTCACCGTCGAGGTCAGCTCGGGCGACCGCACGGACCGGGTCGTGCTCGACTTCGGCAAGGGCGGCTGCTGAGGGGCGCGGCGTCAGCCCGTGAGCAGGCGCGCGACCTGGTCGCGGCGGTGCCCGGCGGCGAGGTCGAGCAGTGGCGGGCCGGACGGGGCAGGGTCGGCGCCGGCGGCCAGCAGGGCCCGGATCAGCGAGGTCGACCCGCCCCGCAGGACGGCGTAGTGCAGCGGCGTCCACCGGGTCCGGTCGGGGGCGTTGACGTCGAGGCCGGCGGCGAGGAGCCGGTCCAGGATCCGCAGCCGGGCGGCGGCCGGGAACAGCCACGGCAGCAGGTGCGGCAGGGTCCGGCCGCGGGTGTCCACGACGTGCGGGTCTAGCCCTGCGTCCAGCAGGGCCTCGACGGCCGCCGACTCGCCGTGCATGACGTGCCGCAGCACCCCTGCCCGCAGCTGCAGCAGCGGTGTCGGCAGGCCGACGCCGGTCCGCCAGCTCTGCACCGCGGCGGCGCACCCGGCCGGGGCGCGGCCGGCGAGGGCGGTCAGGGCCCGCTCGCGGGACAGTTCCCGCGGCGGGTGCGGGGTGTGCAGGGCACCGTCGCGGACGGCGACCTCGTGCCAGTCGTCGCCGCAGCGGATCCGCACCGGCGCCGGGAGTTCCACGGCGGCGGGCATCGTCGCGGCGGCGCGGACGGGGAACAGGGCCGCGCCGACGAGCGGGTGCAGCTGCGCCGGGTCGTAGTCGCCGTCGCGCAGCTGGTCCAGCACCGCCGGCCAGTGGTGCGCGGCGTGGGGCAGCACGGGCACGCCCGGCGGCGGGCCGTTGTGGGTGGGCACGACCCGCACGCGGGGGTGCGGGTCGTCGAGGCGGTCGAGCAGTATCGCGGACCACGACGGCAGGTGCGCCATGACGACGTCGCTGCCGGTGGCCGCCGCCAGGCGCCGGGCCCGCTCGGCGAGCATGGTGAGGCCGGGACGGGCGTGCCGCAGCAGGTGTTCGGGCGCGTCGAGGGTGAAGCCGGCGACGGTCCAAGCCTCGACGATCTGGCCCGCCTTGAACAACCGCACGACCTGTTCGGTGCGCTCTTCGACGCCGGCACCGGCGCCGCCGCCGGGCAGCGGGGTGCCGTCGGCGGTGAAGAACGGCAGCCGGATCCGGCCGCCGCAGCGGGGCAGCAGGTCCGTGGTGTGCCGGTCGTCCCAGCGTTCCCGGGACAGGTGCAGGCCGCGGCCGGCCTCGTCGGCGGTGACCGGGCCGAAGCGCAGCCACAGCCGCTGCGGCTGGTCGGTGGAGGCGGGGCCGCGCACCGACAGGGCGGTCCCGCCGGGGTACAGGCTCAGCGGCGTCACCGCGCCGGCGGCGTGCAGCGGCTCGGCGGTGCCCGACAGGTGCCAGCGCAGCAGGTCGGGCACGAGGTGCGCGAGGTCGTCGGCGACCTGGTCGGCGACGGCGGCGCCGCAGGACCGGGCGACCTCGGCGAGGTCGACCTCGGCGGCGATGTTCGCGGCCTCGCACGCGCCGCGCCAGTCGCCGGCCCGGCGCCGCTCGGTGGCCAGCTCGATCATGTCGGCCGGCACGCCGTACCGCCGCACACGCCCTCCCGCAGGCTGAAGGGGACGGCCCGCACCAGTCCCGGACGATCGTGACATCTGACGTTCATCCGCGGTTGCGGCAGGGGACGACGAGCTGACTCGCCGCTATGCGGGGGTGTGCAGGTTTCGTACAGTGCCCAGTGTGAAGGGCTTCGAGGCAACCGCTCCACTGCCGGCCGGCGTCGAGATGTACACGCTGACGGCCGACGGCACGGCGCTGCTGACGTCCCGGACCGGCCGCGGCGACCTGCTCGACCCGGCCACGCTGCTGCCGTTCATCGACGACGGGCAGCACGCCCGGTACCTGATCGGTGACGCGCTGACCTCGCCGGAGCGGCCGAGCAACGCCACCTACAAGCTGGGCCTGATGCGGGGGCACAGCGCGTTCACCCCGCACGCGCACGGCGGGGAGCATTTCGTGCTGAGCCTGGGCTACGCGGCGTGCGGGCTCTACGACGAGGACCGGCAGGAGGCGGTGACGGTCCGGCTGACGCCCGGCGTCATGCTCCGCATCCCGGCGCTGCTGCCGCACTCGTTCGGCAACCGCGGCGCGGGCAGGCTGCTGATCCTCGCCGCCAACACCGGGTTCGGCATCGACCACGAGGACTACGCGATCACCGCCGAGGAGGCTGAACGGCGCGCCGTGGACGGCGCCGCCGCGCCGCCCGGCGACGATCCACTGGACTATCCGGCCCTCGCCAAGGCGCTGCGCGCCGTCGGCTCGGCGCCGTCACCGGGTGTGATGAGCTGGCGGGAACGCGCGGCGCAGGCCGCCCGGCGTCTCGCCGTGCGTCTGGAGGGAACGGCATGATCTGCCCGCACTGCACCGCCAACCTGAAGCGCAAGGAACGCCCCGGTTCGCGGTGCGGCACCTGCAAGAAGCCGTTCGTGTTCGAACCGAAGGAGAACCCGCTCGCCCTGCACGACGTAAAGGTCCGGCGGCTCACCGCGAAGCTCGCCGAGGACAACCACTGGTACACCACGACGCAGCTGTGGTACGCGGCCGCCCGCAAGACCAACAAGGCCGCCAACAGCGGCACCGCCGGGTGCGGGATCGTGGTGCCGATCATCATCGGCGTGGTCCTGATCATCGTCGGGGTCACCGGCGACACCCCGGGACTCGCCGTGGCCGGCGCGGTGCTGCTGGTCATCTGCGCGGCCATCATCGCGCTGCGGGTGGCCGGCGTCATGAAACGCGCGGTCGTGGTGAAGATGCCCCTCGACCAGTTCCGCAAGGAGATCATCGGCGGCTGGAGCCGGGTGTACGGCACCCCGCCGGGCGGCATCATCGACGAACCACACGTGCGGCCCGGGCCGCCGCCACCCCAGCCGGCGTTCGCGATCCTCAGCCCCGACCTGTCCGTGCTCGCCTGCCTGCAGGTCAACGACGTCGGGCGCTGGTTCAACGCGGCGCTCGCGGCGAAGGTCGCCGACCTGCCGCCGGCGGTCCCGGTCGCGGTGATCCACGACGCCAGCCTCGACGGTGAGCTGTTCCTGGCGACCGCCCGGCACGAGCTGCGCGGCCGGCGGGTCATCGACCTCGGGCTGCGACCCCGCTCGGTGCTCGCCGCGAAGGACCCGTTCAAGCTGCGCACGAAGGACCGGCAACCGGAGCGGATCGCCTGGCTGAAGGCCAACACCGACCTGACCCCGAAGGAGCTGGAGTGGCTCGGCGACGGCTGGTCGTCGCCGGTCGCCGCGCTGCGCCCGGCGCAGCTGCTGGCCAGGGTCAAGAAGGTCGCCGACCACCTGCGCCGCGCCGGCGGGCCCGACCCGGCCGAGCGGGCCGCCAAGGCGGTCGGCTTCATGACCTGGCCCGCGGCGTGAGCGTCGTGGACCGGGCCCTCGCCGCGGCGGTCGTGCGGGCCGGGGCGCCCGGGCGGATCCGGTTCACCCGCCGGCAGCTGTACTACGAGCTGTGCCGGGGGCTGCAGCCGCTGCACCGGCTGCCGCGCCGGGTCAGGTTCACGCTGCCCGCCCCGATCGGCCCCGAACGGTTCGGCGCGGCGCTGGAGCGGCACGGCCCGGTGCCGGGGCTGCTGCAGGACCCGGGCGCCCGGGAGCCCGCCCTCCACGACGACGTGCCGGACCTCTACGACTACGGCCTGCCCCGGCTGCTGGTCTGCCAGGACGCCGCGATCGCCGGGATGCTGCTGGCCAACGAGCTGCACATGGAGTCGGCGTGCCCCGTGTTCGCGCTGCGCGACCTGCCGCTGGACCCGCGGCTGACCGCGGCGCTGCACCGCACCGGCGACGCCGTCGTGTACGTGCTGCACGACGCCGGCCCGTCCGGCTACGCCGCCGTGGACGACGTCCGGCGTTGGGCGGGTGAGCTGCGGGTCCACCCGCTGGGGCTGCGACCGGTGCACGCCGCGGCGCTGCACCTGACCACCGGCCCACGCGAGCCGCGCACCGACCTGGCCGCCCCGGCCGGGCTGGAGCCGTGGGAGGTGCGCCGGTTGCGGGCCGGCCGGACCGTCGAGGTCGCCGCGGTCAACCCGGCCCGCCTGCTGCGCACCGTGCACCGCCTGGTCCGTGGCCAGGCCCGGACCCGCCGCAGAACCGCCCGCCTCCGCCAGCTCCAGGCCGCGGGCTTCATGACCTGGCCGGCATCATGACAGGAGTGCTGTGAGCCACTACCGGGAAGTCCAGTACACCGACGAGCTGCTCAGCGACCGCAGCGTGCACCGCCGCTTCGCCGACGGCCGCGAGGAGTGGCGGCGCCGCGCCGGTGACCACTATGTCCAGTGGCAGGACAACGCCGGACGCAGCGGCGTCGACGAGATCCTCGGCGACCGCATCATCAAACGGCAGTACAGCACCGGTCAGATCGTGTACGGCCGGGACCAGGGCTACGGGCGCACCGCGTGGGGCGACGGGACGCTGACGATCAACCGCACGTCGTTCGGCGGGCGCACCGGCGCCATCCTCGCCGCGGTCGGCGCCGGGGCGCTGCTCGGCGCGATCGTGGCGCCGCCGCTGATGATGTCGGAGTTCGAAGAGGAGGAGCTGCGCCGGCAGGCCCAGCAACAGCAGCAGAACTCCGGCGACGGCGGCGACGGCGGCGGGGACGACGGCGGCAGCAGCAGCTGGAGCGACGACGACAGCGGCGGCTCCGACGACGACTTCGGCTGATGGCTGACCCGCGACCAGTTCGACCAGGAGGTTCCTCGTGCCACGCATCGCTGCGACGTCGGGCGACCGGCCGGCGCTGACCGACCTCGGCGCCCGGCCGGTGATCGAGGCCGGCGCGGTCGCGCTCGGGTTCGTCGACGCCGAGCCGGGCTTCGCCGAGGGCCCGTTCACCGCCGGCGGCCTGCACGCGGTCGGTGAGGTCGTGCTGCACAACCGGGCCGAGCTGTTCGCGGAGCTGAGCGCCGCCGGTGCGCCCGCACCGCCCGACACACCCGACGGTGCGCTGCTGCTGCGGTTGTACGCCCGGCTGGGCGCCGCCGGGATCCGCGCCGCCGACGGCATGTTCGTCCTCGTCATCGCCGACGGCACCGACCTGGTCCTGGTGCGCGACCACGTCGGCGCCCGCACCGTCTTCCACGCCCGCGCCGCCGGCCAGTGGGCGGTGTCGACGTCGCTGCGGGCGCTGCGGCGCTGGCCGTCCCTTGCCACCGGGCTGAACCTCGCCGCGGTCCGGTCGTTCCTCACCTTCGCGTACCTGCCCGGCGAGGAGACGCTGCTGCGCGGCGTGCACGAGGTGCTGCCGGGCCGGATCGTGCGGCTGCGCGCCGACGGGACCGTCCGCGAGGAGGTGTACTGGGAGGCCACGGAGGCGGTCGACGACACCATCCCGGCCGCCGGGCACGCCGCGGCGCTGCGGGCGCTGCTGGAGCGAGCGACGAGCCTGCGGCTGCCGGCCGCGGAACCGGTCGCGGTCCTGCTGTCCGGCGGCGTGGACAGCAGCCTGGTCACCGCGCTCGCCGCGAAGCTGCACGACCAGGAGGTCCGCACGTACTCCATCAGCTTCGGTCATGAGCTGCCGAACGAACTGGCGTACTCGGGACTCGTCGCGACCCACTGCAACACCCGGCACCGGGTGCTCAGCGTGTCCGGCGAGGCCGTCGCCGCCCGGCTCGCGGACACCGTCGCGCTGCTGGACAGCCCCGTCGGCGACCCGCTGACGGTGCCGAACCTCATGCTTGCCGAGGCCGTCGCCGGCGACGGGATGCGGGTCGTGCTCAACGGCGAAGGCGGCGACCCGGTCTTCGGCGGCCCGAAGAACCTGCCGATGCTGCTGTACGAGTTGCACCGCGACGACCCGTCCCCGGACGCCCGGTCGCTGGCGTACCTGCGCTCCTACCGCAAGTGCGGCGGCGACCTGCCCACGCTGCTGACCCCGGACACCCTGCGGGCCCTGGAGGACGAACCCGGCCCGGAACGGTTCGTCGCGCCGTACCTGTCGCCGGGCACGATGCGCTCGCACCTGAACCGGCTGCTGCACTGCAACCTGCGCACCAAGGGCGCGCACCACATCCTGACGAAGGTGGAGCGGCTCACCGCCGCGCGCGGGCTGCAGGGCCGCGCCCCGCTGTTCGACCGGCAGGTCATCGACCACGCGTTCACGGTGCCGCCACAGCTGAAGCTGGCCGGTACCGACGAGAAATGGATCCTCAAGGAGGCCGTGCGGGACCTGCTCCCCGCGACCATTGTGGACCGTCCCAAGAGCGGCATGCGGGTGCCCGTGCAGCAGTGGCTGAGCGGCCCGCTGCGCGAGCTCGCCGACGACGTGCTGCTCGGCAGCCGCACCAGCGGCCTGTTTGACCCGGTGACGATCCGGGCGTGGCTACGCGGCGAGGGCACGCTGCTGCCCCGGCAGGGCGGCAAGGTGTGGCTGGTGCTGACCCTCGAACTATGGCTGCGTGCCTACGATGTGGCGTGAGCACCTTTCTTGAGCTGACCGACCCCCGCACCGGCCACGTCCGCACCCAGCTGCACGCCGGCGGCCCCGCCGAGGTGACGGCGGCGGTGACCGCGGCCCGCGCGGCGCTGCGCGGCTGGGCCGGCCTGACCGCCAAGGAGCGGTCCCACCGCCTGCTCGCACTCGTCGCACTCATGGAGCGGCAGGTCGAGGTGTACGTCCAGCGCGAGGTCGCCGGCACCGGAAAGTCCGATGTGGACGCCCGTGCGGAGGTCCTGCAGTCCGCGGACGTGCTGCGGTTCTACGCCGGTGCGGTCCGCGCCGACCTGACCCCGGCGGCGGGGCACCGGCTGCCGGGCCGGGAGAGCTGGGTGCGGTGGGAGCCGATCGGGGTCGTCGCCGCGATCGTGCCATGGAACTACCCGCTGCTGATGGCGGCGTGGCGGCTCGGCCCCGCGCTCGCCGCCGGCAACACCGTCGTGCTCAAACCGGCCCAGACGACCCCGGACACCGCGGTGCTGCTGGCCGAACACGCCGCCGAGACACTCGGCCCCGGCGTCCTCGTGGCGCTGCCCGGCGACCGCGACACCGGCCGGCTGCTCGTCGCCGCCGACGTCGACGCGGTCGCCTTCACCGGCAGCCAGGCCGGCGGTCTCGATGTCGTCGCCCGCGCCGGGCTGCGCCGGGTCAGCCTGGAGCTCGGCGGCAACTGCGCCGCGGTCGTCCTGCCCGACGCCCCCGACGACACCTACGAGCAGCTGGTCGGCGCGTGCACGTACAACGCCGGGCAGAGCTGCGCCGCGCCGGCCCGGGTCATCACGCTGCGCTCCCACCTGGACGAGACCGTCGAGCGGCTCGCCGCCGCGATGCGGGCCCGCCGCGCCGGCCCCGACTTCGGCCCGCTGAACAACCCGGATCAGGTCGCCCGCTTCGACGCGATCGTCGCGGAGTCCCGCGCCGGGGTCCGCCGCACCGGCGACGTGGCCGTCGGCGACGGTGAGACCGGCGGGTTCTGGCGGCCCGGCCTGATCCTCGCGGACCTGCCGGCGGACGACCCGGCGGTGACCCGGGAGATGTTCGGCCCGGCACTCACCGTCCAGGCCGCCGACGACCTCGACGGCCTGGTCGCCCTCGCCAACTCGGTGCCGCAGGCCCTCGCCGCAAGCGTGTGGGGCACCGCCGTCGGCCCGTCCCTGCGGATCGCGGGCGAGCTGGACTGCGGCGAGGTCTGGGTCAACTGCCACCTGGAGCAGACCGCGGAGCTCCCCCACGGCGGCCGGCGCGGCTCCGGGCACGGCACCGACCTGAGCGTCCTGGCCCTGGCGGAGTACCAGCGCCCGAAGACCGTCACGGTCCGCCTGTCCTGACCTTTCGCGCGACGAACACGTACTCCAGTCCCGGCCGGTCGGGCGCGTCGCGGACCTCGTCGACGGCGAACCCGGCTGCTTCGAGGGACCGTTCGAGCTCCGGGCGGTCCCGGAACCGCAGTGTCGAGTCCGAGTGCAGCTGGGTCCCGTCGGCGAAGGTGTACGTGTTCCGGAACGTCACGAACGGCAACGCCACTCGCGTCACCTCCCGGCGCTGCTCGACGATGCCGACCCCGGGCACGTCCCGCACGACGGGGCCCGGGTCGGCGGCCCATTCGTCCCAGGCGCGGCGCCGCGGTTGCCGGGTCTCGAACACGAAGCGACCGCCGTCGCGCAGGGCGCCGTGGATCCCGCGCAGCGTGGCCGCCCACGCGTCGTCGTCGAGGAACACCTGGGCAACGTTGCCGGTCATGGTGGCGAGGTCGGCTGGGCCGGCGGTTTCGGCGGTGTTGGCGGTGTTGGCGGTGTTGGCGGTGTTGGCGGGCAGGGTCGTGGCGTCGCCGTGGATCCAGGTGACCGCCGCCGCGCCCGGCTTGGAGCGCGCCACGTCCAGCGACGCACCGGCCGGATCGACCGCGGTCACCCGCCACCCGCGGTGCGCCAGGAGGAGCGCGAGGCAGCCCGTACCGCAGCCGACGTCGAGCACGTGCACTGCGGCGGATTCCTCGGCGAACTCCTCGGCGACGCCGAGGTAGAGGTCGAGGTCGCGGCGGTCGCCGTCGAACGCGTCGTAGACGGCCGCGAGCCGCGGATGGGCGAAGATCGCGTCGGGCACGCCGCCACCGTACCCGGCGGATGTGGCACGATCGGTGGCATGACCAGCCCGCCCGCCACCGCGCAGCACCTGCGTGACCTGGCCCGGCTGCGCCGGGTCCGGGACCGGATCGACCGGGACCACGCCCAGCCGCTCGACGTCGAGGAGCTCGCCCGCGGGGTGCACATGTCCGCCGGGCACCTCAGCCGCGAGTTCCGGGCCGCCTACGGCGAGTCACCGTACTCGTACCTGATGACCCGGCGCATCGAACGCGCGATGGCGCTGCTGCGCCGCGGCGACCTGAGCGTCACCGAGGTGTGCTTCGCCGTCGGCTGCTCGTCGCTGGGCACGTTCAGCACCCGCTTCACCGAGCTCGTCGGCATGCCGCCCAGCGCCTACCGGGCCCGCGCGGCGGGCGCGACCGCCGGCATGCCGCCGTGCGTGGCGAAACAGGTGACCAGACCGGTCCGGAATCCCGTCAGGAATCCGGACAGGAATCCGGTCAGGAATCGAGAAGCGCCCGCCGTCCAGCCGTCCGTAGCGTGACCGGCATGGACATCTCCATCCACTCGGCGTTCCTGCCGCACACCGACCCGGACGCCTCCCTCGCCTTCTACCGCGACGTGCTCGGCTTCGAGGTCCGCAACGACGTCGGCTACGACGGGCTGCGCTGGATCACCGTCGGTCCAGCCGACCAGCCCGGCACGTCACTGGTCCTGGAGCCCGTCGCGGTGCCCGGCGGCGGCAGGACCGACGACGAGTGTCGCGCCATCGCGGAGATGATGGCCAAGGGCACCTACTCCGGCGTCAACCTGGCCACCGGCGACCTCGACGCCCTGTTCGCGCGGGTGCAGGCCGGCGACGCCGAGATCGTGCAGGAGCCGATGGACCAGCCGTACGGGGTCCGCGACTGCGCCATCCGCGACCCCGCCGGCAACCTCATCCGCATCCAAGAGACACGCTGAGCCTCGGCGCTGCACCTCCCGGCCGGCCGGAAATGCGGTGCGGGCGGCGGGCGGGTCACGTACAACTGCCGGGGTGTTGAGACTCTGGGCAGCGGTGCTGGGGCGGCCGTTCGCGAAGGCCCTCGCGGTCACGAACCTGCTGACCCGGCTGTCGGCGGGCGCGGTCGCCCTCGCCATGGTCCTGCTGGTGCAGCACGAGCGCGGGTCGTTCGGCGCGGCCGGGATCGTGGCCGGCGTCTTCGCCGTCGGCGCCAGTGCCGGCGCGCCCCTCGTCGGCCGCCTCGTCGACCGGATCGGCCAGACGCCGGTGCTGCTCGCCACGGCGGCCGTGCACGGCGGGGCGCTGCTCGGGGTGGCGCTGCGCCCGTCGGCGCCGCTCGGGGTCCTCGTCGCGCTCGCCGCGGTCGCCGGCGCGGCCCGGCCGCCCGTCGCGGCGTGCATGCGCGGCATCTGGATCGCACTGCTGGGCGAGGGGCCGCAGTTGCGCGCGTCGTACCGGCTGGAGAGCGCCCTGCTCGAGGTCGGGTTCATCGCCGGTCCGGTGGTCGCCGGCGCCGTCGTCGCGCTCGGCCGGCCGGCGCTCGGGCTGATCGTCACGGCCGGGCTCGCGGTCGTGGCGACCGCCGGGTTCGCGCTGCTGCCGCCGGCCAGGGCGTGGCGCCCCCCGGCCAGGGCGGCCCGCGGCCTGCTCGGGCCGCTGCGCTCACCGGCCATCGTGTCCCTGGTCGGGTCGCGCACCGCCCTCGGGGTCGCGATCGGGGCGTTGCAGGTCGCGGCGGCCGCGTTCGCCACCGCCGGCGGCCGGGCCGGGTTCGCCGGGGTGCTGCTCGGCGGGTTCGCGGCCGGCAGCCTGCTGGGCAGCCTCACGCCGCACCTGTCGCCGGCCGGGTTCGGGCTACTGTCGGCGGCGATGTGCGTGGCCTTCGCGCCGCTGCTGCTGCCGGTCGGGCCGTGGTGGCTGGCGGCGCTGTTCGTGCTGGCCGGGACGCCGCTGGCGCCGTTGAACGCGATCGCCTACGAGCTCACCGACCGGGCCGCGCCCGCCGGGACGGGCACCGAGGCGCGGATGTGGACGGGCACGGCGACGGCGGCAGGCACCGCGCTCGGCAGCGCCCTGGCCGGCGCCGCGGTCGACGGGTCGTCGGCGCGGGCGGCCGTCGCCGTCGCGCTCGGCGGCGCGGTCGCCGCGGCGGCGATCACCCTGCTGAGCCGCCGCGCGGTCACCCTGGCCGCCGCGTCACCCCTGCCCAGCGCGTGAAGCAACGCCGCCGGCCGGACCGGCGACGGTCAGCGGCGTTGCCAGATCTCGGCGTCGCTGGTCCAGCGCAGGGTGGTCACTGCCTGCAGGACCAGGCCGCCGGCCTGGGCCGGGATGAGGTACAGCTCGTCGGCGAGGGCCCGGATGATGTGCAGGCCGCGACCGTGCTCGTCGAGGACCGAGAAGTCCAGCGCGGCGAGCTCACGCTCGGTCATCTCGGTCGCGAGGACCAGGCGCCCAGGGTCGATCACGGAACCGTCGTTGACGACGTGGATCACGCAGCGCAGGTCGCTGACGTCGATGCTGATCTCGTAGTCGTCGATGTCACGGGCGTGCTCGATGACGTTGGCGCACGCCTCGGTGAGGATCAGGCCGATGTCGTCGCGGCAGCCGGGCTCCACGCCGAGCGTCCGCAGCGCCTGGTCCAGCAGGCGCCTGGCCATCGGCACCGTCGCGGCGTCCCGCGGGAGATGCAGTGCGAGCCGCAACGCGATCGACACCGTGTCGTCGCCCCCTCTCCCTTGTCGCCGTCACCAGCGACCGTACCCTCAGCACCACCTGTTTCATGTTTGTCACACGACAAACATGCTCACCCGGTGCGGGTGAGGGTGGGTCGCGCGGATCTGGGCACGGGTCGCGGATGCGACGAACACAGTGGTTGCTGGCCCTCGCGGCCGGGTACGTCGACGGCATCTGCCTGCTGTTCCTCGGCGGCGTGTTCGGCAGCGTCGTGACCGGCAACCTGGTCGTCCTTGGCGTCTCCGCCGTCCAGCGGCTGCCGGAGACGGCGCTGCGGGGCGCGCTGTCCGTCGCCGTGTACGGCGGCACGGCCCTGCTCGCCCGCCGGATCGCGCCGAGCCGCTGCCTGGTCGGGGCGCTGCTCGCGCTGTGCACCCTGTGCGGCGGGTGGATGGTGGCGCAGCACGACCCGCGCGGCCTCACCCAGCTGCCGCTGCTCGCCCTCGCCGCCATCGCGACGGGCCTGCAGCACGCCGCCGCCCGCGACCCGATCGACCCGACCACGGCGCCGACGAGCGCCAACCTGCTGTCACTGGCGTGCATCCCGGTCGGCGCGGTGGGCGCGGCGCTGCTGCTGGAGCGGGTGCCATGGGTCGGGCCGCTACCGGCGGTGCTGCTGGTCGCCATCGCCCTCGTGGTGGGTTCGCTGGGCCGGCAGTCGGTGTCGGCGCCGCCGGCCCGGCACCGCGAACCGGCCCACCTGTGACGGTCGTACAGTTGCGCCATGGGCATGGTGCACACGGTCGGACTGGTTCTGCATCCCCGGCGCGACTCGAAGCCGGCGATCGACGCCATCATCGACTGGGCGAGGACCCGCGACGTGACGGTGCTCGGGCTGCCCGACGAGGTCGACCGCATCGACTGCACTGCCGTCGCGGTCAACGCCGACGAGCTGGTGAGCCGGGCGTCGCTCGTGGTGAGTCTCGGCGGCGACGGCACCATGCTGCGCAGCATGCGGCTGCTGTCGGGCAAGCCGACCCCGGTGCTCGGGGTCAACCTCGGCCGGCTCGGGTTCCTCGCCGAGGTAGCCGTCGACGAGCTCTCGACGGCGTTGACCGCGATCGACGCACACCGGTTCACCGTGGAACCCCGCATGGCGATCCGCACCCGGCTGCCCGACGGCACCGATGTGATCGCCTTCAACGACATCGCCCTGGTGCGGGTGCCGGGGCAGGGCCTCGCCGCGATCGGCATCTCCATGCAGGGATATCCGTTCGTGCGATACTCCGCCGACGCCCTCATCGTGGCCACGCCGACGGGGTCGACCGCCTACAGCTTCTCCGCCGGCGGCCCGATCGTGTCGCCGAACGTCGAGGGCATCCTGGTCGTGCCGGCGGCGGCGCACTCGGCGTTCAACCGGGCGCTGGTGCTGTCCCCCGACGAGGACCTCGACCTGGAGCTGCTGCCGTCCAGCGGCCGCCTCGTCATGGAGGTCGACGGCGTCCTGAGCGCCGAGCTGAAGCCCGGCGACATGCTGACCGTGTCGGCGGCACCCGCCGCGGCGAAGGTGGTGCGCCTCGGCTACACCACCTTCTACGAGCGGGCCCGCCGCAAGCTCCAGGTCAACGGCAGCCTCGAGGTGGAGGACGCCTGACCGGCTGCAGATGCCTTACCGGGCTGCAGATGCCTTACCGGGCTGCAGATGTTCGAACAGGTGGCTCAGCCGAAGGCGACGTGACCGAGCCAGTGCCGAAGCAGCGCCTCGTCGCCGGTCACGGGGAGGCCGTCGGGGGTGCGGCGGCGGTACACCAGCAGCAACAGCTCCCGAAGCGGTGCACGGACGGCGACCGCGGCCGGCCCAGCGCCGCGCCGCCAGGTGTTGACGTCTCCGGTCAGGTCGACGAACCAGCCAGTGCCGGGCCCTTCCGGCACTGCGTCCTCTTCCGGCACCTCGTCCTCTTCCGGCAGATCGTCGGCGAATAGCGCGACGGTCCGGCCGGGTCCGAGGATGGCCTTCTTCGCGGGGTCGAGGTCGAAGTGGATCGGATGCGCGTCCAGCTCCATCCACTCATCGAGGGCATCGACGGCGACGTCCGTGGCAACCTCGAACGGCGTCGCGGCAGCCAGGGTCGCGTCGGCGCGGTGCATGAGAGTCTCGTGGGCGAAGCGGCGCGCCCAGAACGGCATGCCACCCTCGTTGAACGGCGTCCACACGGACTCGTCGGGGCCGGCGTCGGCCAGGGCGGCGGCGAGCTCGTGCGCACCGTCGAGGAGCCACCCGGCCGGGACCGGCCCGGTGTCGTCGCCGGCGACGTCGCGGACGATGTCGTCGGGCAGAAACCCGGTCGCCCTGGTCCGGACGATCTCAGCAGCCCACCGATGCCCGCCGCCGATGTGCCGCAGCAGCGCGCCGAGCGTCCAGCCCGGGCAGGACGGCACGGGCGCCCGCAGGTCCGCGGCGGCAGGCAGGCCGGACACGAGCAGCTCGGTCTGCGCGACGATCCAGGTACGGTGATGCTCGAAACACATGACGCCTCATCTCGCAGCGTAGTTGGACAGCTACGACACCAGAGATCAATTTCCAGTACTGGTGTACGGTGCTGTAAGCGGTCAACCGGCACGGACGTCCGGACCGGTAACGCCGTCACGAACCAGTGGCCGAGTGACGCCGCCACAACCCAGTCGGAGCCACGACGCGCTCCTCGACATCGCCCGCCCGGGCGTTCCTGGCGATCGGCGCCCGGGCGTTCCTGGCGATCGGCGCCCGGGCGTTCCTGGCGATCGTCGCCCGCACGTCGCTGGACGTCGGCGGCCGGGAGTTCGCGGGCGGCGACGCTCGGACGTTCCCCGGAGATCGGCGCCTGCACGTTCCCGGGTGTCGGCGGCCGGCGATCCCGGAGATCGGCGCCCGCGCGTTCTGGGGCGGCGTCGGCGGCCAGCGGTCCCGGCGAGTGGGGCTTGCACGTTGCTAGGCGTCGGCGGCCACACGCTCCTGAACATCGGCGGCTGCACGTTCTTGGGCGTCGGCCGCTGCGTGTTGCTGGGCGCCGGCGGGCGCACGCTCCTGGGCGCCGGCGGGCACACGCTCCGCGACATCGGCGGCCGCCGCGACGGCGATCGACTCCATCGCCCACAGCAGGGCCTCACCGTCGGCTGGGGCGAGGAAGTGGCTGTCGAGGTACATCGTGATCGCCATCGCCTCGTCGGAGCCGTCGACGTTGAGGAACAGCGATGACGACGGCTCGTCCTGGGTGGCGATCCAGGCGAACTCACTACGCTCCCGGCGCGGCACGTCTTGCAGCGAGCCGCCGAGGCGCCGGTCGTTGAGGCTGACGTCCAGGTCGAACTGCGGTCCCCGGTCAGCGACCACGGCGGCGATCACCGCGTTGAGCTCAAGGCGGTTGTAGTAGGCGTGCTTGTAGGCGGCGAGCGCGGCGCCCTGGGTGCGCCGCACCACAGCGGTGAAGTCACCGGCGGTGAAGTGGCCGCCCGTGGAGGCACCGCCCGTGGAGGCACCGTCCGTGAAGCCGCCCGCGGAGGCACCGCCCGCGGAGGCACCGCCCGCGGAGGCACCGCCCGCGGAGCCGCCACCCGTGAAGCCGCCGCCCCCGGAGGCACCGCCCGCAGAGTCGCCAGCCGTGGAGGCGCCGGCGGTGTCGATGACGCACAAGCCTGCCTGCGACACCGGGCAGACCACGTCGGCGAGGCCGGCTCGGAAGCGGTTGCTGGACACGAGGCGCAGCGGCACCACCGTGACGCCGGTGATCCGGGCGAAGGCGACCGCGAACGCGGCGAGCAAGGCCGGCGCCGCCTCGGTGCCCGCGCGCGTCGCCGCGACGACCAGCGCCCTGGGCAGCGCTGTGGAGTGCAGGACTCCGGTCCAGTGCCGTGGGCGGCGTGCGTCGCGGGACGGGGGAACGCGCGGGGCGGGAATCGTGCGCAGGTGGGTGTCCCAGTGTCGCAGCGCGGCCGCGTTCTGCCGTGCGCCGGCCGGTAGGGACTGCCGGCGGGCCTGTTCGAGGGCGGAGTGGCCCTGGACGGGGGCGGCGGTGCGGGCGTCGGTCTCGGCCATCATCAGCACCGCGCCGGCGCCGTCGAGCACCAGGTGTGACATCACGAGGACGGCGAAGCGGCACTCGTCGCCGGACCGCACGACCGCCATGCGGACCGGCCAGTCGTTGACGTGGTCGAAAGGCTCCGCCCGGTACCGGGCCTCGACCCGCCCCGCGACCTCCTCCGGATCCGACTCCCCCGCCTCGACGATCTCCAGGTCGATCTCGCCGTGGCCGTGCACGACCTGCCGGGGTGGGCCGTCACCGTCCGGTACGAGGCGGGTGCGCATGCTCTCGTAGCGGCTCATGAGGTACCGCAGCTCGGCGGCGACGTCGTGGACGCCGGTGCCGGCCGGCAGCGGGCGAACCCCGCCCATCGCCAGCGACTGACCGAGGGCGCTCATCTTGACCCAGATGTCCAGCTGTCCCCACGACAGCGGGCCGGAGCCGGCCCCGCCCCCATCGAACGTCACCGTCATGGGGCTTACTTTAGGCCGCGAAAAAACTACCGGAAGTAGCCGATCGTCTATGCCCCAGCGCCGGCCCAGCCGCCGTCACGGCGGCCGGCCCAACGGCCGTCACGCGGCCGGCCGGCTCAGCGGCCGTCACGCGGCCGGCCGGCTCAGCGGCCGTCACGGGTGGGAGCGCTCCGGCAGGCCGGCGACCTTGAGCAGGGCGTCGTCGGCGTAGCACCACACCCACTCCTCGCCCGGCTCGAACGACTGGACCAGCGGATGGCCGATGCTGTTGTAGTGCGCGGTGGCGTGCTTGGCCGGCGAGGAGTCGCAGCAGCCGACATGCCCGCAGGTCAGGCAGACCCGCAGGTGCACCCAGCGGCCGCCGACGGCGAGGCAGTCCTCGCAGCCGTCCGCGCTGGGCTGGACGTCGTTGATGAGGTCGAGGTGCTCACACGGGTTGCTCACGGAGCACACCGTATCCCGTGAGGACCTTGGGACGCGCGAAGCCGTCTCACCCGCCGCGGGCAGTATTCGTTGATCGCCGAATCGCGTGGTTGGATTAGGAACATGGCCAAGCCAGCGATCTTGACCGTGGACGACGATCCCGCGGTGTCCCGGGCGGTCGCCCGTGATCTGCGTAAGCAGTATGCCGAGGACTACCGCATCATCCGCGCCGACTCGGGCCAGGAGGCCCTGGACGCGCTCAAGGAGCTGAAACTGCGCGGCGAGCAGGTCGCGGTGCTGCTCGCGGACTACCGCATGCCCAACATGACCGGCCTGCAGTTCCTCGAGCACGCGATGGACCTGTTCCCCCGCGCCCGCCGGGTGCTGCTGACCGCGTACGCCGACACCGACGCCGCGATCCAGGCGATCAACGTCGTCGACCTCGACCACTACCTGCTCAAGCCGTGGCACCCGCCGGAGGAGAAGCTGTACCCGGTGATGGACGCCATGCTCGAGGCGTGGAAGGCCGCACCGGACCGCCAGATCGCCGACGTGAAGATCGTCGGGCACCGGTGGTCGGCGCCGTCGTTCAAGGTCCGTGACTTCCTGGCCCGCAACATGGTCTCCTACCGCTGGTTCACCACGGACGACGCCGAGGGGCAGCGCCTGCTGACGGCCGCCGGGCTGACCGACGCCGACGTGCCGCTGGTCGTGACCCCCGAGGGCAAGACCATGGTCGCGCCGACCGAGTCGGAGCTGGCGGTGCAGGTCGGCCTGACCACCACGCCGGCATCGGACTTCTACGACCTGGTCGTCGTCGGCGGCGGGCCCGCGGGTCTCGGCGCGGCGGTGTACGGCGCCTCCGAGGGCCTTCGCACGGTGCTGCTCGAGGAGCGGGCGACCGGCGGGCAGGCCGGGCAGAGCAGCCGGATCGAGAACTATCTCGGCTTCCCCGACGGGGTCTCCGGCGCGCAGCTCACCGACCGGGCCCGCCGCCAGGCGGTCAAGTTCGGCGCGGAGCTGCTCACCGCGTGCCGGGTCACCCGGCTCGCCGTGCAGGGCTCGGCCCGCGTGCTGCATTTCGAGGACGGCACGACGATCGCGGCGCACAGCGTGATCCTGGCGACCGGGGTGTCCTACCGGCGCTTGAAGGCTCCCGGCCTGGAGCAGTTCCACGGTCGCGGGGTGTACTACGGATCCGCGTCCACGGAGGCGCCGAGCTGCTCGGATCAGGACGTCTACATCGTCGGCGGGGCGAACTCGGCGGGGCAGGCGGCGATGTTCTTCAGCCGCTACGCGCGGCAGGTGCACCTGGTCATCCGGGCGCCCAACCTGGACGCGTCGATGTCGCGGTACCTCATCGAGCAGATCGCCGCGGTGCCGACCATCGAGGTCCACCCGTGCACCGAGATCATCGGCGCGGACGGCGACGAGCACCTGGAGCGGCTCACGTTGCGCTCCGTGGACGGCGGCGCCGAGCGGACCGTGGACAGCTCGTGGCTGTTCATCTTCATCGGCGCGGAGCCGCGCACGGACTGGCTCGACGGTGTGGTGCAGCGCGACACCCGCGGCTTCGTGCTCACCGGCCTGGACGTGGAGGACAGCAACGGCCACCTCGCGCTCGGCCGTGACCCCTATCACCTCGAGTCCAGTGTGCCTGGAGTGTTCGCCGCGGGTGATGTGCGCGCAGACTCGGTGAAGAGGGTGGCCTCCGCCGTCGGCGAGGGCGCCATGGCGGTGTCGCTCGTGCACCGGTACCTGGTGGAGGGTCAATGAGCGGTCTGGAGCGAAGCGGAAAGGCCGCTCATCATGAGCACAGTGGAAGCTCATTCCGGCGCCGGAGCGCAGCGGAGGTGACGGAATGAGCCGGAAGCTCGAAGTTGCAGAGCTGCGGAAGTTGTTCCTGTTCGAGGCCCTTGACGAGGACCAGCTGGTATGGCTGGCCGAACGCGGCGTCGCGGTGCGGTACGGCGGCGGTGACATGGTGTACCGCGAAGGCGAGCCCGCGACCTGCTTCGTCGTGCTGCTCGACGGCATGGTGAGCCTCAGCCGCAACGTCCACGGCGACGACATCGAGCTCAGCCGCACCGACCAGGTCGGCGTCTACGGCGGCGCCACCCAGGCATACCTCGGCGAGCGGGTTCCGCAGCTCTACAACAACACCATGCACGCGATCACCGACACCGAGGTGTACGAGCTGCCCGGCGTCGAACTGGGTGCCGCGATGCGCGAGTGGTTCCCGATGGCGATGCACCTGCTCGAGGGCCTGTTCTTCGGCATGCGGAACAACAACAACGCGGCCGCCGAACGCGAGCGCCTCCTCGCGCTGGGCGCGCTGTCCGCGGGACTGACCCACGAGCTGAACAATCCGGCCGCGGCGGCGGTACGGGCCACCGCCGTCCTGCGTGACCGCATCGCCGGGATGCGGCATAAGCTCGCGATGATCGCCGACGGCCGCCTCGACGGCCAGCAGCTGCACGGCCTGGTGGAGCTGCAGGAGCGGGCGGTCAAGCTGGCCGCGAACGCGCCGAAGCGCTCCGCGCTGGCCGCCAGCGACGCCGAGGACACCATCGGCGACTGGCTCGACGAGCGTGGCGTCAACGGCGCCTGGGATCTCGCCCCGACCCTGGTCGCCGGCGGCGTCGACGTGGCGTGGCTGGACGACGTCAAGCACTGCGTTGGCAAGCTCGACCTGGAGCCCGCCGTGCGCTGGCTGGTCTACACGATCGAGACCGAGCTGCTGATGGGCGAGATCGACGACGCCGTCACCCGCATCTCCGGCCTGGTCAACGCGGCGAAGCAGTACTCGCAGCTGGACCGCGGCCCGTTCCAGGTCGTCGACGTGCACGAGCTGCTGGACGCCACCCTCATCATGCTCAACGCCAAGATCTCCAAGCAGGGCGTGCGGGTCGTCACCCACTACGACCGCGACCTGCCGCCGATCCCCGCGTACGCGGCCGAGCTCAACCAGGTCTGGACCAACCTGATCGACAACGCGGTCGCCGCCATGGACGGCTCCGGCACGCTGACGATCACCACGTCGCTGGACGGCGACTGCCTCGGCGTCGAGTTCGCCGACACCGGTTCGGGCATCCCGGCGGAGGTCCGCCCCCGCATCTTCGAGCCGTTCTTCACCACCAAGCCGGTCGGTGAGGGCACGGGTCTGGGCCTGGACATCTCGTACCGCATCGTGGTGAAGAAGCACCACGGCGACATCCGGGTCACCTCGACCCCGGGCGACACCCGCTTCACGGTCCTGCTCCCCCTGACGGAGGCCACCCCCTCAGCGTGACGCCCGGCACGCGCCGGCCCGCGCCGGACCGGACCGCAGCGCGGCGGCGGGGCTGCAGCACGCGTCGCCGCGCCACGCCTCGCGGCCCTCCTTGACGGCCACGGCCGCGATCACCGACGCCGCCAGCGGATCGGCCCACCACCAGCCGAACAGCGCGTTGGTCCGGGCCGGAGAACTGCTATGCCACCGCGGCCGCCGACGACACCTCGATCACGGAGTCGAGACCGAAACCGATCAGTGCCGTCGAGGACGCCAGGGTGCCGGCGGTCAGCGCGATGACCGCCTCGACGACGTTGTAGGTGATCGTCGCGGCGACGAACAGCCGCACCCGCCGGCTCAGCACCGCCCGCCGGGCAGGCGGCCGGGTCCACGGCCAGGACCAGGCCCAGCAGGTCACCCAGCGGACAGTGCGTGACCGAATCTGGCCAGGACCTGCCCGTGCGTCAAGGGCTCTACGGCCCGACGGCACAGCGCTGGCTGTATTCACTCAACGCTGAACCCTCGGGTGTCACCCACGGGGGCGGTCAGTTGCCTTCCTTTGAGCCGTCGGAGGTCATCGCACCCTGCCCCGGTGCGCTCGGCAGGAACACGTGCTGGTGGCCGTGGCCGGTGTCCACGTTGAGCGAGTCGAGCTGGGTTCCGCCGATGGACCAGGTCACGACGGCGCTGTCGCGTTGCCGGGCGGCGAGCGCGAGCAGTGCCGGTCGCTGGGCGTCGGTGGCCTTGACCGCCTCGGTGTACGTGTCGACGGCCAGGTCGAGCTGGCGGGCGCCGGTGGCGAAGCCGGACCGGGCGACGTTGACCGCGGTCCCGGCCGACGGCGCGTCCGCGAAGTCGCTCACGACCTTCCGGGTGACCGCCTTCCAGCCCTCGACCTGCGCCGCGGTGGCGAGCGGTCCGGGTGAGGCGGCGCCGGCGGGCAGCGCGGCGTACATCGCCTCCATGACCGGCGCCAGCATGTCGGCGTTCCGGCGCGCCTGATCGGTCAGCCGCACCACCTGCTCGGTGTCGCGTTGCACCTCAGCGACCTGCAGCGCGTCGATCCGCTGCTGCGCGTCGGTGCGTGGGTCCGACGTGGCCGCGACGATCCACCAGCCGAGGAGGCCGCCGACGACCAGGGCGGCGGCCGGCAGCGCGAGCCGGCGCCAGATCGACGCCGGGGCGGCGCCGCGTTGGATCGGACCGCGGCGAGGCGCGGGGCGCAGCTTCGTTCGGTTGCTCATGCGGCACACACGATCGGCGACTGATGCGACATGGGGACTCCAGGCAGGCAGGCGGCGGCGCGAACGCGGGCGCCCGGGGCTCGCCGAAGACCACCGGGACGACGCTCGTGGACATCGATCCTATCGGCACTCCGGAGCGCTGCGACACACCGATCGCCGCGGTTGCCGGCCGCAAGTCTTGCCGCGCGAAGGGCGACTCATGCGAACATATGTTCGTGTCGGAGGGCGCCTCGATCCTGCACGCTGACCTCGACGCGTTCTACGCCTCGGTGGAGCAGCGCGACGATCCGCGCCTGCGGGGCCGGCCGGTGATCGTCGGCGGCGGGGTCGTCCTCGCGTGCAGCTATGAGGCGAAACGGCGCGGGGTGCGCACGGCGATGGGCGGCCGGCAGGCGCGGCAGTTGTGCCCGGACGCGATCGTGGTGCCGCCGCGGATGCGGGCGTACTCGGAGGCCAGCAACAAGGTGTTCGAGGTGTTCCGGGACACCACGCCGGTCGTGGAGGGGATCTCGATCGACGAGGCGTTCCTGGACGTGCGGGGGCTGTGGCGGATCGCCGGGACGCCGCGGCGCATCGCGGAGAAGCTGCGCGGGGACGTGCTGCGCGAGGTCGGGCTGCCGATCACGGTCGGCGTGGCGAGGACGAAGTTCCTGGCGAAGGTGGCCAGCGGGGTGGCCAAACCCGACGGGCTGCTGGTCGTGGAGCCCGCCGACGAGCTGACGTTCCTGCACGCGCTGCCGGTCGAGCGGCTGTGGGGCGTCGGCGCGGTCACGTCCGGCAAGCTGCGCGCGCACCGGATCACGACCGTCGGGCAGGTGGCCCGGCTCGGCGAGGCGACCCTGGTGTCGCTGCTCGGTGAGGGCTCCGGCCGGCACCTGAACGCCCTGGCGCACAACCGGGATCCGCGGCCGGTGCAGGTCGGGCGGCGGCGCCGGTCGATGGGCGCGCAGCGGGCCCTGGGTCGCGGCCCGCACCCGCCGGCGTTCGTCGAGGCGGTCCTGGCGGAGCTGGTCGACCGGGTCTGCCGCCGGCTGCGCGCGGCCGAACGGGGCGGCCGGACGGTGGTGCTCAGGCTGCGGTTCGCCGACTTCACGAAGGTCACCCGCTCGCACACCCTGGCGAAGGAGACGTGGCACACCACGACGATTCTCGACGCGGTACACCGGCTGCACCGGCAATCAGGAGATCTCATCGCGACGCGAGGGTTGACGCTCGTCGGCATTGCCGTTGCCAACTTGGACGGGGACGGCGCCGTACAACTCGAACTGCCGCTGCATGCGCGCACCGGGGGTGAACTGGACTCGGCGATGGATCAGGTCCGCAACCGGTTCGGCTCGGCGTCGCTCACCCGGGCGTCGCTGCTGGGCCGGCAGCAGGGGCCCACAACTCCCCTGCTGCCGGACTGAACACCTAACCCCGCAGCGCGCGGATGGTGTCGCGGTACCAGAGCGCGGACTGCTTCGGGGTGCGCTCCTGCGTGTCGTAGTCGACGTAGACGATGCCGAAGCGCTTGTCGTAGCCGTACGCCCACTCGAAGTTGTCCATCAGCGACCACGCGAAGTAGCCGCGGATGTCGGCGCCCTGCTGGCGGGCCAGGGCGACCGCGCCGATGTGGGAGTCGAAGTAGGCGATGCGGTCGTCGTCGCGGACGAAGCCGGTCTCGTCGGGCTCGTCGTGGAAGGCGGAGCCGTTCTCGGTGACGAAGATCGGCAGCCGGTAGTCCTCCCAGAGGCGCACGAGCAGCTGGGTGAAGCCCTCGGGGACGATCTCCCAGCCCATCGCGGTGATCGGGCGGCCGGTCGGGATGGGGCGGCTGACGGGCAGGCCGGTCGCGTCGTGGGTGTTGCCGTCCTCGTCGACGCCGGAGACCGTCTCGCTGAAGTAGTAGTTGACGCCGAGGACGTCGATGGGGGTCTTGATGACCTCGAGGTCGCCGTCCTGGACGGGCAGCTCGATGCCCTGCGCGGCGAGATCGGCCACCAGGTCCGCCGGGTACCGGCCGTGCACCAGCGGGTCGAGGTAGATGCGGGTGCTCAGCGCGTCGCTGCGGCGGGCCGCGTCGCGGTCGGCGGCGCTGTCGGTCTCGGGGGTGCTGACGCCCATGTTCAGCGTGATGCCGAACTCGTGCTGCTCGCCGGCCGCCTCCTTCATGCGCTGGGTCGCGAGGCCGTGACCGAGCAGGAGGTGGTGCACGGCGTGCATGCTGGCGGCGAAGTCACGCCGGCCCGGGGCGTGCACGCCGTAGGCGTAGCCGAGCATCGCCGAGCACCACGGCTCGTTGAGCGTCGTCCAGGTCTTGATGCGGTCCTTGAGCGCGTCGAAGACGAGCATGCTGAAGTCGGCGAACCGGTAGGCGGTGTCGCGGACGGGCCAGCCGCCGGCGTCCTCCAGCTCCTGCGGGAGGTCCCAGTGATACAGGGTGAGCCACGGCTCGACGCCGTTGGCCAGGAGTTCGTCGGTGAGCCGGTCGTAGAAGCCGAGGCCGGCCGGGTTCACCGGGCCGCGGCCGCGGGGCTGGACCCGCGGCCACGCCACGGAGAAGCGGTACAGGTCGACACCGAGGTCACGGATCAGCGCGACGTCCTGCGGCATGCGGTGGTAGTGGTCGCAGGCGATCTCGCCGGTGTCACCCTTGTCGATGGCGTCGGGCACCTCGCAGAAGGTGTCCCAGATGGACCGGGTCCGCCCGTCCTCGTCGACCGCGCCCTCGATCTGGTAGGCCGAGGTCGCCACTCCCCAACGGAAGGAAGGCGGGAGTGTGGCGATCGGATTCTGCACATCGAGGGGTGTCGCGGTCGTGTCCATGGTTCTCCTGTTTTCAGTTACTGGGACGTTGTGCCAGCGGCTGGCTCAACCGGCGGTGACCGGATGCAGCCAACAGGCGACGGTGCGGGGCTCACCGACGTGATCGTCGGGCTTGCCCAGGATCGGCAGGTCGGTCGAGCACGGCTCGAATGCCTTCGGGCAGCGCGGGTGGAACGAGCAGCCGGTGGGCATGCCGCGCAGGTCGGGCGGTGAGCCGGGGATGCCGGTCAGTTCCCGGCGGGCGCCGCGCAGCGCCGGGAACGAACGCAGCAGGCCCTCGCTGTAAGGGTGCTTCGGGTCGCGGTAGATCGCCGACGACGGCGCCTCCTCGACGATCCGTCCGCCGTACATGATCGCGATCCGGTCGGAGAACTCGACCAGCAGCGACAGGTCGTGCGTGATGAACAGGACCGAGAAGCCGAGCCGCTCGCGCAGCTCGACGAGCTGGCCGAGGATCTGCCGCTGCATGACCACGTCGAGCGCGGTCGTCGGCTCGTCCATGATGACCAGCTGCGGCTCCAGGGCGAGGGCCATGCCGATCATGACGCGCTGGCGCATGCCGCCGGACAGCTGGTGCGGGTACGCCTCGAGCCGGTCCTCGGCGATGCCGACGAGGCGCAGCAGCTCCTTGGCCCGCGCCAGCCGGCTGGCCTTCGTGGAGCTCGGGTCGTGCGCCCGGATGGCGTCCATGAGCTGGACGGAGACCTTGTGCACCGGGTTGAGCGAGTTCATCGCGCCCTGGAACACGATCGAGGTCTCCGCCCACCGGTACTTGCGCAGCTCGTTGTGGGAGAGGTTGAGCACGTCGTACGGGTCGCCGGTCGGCGGGTGGTAGACGACCGAGCCGTTGGACACTACGCCGGGCGGCGGGAGCAGCCGGGTGACGCCGTAGGCGAGGGTCGACTTGCCGCTGCCGCTCTCCCCGGCCAGGCCGACCACCTCGCCGCGGTGGATGGTGAGGCTCACGTCGCGGACGGCCTTGACCGCCTCCTCGCCGAGACCGTAGTCGACGTCGAGGTTCTTGATCTCCAGCAGCGGCCGGGTCAGGACTTGGGTCATCGCTTCGCTCCATCGGTGCCGGTGCTGTGACCCTCGGTCGCGACGTAGTCGGCGTCGCCGGCGCTGCCGGCGCGCCCGTTGCTCGCGGGCGGGTGCTTGATCTCGATCTCGGGGGTGGTCTCGACGCGGCCGCGGATGACGGGGGTGAACCCGACCCGCATGGGGACCTTGTCGCCGTTGGGGGCCCGCCGCGAGCCGACGCCGGCGGTGCGCAGCCGGGGGCTGACGAACTCGTCGATGCCGAAGTTGATCAGGCTCAGCGCGGTGCCGAGGAACGCGATGGCCAGACCGGCCGGCACGAACCACCACCAGGCGCCCTGCGCGAGGGCCTGCTGGCCCTGCGCCCAGAACAGGATCGTGCCCCAGTTCCAGGTGGAGACCGACGAGATGCCGATGAAGGCCAGCGTGATCTCGGACAGGACGGCGAAGATGACGGTGCCGACGAAGCTGGACGCGATGATCGCGGTCAGGTTCGGCAGGATCTCGAAGAGCACGATCCGCCAGGTCTGCTCGCCGGTCGCCCGGGCCGCCTCGACGTAGTCGCGCCGTCGTAGCGAGAGTGTCTGGGCTCTCAGTACCCGGGCGCCGTACGCCCAGGATGTACACCCGATGACCAGCGCGACGACGAGGTCGCCGGCGTTGGTGATCGTCGAGGTGACGATGATGATCAGCGGCAGCGCCGGGATGACCAGGAAGACGTTGGACACCGCCGAGAGGCTCTCGTCGGCGGCGCCGCCCAGGTAGCCGGAGGTGACGCCGATCAGGACGGACAGGATCGTGGCGACGATGCCGGCGAGGAAGCCGACCAGGACGACGCCGCGAGCACCGACGAGGATCTGGCTGAAGATGTCCTTGCCGAGGTGGTCCGTGCCGAACCAGTGCGAGCCCGACGGCGACTGCAGCTTGTCCGCGGTGATCAGGTCCGGGTCGTACGGGGAGATCCACGGGCCGATGATCGCGATCAGCACGTAGATGCCCAGGACGATGAGGCCCGTCGCGGCCTTGCCGTTGGCGATGAACCGGAACCGCTTGCGCTTCGCCTTCGACGCCGGCTTCATGCTCGGCTGGGCCATCGAGCCCTGGCCGGGGATCACCTGCTCGATGCTGGAGGGGGTGACGGTCATCTCAACCACTCTTTCGGGTGCGCGGGTCGAGCAGCAGGTAGGCCACGTCGGCCAGCAGGTTGGCCACCAGCACCGAGATCGTGATGACCAGGAAGATGCCCTGCATCAGCGGGTAGTCGTACGCCTGGACGCCCTGGAAGAGCTGGTAGCCCACGCCCGGGTAGGAGAACACGATCTCCACCAGCAGGGTGCCGCCGACGATGAAGCCCAGCGACAGCGCGAACCCGGAGACGTTGGGCAGCAGCGCGTTGCGGGCCGCGTACATCAGGGCGACCCGCTTGTCGGACAGGCCCTTGGCGTGCGCGACGGTCACGTAGTCCTCGGAGGCGACGGTGACCATCATGTTGCGCATGCCGAGCACCCAGCCGCTCATCGAGGAGATGAGGATCGTCGCTGCCGGCAGGATGCTGTGGTTGATGGCGCTGCCGATGAAGTACTGGTCCCACGCCGGCACCAGGCCGGGGGTGAAGCCGCCGGAGGACGGGAAGTAGCTGCCGGGGCCGGCGAGCAGGGCGATCGCGACGAGGCCGAGCCAGAAGAACGGCACCGAGGACAGGAACGTGGTGACGGGCAGCAGGCTGTCGATCCACGAGCCGCGCTTCCAGCCCGCGCCGACGCCCACGGCGGTGCCGAGGATGAAGCTCAGGACGGTGGTGATGCCGACCAGGCCGACCGTCCACGGCAGGCTCTGGCTGATCACCTCGGACACCGGCGTCGGGAAGAACGTGAAGGACATGCCGAGGTCGCCGTGCAGCAGCTGCTTCCAGTAACCGATGTACTGGTCCCACAGGCTCTGGTTCTTGTCCAGACCGAACAGCACCGTGAGGGAGTGGATCGCGTCGCTGGACAGCCGGCCCTGGTTCTTGGAGATCAGCGAGCTGACCGGGTCGCCGGGCATGACCCGCGGGATGAAGAAGTTGAGGGTGATCGCCGCCCACAGCGTGAACGTGTAGAAGGCGAAGCGTTGCAGCAGGAACTTCATCGTGCCTCCTCCGTCAGCGTCAGGGCCGGCGGGGTGGGAATGGACGAGACACCTTCGGCCGCCGAGCCGATGCCTTCTTTGGCGACGGTCTCCGCGTCGTACAGCCAGCAGGCCGCCCAGTGCCCGTCGCGGTCGCCGATCTCCAGCTTCGGCGGAAGGTCGACCTTGCAGCGGGGCATGACGTGCGGGCAGCGCGGGTTGAACCGGCAGCCGGCCGGGGGGTTGATCAGGCTCGGCGGCTCGCCGTTGCCGCGGTCCAGGCGGGTCGGGTCGGCGATGCCCTCGATGCGGTCCGGGTCGGGCGCGGACTCGATCAGCAGCCGGGTGTAAGGGTGTGCGGGGTTCTGCGTGACGGTCTCGCTGTCGCCGCCCTCGACCATGCGGCCGGCGTACATGACCATGGTCTCGTCGGCGAAGTAGCGCGCCGAGGCGATGTCGTGCGTGATGTACAGGATGGCCAGGTTCAGCCGCTCCTTGAGGTCCCGCAGCAGGTTCAGGATGCCCAGACGGATCGACACGTCGAGCATGGAGACCGGCTCGTCGGCGAGCAGGGCCTCCGGGTCGGCGCCCAGGGCGCGGGCGATCGCGACGCGCTGGCGCTGGCCGCCGGACAGCTCGTGCGGGAACTTGTCCACGTAGCGCTCGGGCGGGGTGAGGCTGACCCGGTTGAGCAGGTTGGCCAGGGCCGCCTCGAGGTCGGCCGGGGTCTTGCCCGCGTTGCCGTGGATGCGCAGCGAACGGGTCAGGTGGTAGCGCACCGTGTGAACCGGGTTGAGCGAACCGAACGGGTCCTGGAAGATGAGCTGCACGCGCTTGACGTAGGTGCGGAAACGGCGTCCGCCGCGCACCGTGGTCGAGGAGCCGTGCAGCAGGATGTCGCCAGCGGTGCGCGGGTAGAGCTGCGCGAGCAGGCGGGCGACCGTGGACTTGCCGGAGCCGGACTCGCCGACCAGTGCCGTGACCCTGCCCCGTCGCAGAGTGAGGTTGACGTCGTCCACCGCGTGGACTGCCGCCTTCTTGCCGGAGAAAAGATCACTCAGCCGCCTGCGGAGTGGGAAATGCTTGGTCAGGCCGACGGCCTCCAGCACCACCTCACCGACCGGCGCCGTCGTGCTTTCGCTCAACGTCATGCCGATGTTCCTGTCTTGGGGTGTGGGTCACGGGGTGCCGCTCCCCGGGCGGCCCTCGCGGGCCACCCGGGGAGCGGTGTCACTTGCGACCGGTCAGGAGGCCGGCTTGAGGTGCAGGATCACGTCGAGCGCGTTGGGCTGGGTGGGCTGGGCGGCGCCGTAGGGGTTGGCGTCGTCCGGCCAGCCGGTCCACTGCTTCGTGGAGTAGGCCCCACCGACATTGTCGGCGCCGACGGGGATCATCGGCATCTGCTCGACGAAGATCTTCTGCAGGGTGTTCATTGCCTGCACGCGGACCGCGTCGTCGGTGGCCGACTGGTAGGCACGCAGCGCCTTGGTGGCGTCCGGGTTGTTGAAGCGCCCGAAGTTGCCCGCGGGGCTGGCGGTGCCGACCGGCTTGAGCAGGTCGCCGTCCATGATCGTCTGGTAGATGTCGTACGGCGTGTTGCCGCCGTTGGTCCACCGGAAGCCCGCGTCGAACTGACCGGCCTCGACGTTCTTGAACCACGCGTCCTGGTTGGCCTTCTCGACCGTGGCCTCGATGCCGATCTTCGCGAGGTTGGACTTCACGATCTCGAGCGAGGTCTGGTAGTCAGACCAGCCGGCGGGGTCGGTCAGCGTGAGCGTGACGGCCTTGCCGGTCTTGTCCTTCAGGGTGGTGCCCTCGTACTTGTAACCGTTCGCCGTCAGGAGCGCCTTGGCACCCTCGATGTCGATCTTGTAGTCCTTGCCCTTGAACTCCGGCGCGATGAACGCGTCGCCGGCGGGGCTGGGCAGACCGGTCACGCTCTTGACCAGCGGGTGGAAGTAGCCGGCCTCGGCCGTGTTGAAGATGTCGTCACGGTCGATGACCATGCTCATGGCCACGCGCAGGTTCTTGTCGTCGAACGGCGCCTTGGTGGTGTTGATGTACAGACCGTGGATGCCCAGGACCGGCGGCGCCCAGATCTTGTGGTGCGCGGCGTCCTTGTCGATGAAGACCGTCTTCACGTTGGGGATGAAGACGAAGCTCCACTCCGACTCACCGTTGGCAAGCGCGGTGGTCTGCGCGTTGTTGTCGGTGTAGGAGGTGTACCGCAGCTCCTTGACCGCCGGCAGTGCCTGCCAGTAGCCCTTGTCCTTGACCGTCAGCGTGGCGGTCTGCGGGGTGAACGACTTGAGCTTGTAGGGGCCCGAGCCGATCGGGTCCTTCGCGAGCTCGGTCTTCGGGTCCGACACCTTCTCCCAGATGTGCTTGGGGACGATCGGCACCTGGGCGATGGCCTTGTGCTGGCTGACGAACTGCGGGTTCTTGAACGTGATCGTCACGTCCGAGCCGCTGACCGTCGCGTCGCTGATCGTCAGGCCACCGGTGTTGAGCGCGTCGTTGTCGCGGACCAGCTTGTAGGTGAACGCGACGTCATCGGCGGTGACCTTCTGGCCGTCGGTCCACTCCGCGTTGTCACGGATGCTGACCTTGACCGACGTGTAGTCCTTGGACCACTCCGCCTTGGTGGCGAGCCACGGCTTCATCGGGTCGGCCGGCTTGACCGGGTTCCACATCATCAGCGGCTCGTACAGCGCCCACTTGTAGCCGGACTTCGACGAGGCCGAGGTGCTGAGGAACGGGTTCTGGTTCTCGGTCTGCGGGCCGTTCGGCATGCCGACGTTGAGGATCGTCGGGCCCTCGGACTTGGCCTTCTCGTTCGGCGAATCGCCGCACGCGGCAAGGGCGCCGGTGGCGAGCAACCCGGCGAGGCCGAGCACAACGGAGCGTCTGGTATGCACGGGGGTGTCTCCTTACGTACCTGGATCGACAGGTGGGGCGGGCATTCGGGGTATGACGACGGGGCCTTCTTGCGGCAGGTCCCGCCCTTTGGTGCGGCGTCGGTGGTGCTGGTGCTGGTCCTTCAGGTGCTTGATCGGTGGGGCGCTCGGGCTACGCCGGCACGGTCGAGGACCGCACGACGAGCGTGGTGGACAGGATGTTGGGCTCACTCGTCAACGGCGTGCCGTCGAAGTGCGCGATGAGCCGCCGGGCCGCCATCTCACCCATCTGCCGCATCGGCTGGCGGATGGTCGAGAGTGGGGGCTCGGTGTGCGCGGCGTGGAGGATGTCGTCGAAGCCCACGAGGGCGACATCTCCCGGCACCGTGCGGCCCGCGTGACGCAGCGCCTGGAGGGCACCGGCGGCGGACAGGTCGTTGTGGGCGAAGACGGCGTCGAAGTCGAGGCCCAGGCCCAGCGCACGCTGGATCGCCTGGGTGCCGCAGTCGTAGGTGAAGTCGCCCTCCATCACAAAACGCGGATCGACCGGGGCGCCGGCGGCTTCGAAGACGTCCGCGAAGCCGCGAAGCCGGTCCTGGGTGCAGCCGAACTTCTCGGGGCCGGTGATCACCAACGGGCGCCGCCGGCCGATCTCGACGAGATGCCGGGCGGCGAGAGCCCCGCCGGCCCGGTTGGTGGTCCCGACCGACGGCATGAGCGGCTTGTCGCCGCGGTCGTCGATGAGCACCACCGGCAGGCCGCCGGCGTACAGGTCGGCGAGGTAGTCCAGGGTGCCCTCCGGCTCGATCGCCAGCAGGCCGTCGAAGGCCTTGCCGGAGACCTGCGCGGAGAACTGCCGCATCGACTCGGCGCCACGGTTGCACGTGAACAGCAGCAACCCGTAACCCTCCGCCTCGACGACATCAACCGCTCCCTGCACGATCTCGCCCATCCACGGCCAGATCAGTGACGGGACCAACATCCCGATGACCCTGGTGTGCCCACGGGCGAGGTTGACCGCCCGCGCGCTGGGCGTGTAGCCCAGCTCGTCGATGACCCTCCGCACCCGTGCCGCGGTCGACTCGTCGACCTCCCCTTTGCCGTTGAGCACCCGCGAGACGGTGGTCTTGCTGACCCCCGCGCGGGACGCGACATCGGCGATGGTGATCGGCACGTCGCGATCCTCTCTGTGAGAGCGCTTTCTGGCAAGAGAGCGTTTTCTGGAACCGGTTCCGCAACCGGTTCCGGCACACTAAATCCGATTGCGGACTGTGGTGTCAATAACACGGTGGTAACGAAAGTTAACGTCCGAGAAAACCTTGCCAAGGGCTCGCGCCGTGGTGTTTGCTCGGCAGCACGTCGATGCGCGGACCGTCGCGACGACGCTGGAGGCTGCCCGCGAAAGCGCTCTACCGGCCGGGCAGGCGGATGACCGTGCCGTCGCTCAGCGGCTGCTGCTTGACGACCAGCACGTCGAAACTGAGGCCCTTCGGCACGTCGAAGACGAGGGTGCCGGTGACCGGTTTGCCCGCCTTGATCTCGCCGTACAGCGGCCGGGTCGCCTCGTTGTAGAGCCACGACCAGTCGTCCGGTTTGTGGTCGTTGCCGTCGGTGTCGCGCAGCCGCTGCGAGCCCTGCCAGATGTAGGTGCCGCCGCTGCCGAGGTTCTCCACCTGGAGCTCCACCAGGCAGAACTCGCCCTTCGCCTGCCTGACCACGGGCCGCTTGCCGATCTGCGCCACGCCGCAGCCGAAGTCCACGACGGTGAAGCGGATCCCGCCGTCGGTCGCCACCGGGCTCGGCTTCTTCGACGGCGCCTTGCTGGCCGGCGCCGCGGTGCTGGGACCGGCCTGCGGGTCGCCGGAACCGGCCGAGTCGGCGAGCCGGAACACGCCCCAGAGACAGCCGAGGACGATGAGGACCGCCACGACGGCGCTCACCGCGCGGCCGATCCGGCGCGGCGCCGGGCGGGGCGGCGGAGGCAGCGGCATCCGCGGCCCGGTCGTGCCCGGATTGTGACCCGCCCATTGTCCCGCGGAGTGGGACGCGCCGGCGACGGCGGCGGTGCCGCGCGTCGGATCGAGCATCGTCGGGCTCACCGGGGTCGGCGAAACGGGCATCCCGGCCACGTGTGTGCCGTGCACGGCGGTCGGCGAGACCGGCCCGACGGGCGCGGCGCCGGGGACGAAGCGGCGGCCCTTGGGCGGTCTCGGCGGCGCGGCGCCGCGC
>NZ_JBFAPO010000055.1:0-80625 GCF_040676755.1 Dactylosporangium sp. NPDC049525 | reverse complement strand
AGGTTCTGCCCCGCGGCGAGCGCCGCGTTGATCGACGCCGCGGTCGCACCGGCCTTGACGATGTAGAACTGGCTGATCGGCAGGCTCGACCCGGCAGTGGTGCCAGAAGACCAGCTGTTCCCGGCGGAGTTCGTCCGCAGCGCCGGCACGAAGACCTGGTAGGCCCCGGCGTTGTCGACATAGAGGAACGGCTTCTCCCGAACTACTGGCGAGCTGCCGACGGTGGTGTACGGCGGGTTCGGGAAGCTGTTACCAGGGGCACCCTGGACGCCGACGAACACCTGGTTCCAGTTCTGGCCGGTCCAGCTGCCGATCTGTGAGTTGCGGGTGATCCACTGCTGCTGCGTGCCGGACTGGATCTGGCCGTCGATCTTGCTGTCGGAGATCCAGCCGCCGGAGGACCAGCCACCGTCGGACAGGGCGAGGTTGCCGCGCACGTGCATACGCCGGTACGGCGCGGCCTGCGACACCGCCCACCGGTCCAGGCCACCGGTCGGGGTCACGGACAGGTTCTCCGCGGACCGCCAGAAGTTCTGCGTCGCGTTCTGCGACCCGTCCGGCCACCAGTCCGCCTCCGCGTGCACGGCACCGTTGATGACGACCGAGTCCGGGGAGATGCCCAGACCGGCGACCTGGGTGAAGAAGCCCACGTTCGCGTTCACGTTGTAGGTGCCCGGCTTGAACAGCAACGCATACCGCGCGTTACCGAACTGGTTCGTCACCTGCTGGTTGAACACCGTGTTCAACCGGCTCTGAATCGTCGAGGCCGACATCGACGGGTCGAACACCGACACGTTCGGACCCAGATCCGGGTTGTTCGGGTTGTTCGGCACGCCGGTCGCGGTCGCCGTGGGGGTCGGGTTCGTGGTGCCTCCGCCGCTGAACGTCCACTTCTGGTTGGCGCTGCCGGCGCACGACCACAGCTGCAGCTTGGCGCCGTCGGCGAGGTTGTTGTCCTTGATGTCCAGGCACTTGCCGGACGCGGTGTTGACCAGGTCGCCGGCCGCGGTCAGCTGCCACTTCTGGCTGGCGACGGTGTCGTAGCAGGTCCACTGGTGCACCACGGCGCCGTCGGCGGTGGAGCCGTTGGCGACGTCGAGGCACTTGCCGAGGCCCTGGACGGAGCCGTTGTCGGCGAGGGTCCAGGTCTGGTTCGCGCTGCCGGTGTAGCAGGTCCACATCTGCGGCTGGTTGCCGTCGGCGGTCGAGCCGTTGGTCACGTCGAGGCACTTGCCGTTGGCGGCGCTGGTGATCCGGCCGCTGCTGGCGGCGGAAGCGGCGGTCATGGCAACCGCACCGATCGCGCCGACGGCGGCCGTGGTGACACCGACCGCGAGCAGCGCTGTGCGCCACCTGATGCGTTTCGTTACTGGCATGGGGGTCCTGTTCTGGGCGGGCATGACCGTCCGACCCGATGTCGACTGGCGGGTCGCCGGGTGAGGTTGGGGTGCGGTGCCGCGCCGGGATCCATCGGCGCCTGTAACAGGAAGGAAACACGCCACTGACGCGGCATGTCAACAGAACGCCGCATCTTTTTTCAGGTCGCGATGGAAGTTGCTATGAAACACGCGTCAATCGACGGTGGGCACAGGTCCGGTCGAGCCGCGCACGACCAGGTCGGTCGCCAGTTCCACGTGCAGCGCGTCCAGCTCGTGCCCGGCGAGCATCCGCCCGAGCAGGCTGACCGCCATCCGGCCCATCTCGCCGAGCGGCTGGCGGACCGTGGTGAGCGCCGGGTGGGTGGCCTGGGCGACGTCGATGTCGTCGAAGCCTGCCACCGACAGGTCGTGCGGCACCCGCAGGCCCCGGTCCGCGGCGGCGTGCAGCGCGCCGACGGCCATCTTGTCGTTGAACGCCACCAGCGCCGTCGGCCGCTCCCGCTGGTCGAGCAGCTCGGCGGCGACCCGGTAGCCCCGCTCCACGGTCGGGTCGGTCACGGAGCGCACCAGCTCAGCCGTGGGCAGCACGCCGACGCCGACGAGCGGCGCGAGCCAGCCGGCGAGGCGGTCGGTGCTGGCCATCCACTCCGACGGGCCGCCGAGGATGCCGATGCGGCGGTGGCCGAGCTCGGTGAGGTGCGTGACCAGGCGCCGCGCGCCGGCGAAGTTGGCCGCGGACACGGCCGCGATGTCGCGGGGCGGCGACGTGCGCGGGTCCACCACCACGAACGGGAACCCCTGGTCACGCAGCCGCTCCAGGTCCGCCTCGGGCTCCGAGGGCAGAATGAGCAGCGCACCGGTCACCTGCGGCCAGCCGGTGAGCGTCTTGAGCGCCTCAGTGCGCTTCCACGACGACTCGCCGGCGTCCACGATCGCGTGCATGCCGTGCACGTCGAGGGCCTCGGCGATCGCGGAGACGATGAGCCCGAAGTAGTCGGTCAGCACGTAGGGGCAGCGCACATAGACGCCGTTGTCGGCCTTCTGGGCGCCGGAGCCGCGCCGCCGCGGCGCCTGCCGGCCGAGGCCGCCCATCGCCTCGAGGACCCGGTCGCGGGTGTCCGGCGCGACGTTGGAGCGCCCGTTGAGCACCCGCGACACGGTCGCGATCGACAGGCCGGTCTGCTTCGCGACGTCGCGGATCGTGACGCGCTGCTGCGCCGCGGCGGGCTGCTCTGTTTCATGGGCCTGTTTCATCACCACTCAGCTTATCGGGCTCTGATACGTCGACGTGGCAACAGCACCAGTGGGTCTTTGTACGCATTGCCGCCGGCCCAGGCACGGTGCCATACGAGGGCAACCATCCTCGATGCCTTCAAGGAGCGCCACAATGCGTTCAACCAGTTCATGGCTCAATCGAGCGACTGCGGCGGCGGCTTCCAGTGCGCGACCGCGGCCGTGCCCCGCAACTACCGGGACCGGCGGGGGCCGGTGTTCCAGCTGCCCGTCATCAAGTGGCCGGCGAAGGACCAGTCCCGCCGGATCGGCACGATGTTCGTCAACCCCGGCGGGCCGCGCGGGATCGCCGGCAGCGTCCCGGCCGTCGACTGCACGACGCCGGAGGAGGACAACGCGTCCACCAGCACCACATTCACGCCGCTGTTCGAGGTCGACCTGAAGGCGGCGGTGCACGGCGCCCGCAACTCGGTCAAGACGTGCGCCGAGCGGAACCCGGGGATCCTGCCGTACCTCGGGACCGCGAACTCGGCAGAACGCGTCGTTCGAGGACTCCCTGGACCGGTTCTTCGCCTCCGGCGGGTTCACCGAGGACGCCTTCGACGACCTGGTCACGGCGATGAACCGGGCGCCGCTGCCGGCTCCCGGCGCCACCCACCCGGATCCGGTCCGCGGCGACGACGTCCTGCGGGTTGCCACGAACGCGATGTACGCCAAGTACGACTGGACGCTGCTGGCGCGGGCGCTGCGGCAGGCCACGACCGGTGACGCCAGCCTGATGCGGGACCTCGACACCGTGACCCTGCCGGCACAGGGCGCCTCGTGCACGCAGACCGCGCCCGCCGCCGCGCTGACGGGCACGGCGCCGCGGTGGGTGGTACCGAGGGAACGCTGACACCACACGGGGGCCGGACCGGGCAGAGGTCCGGCCCCCGTGCCCCCGTTATTCGGTGCGCAGTGCGGTCGCGGTGCGGATGCGCGCCGCCCACCCCGCCGGCAGCAGCGCGCCGCAGCCGGCGATGGCGAGGCCGCCGAGGACCAGCGGCACCACCATCAGCGGGCCGTACACCTCGATGTAGCTGGTCGGCAGGCCGGTGCCGGCAGCGCGGCCCATCGCCGGCAGCACCGCGTGGTGCAGCAGGATCCCGACCGGCACCCCGATCGCGCCGGCCAGCAGGCCGGTGCCGGCCACCGACGTGAGGACCATCGACACCGTCTGCCGCGGTGACATGCCGAGCGCCTTGAACACGCCCAGGTCGTGGACGCGTTCGCGGGTGTCGAGCACGACCGTGTTGAGCACGCCCATCCCGGCGACGACGACGAGCATGACGGTGAGCGTCGCGGCGAGGGTGTCCATCGCGACGACGGTGCTGCTGATCTCCGCGACGTTGACCTCCGCGCCGGCGCTGAGCGGCTCCAGCACGGCGTTGAGCTGCTCCACATAGGACTGCGCGGAGACCCCGTCGTTGAGGTCGATGTGCAGCTCGACGCCGAAGGGTTCGAAGGTCGTGCCGAGGTCGGCGAGGGTGGCCTTGTCGGTCACCACGACCCGGCCGTCCTCGCTGAGGTCGAGGGACTCCCCCACGATGCGGACCCGGACGGACTTCCCGGCGTCCGACAGCGTGGCGGTGTCGCCGACGCGCAGGCCGGTGGCGGTGAGGAACCCGGTCGGCACGACGATCTGGCCGGGCCCGTCGAACCACTTGCCGGAGATCATCTCGTAGCTGGCCCACGAGGAGTCGCCGTCGAAGACGATGACCCGCGCGGCGCCCGTGAGGCCGGAGACGCCGAGCTCGATCTCGGTGGTGCTGTAGCTGCGGCGGGTCCCCGGCTGCGCCTTGACCGCGGCGGTCATCTTCGCCAGGTTCCCGGCGGCCTCCTCGGGGGTCGGCGGCAGCTGCCCTGCCTTCGGCGGTCCCATGCCGGCGTGCGCGACGACGGCGCCGGCGTTGCGGCGGTTCAGGCCCTCCTGGATGTCGGCGAGCGAGGTGGCCAGGCCGACGCCGAACGTGACGCCGAGCGCGCCGAGGGCGACCGCGGCGACGATCGTCGCCGACCGCGACGGGCTGGTGAACGGGTTCGCCAGCCCCAGGCTCACCGGCCGGGGCAGCGGCAGCCGGCCGAGGACGCGCCGGGCGGTGCGCCCGCGCCCGGCGACCGGGGTCCGTCCGACGGACAGCGCGGCGACGGTCTGCAGCCGGCCGGCCCGCAGCGCCGGGAAGAACGCGGTGACCGCGACCGCGACGAGCGCGACGAGCGGCACGACCACGCTCACCCACGGTTCGATCGTCATCGGGGCGGTGTCGAACGCGTCGCTCTCGTTCTGCAGGACCGGCACTGCGGCCAGGTTGCCCAGCACCACGCCGAGGACGGTGCCGACGGTCGCCGGGATCAGGGCCTGCCCGACGTAGGCGCGGGTCACCTGGGCCGGGGTGAACCCGACGGCCTTCAGGATGCCGATGCGCCGGGTCGCGGCGCCGACCGACCCGCTGACCACGACGCCGATGATGAGCACCGACATGCACAGACCCAGCACCCCGAACGCCACCACGAACGGCACGAACGTGGCCGCCTCGCGCTCCGCGGCGTGCTTCACCGTGAGGTACGACGTGGCGCCGGTCAGCGCGTCGGCCGGCACGGCGGCGGCGACCGCGGTCCGGTGCGCGGTCATCTGCGCTTCCGTGGCGACGTCGGTGAAGCGGTACAGCATCTGGTAGCCGCCGGTGTCGGCCGCGCCGGCCATGGCGGCGAGCTGCTCCGGCGTCGTCCACGCCTCGCCGCTGCCGCCGACGGACCGGGCCAGCCCCACGACGGTCAGCGTCGGGCTGCCGGGTGCGTCCTGGAACGTGAGCCGGTCGCCGACCTGGAACGGCGACCTCCCCGCCGACCACACGATCTCCCCGGTGGCGGTGGCCCAGCGGCCCTCGGTCAGGTCGAGCCGGTCGACGGGGCCGGCGGCGTCGGCGCGCCCGACGAGCGCCGCCGGTGGCAGCGTGATGCCCGGCGGGATGCGGTTGCCGCCCCCGGTGGTCGTCGGGCGCAGCGACACCGTCCTGAACGGCCCGGCGGTGGCGGTCGCCCCGGACGCGCCCGCGGTGGCGGCCACGGCGTCGGCGGTGACGAGCTTGGCGTCGAACGCGGCGGTCAGGTGAGCGCCCTGCTGCTTGGCGAAGCCCGTGTCGAACGGTGCCTGCGACGCGACCAGCAGCCCCGCCGCGAGCACCGACGCGGAGACGGCCAGGAGTGTCGTCAGTGCCATCACCACCGACTGGACCCGGCGGCGGCCGCCGGCGCGCACGATCCGCCCGACGCCGCTCACCGGGCACCCCCCACCGCGGCGTGCTGGACGTCGCGGCTGAGGCGGCCGTCGACGAGCTCGACGGTCCTGGTGGCGCACTCCTGCGCCAGGGTGACGTCGTGGGTGACCAGGACCAGCGTCTGCCCCTCGCGGTGCAGGGCGGTCAGCAGGTCGCGCACCTCCCGGCCGGAGGCGGTGTCCAGCGCGCCGGTCGGCTCGTCGGCCAGCAGCAGCGACGGCCGGTTCATCAGCGCCCGGGCGACCGCGACCCGCTGCCGTTCGCCACCGGACAGCCGGCCCGGGAACGCCTTCGCGTGCCGCTGCACGCCGAGCTTCTCCAGCAGCTCACCGGCACGGGCGGTGGCCTCGCTGCGGGGTACCCCGGCCAGCTGCGCGGGCAGCAGCACGTTGTCGTGCACGGTCAGGTCGTCGACCAGGTTGAAGAACTGGAAGACCATGCCGATGCGGGCGCGGCGGTACTTCGCCGACGCCGCCTCGCCGAGGCCGTCGACCCGGACCCCGTCGACGGTGACGCTGCCGGACGTCGGCCGGTCCAGCCCGGCGATCAGGTTGAGCAGCGTCGACTTGCCACTGCCGGACGCGCCGAGCACGGCGACGGCCTCACCGGCGTCGATCCGCAACGTCAGGCCGGCCAGCGCCGGCGGCCCGTCGTCGTAGCGTTTGCTCACGTCGCTGATCTGGATGAGTGGCGCGGTCACGGGTACCTCCACGGCTGCGGGACGAATTGGACGCACCGACCGTATTGACGCGGCGAGCCGCAGCACGTCGCCCGCGGTGACGGCTTCGTCTCGCCCGTGCGGCGGACCGGGGCCGGGGTCATCACTTCGGACTACGCCGTGCGGCGCGGGCATGGTCACCGAAGCCGATGCCGCCGGGCGGAGCGCTTGGCAGACTGGTGCGATGGACACCGGGTTCGTCACGCGACAGCTCCGGGCGATCAACGCCGAGCTGTGGCGCGTGAGCGGCCCGGTGCCGAAGCTGAGCCGCTGGGCGTGGGCCGCCGACGCGGTGCTGGCGCTGCTGCTCACCACCGTCACGGTCAACGGCGCGCTGGACCCTGGCGACGAGCACGCGCCCATGAAGGTCCCGGACGACCACTTCCCGATGGCGCCGGAGGTGCCGCTGCTGCCGGGCATCCGGCTGCCGCCACCCGGCGAGCACTTCCCCGTCGAGGCCACCGGCTGGCAGCTGGTGCTGGTGGCCTTCACCGCGCTGCCGCTGCTGACCCGGCGCAGGTATCCCCTCGCGTCGCTGTGGGTCATTGTCGCCGCCGCCGTGTCGCTGCGCTCGTGGTCCGGGTTCGACCCGACCCCGTCGCTGGTGTGCTTCGCGATCGCGGCGTACAGTGCCGCGCTCTACAGCCGCCACCGGCTGCTCGCCATCGGCAGCGTCGTCGTGGCCGCCGCCGTGCTGGTCTCCGTCGACCAGGAGAACGCGCCCGCGCCGGGCTACGCGACGTTCCTGCTGCTGTGCGCGGTCAGCCTCACCGCCAACGCGATCCACACGTGGAAACAGCGGGCCCTGGCGCTGCAACACGAGCAGGCGACGGCGACCAGCCTCGCCGTGCAGCAGGAGCGGGCCCGCCTCGCCGGCGAGCTGCACGACGTGGTCAGCCACAACGTGAGCATGATGGTGGTGCAGGCCGGGGCGGCCCGCACCGTCCTGGACACCGCGCCGGAGCTGGCCCGGGAGGCGCTGCTCGCGGTCGAATCCAGCGGCCGGGCCGCGATGGTCGAGCTGCGCCACGTCATGGGGCTGCTGACGATGGACTTCGACGGCCCCGACCTCGCCCCGACGCCCGGCCTCGACCAGCTCGGCGTCCTCGCCGACGGGGTCCGGCGCGCCGGCGTGCCGGTCGAGGTGGTCCAGACCGGCACCCGGGTGCCGCTGCCGGCGGGCGTCGAGCTGGCCGCGTACCGGGTCGTGCAGGAGGCCCTGACCAACACCGTGAAGCACGCCGCGGGCGCGTCGGTGACCGTGACCGTCGAGCACACCCCGGCCGCGCTGCGCATCGACGTCACCGACACCGGCGGCACCGCGGACTCGGCCGCCGACCCCGGCAGCGGCCGCGGCCTGGCCGGGCTGCGCGACCGGCTGAGCGTGCACGACGGTAGCCTGTCCGCAGGTCCGACCGGCACCGGCGGGTTCCGGGTCCGCGCCGTCATACCGATCGGGGACAGATGACTGACGCGTTGCGGGTCGTCGTCGCCGACGACCAGGCCCTGGTGCGGACCGGGTTCAGGATGATCCTCACCGCCGGCGGCATCGAGGTCGTCGCCGAAGCGGTCGACGGCGCCGAAGCGGTCGACGCGGTCCGCCGCACCCTGCCCGACGTGGTGCTCATGGACGTGCGGATGCCACGGATGGACGGCCTCGAGGCGACCCGCCGCATCCTGGGCGGGCCGGTGAGCGCCGCCGCGCCGCGGATCATCATCCTCACCACGTTCGACCTGGACCAGTATGTGTACGCGGCGCTGTCGGCGGGCGCGAGCGGCTTCCTGCTCAAGGACGTCAGCCCCGAGCAGCTCGTCGCCGCGGTCCGGCTGGTGCGCGCCGGCGACGCGCTGCTCGCCCCGTCGATCACCCGGCGGCTCATCGAGCGGTACGCGACCAGGGACGGCCGCACCGCGAGCCTGCACCGCGACCTGTCCGGGCTGACGCCGCGCGAGGTGGAGGTGCTGCGGCTGCTGGCACGGGGGTTGAGCAACGCCGAGCTGGCGGCGCGGCTGCAGCTCAGCGACGCCACCGTGAAGACGCACATCGCCCGCATCCTGTCGAAGCTGCAGCTGCGCGACCGGGCCCAGGCGATCGTCGCGGCCTACGAGACCGGCCTGGTCACGCCCGGCTCCGCGGCGCCTTAGCGGGCGGTTGGCACCTCGGCGCGGAACGTGGTGGCGTCCAGGTCGTAGCGTTCCAGGAAGTCCGCAACCGCCTCGACGACGACCCGTTCGACGATCTTCACGTACTTCGTCGCCTCCAGCGCCGGCAGCGCGGCGGCAGGGTCGGCGACCAGCTCCCGCACGCCGAGCCGGGCACCGTGGTCGTGCCAGCCGCCCCGCTGGGCCCGCCGCGCCACGGCTCGCAGGCGGTCCACCCCGGTCCGGGCCAGCCGCCACGGCGCGGCGGTCAGTTGCGTCAGCATTTCCAGGTGTACGGCCGGCGCCTGCTGCACGTAGCACGACGTACGGATGGGCGGCAGGATGTGCGCGGAGAGCTCCACGTACACCACGGACGCCTCGATCGACGTGTGCACGAACACCGACACGTGCCCGTCGCCGTCGTCGGCCGGCACGACGGGCCGGCCCTCGGCCGTGGTGACGCCACGGGCCCGCGGCAGGACCACGACCCGGTCGTAGTGGCGCAGCCCCTCCTGCGGGCCGCGGACGACGGCGTCGAGGGCCTCGCGGGACGCCAGCGGCAACGGGGTGCCGTCGTCGAGCAGCGGGTCGCCGTCGCAGCGGACCCCGTCGGCGGCAAGGTACGGCGTGACGGTCAGCCCGGGAACCCCCGAGTGGCCGCCGCCGTCGTCGCCGAGGCCCTGGAGCGCCTGCCCGACGTGCCGGCGCAGCAGGACCGGGTCGAGCGTGGCTGGGCTGCGCGGGCGGTAGCCGCCGGAGTCGGTCGCCCGCAACGCCACCGCGACCGACCACGCCCGGACCCGCGGCCCGGCGCCGACGAACGGGTCGGCCCGGCTGAACGCCACGTTGCCCCGCTGCGCGGCGGCGACGACCGCGACCCGCCTGGCCGTCGCTGGCCGCCGCGGGGCGGGATGGGTGGCGGCGGCGAGCGTGGCACCGGTCCACCACAGGTGCGCCAGATGCCCGGCGACCGCGCCGGCCAGCAGGACCGCGACGGCTGCCCACACGCGCGGCCCAGGTGCGGCGCCGACGGCGGCGGCCAGCCGGTCGAACTCATCACCGGCACCCTGCGGCCCGCGTGCCGCGGTGCCGGGCCGCACCGGTGCGGCGGCGCCGAGCACGGTCAGGGCCGCGCCGACGGCGGTGACGAGACCGAAGACGAGCGCGGCCGCGAACAGCGCCCGCCCGGCCGGTGGCACCGCCCGGACGAGCCCGGACCGGCACAGCCCAGCGGCGGCGCCGAGGAGCAGCACAGCCGCGGTCGTGCGGGGCGCGAGGACCAGCGCGACCAGCACCACCACGGTGAGGAAGCCGTCGCGGGCGGCGGCGAGGAGCCTGGCCCGCAGCGCGTGGCACAGCACCGGCTCCAGGTCGAAGCCGACCGACGGCGGCACGGCCCGGCGCGGGTCGTCGGTGAGCTCCGCGACGACGCGGCGGGCCAGGCCGGCATCGAGGTGCACGGCCGCACACAGCCGCCGGGTCGTGGTCGACGGCATGCGCCGCGACGAGCTCACGTCCGGCATCGAGAACAGCGGCGGCAGCCACGGTTCCCGTTTCGCCTGCCGGGGCGGACCCTCCGCCTGCGCGAACGGACGATCCCCGTGCGTGGACGGGCGGTCGGGCGTTGCGGAAGCCAGGCGATCTACGGGCGTGGACGGGTGGTCCGGCGGGGTCGACGGGCGGAACGGAGGTGGAGCGATGCGCCGCAGGAGTGCGGTCAGGCCGATCCACGTCTGCCCGGTCGAAGGCTGGCCGGTCCAGGACGGGCCGGCTTCCTGCGGGGACACGGTGGTGGCGCCGCCGAAGGCCGGGGTGTCGCGGCTCAGCGCGGCGAGCAGCGGCACCCGGGCCGGGCCGTCGTGGCCGTCGCGGGCCAGGGCCGCCACGACCCGAGCGGCGAGGTGGTCAACCCGCACGGTGATCGTCGCCGGTCTTCTTACGGGCGGCGGGAAGCTTGACCCGCAGCCGCGACGGGCGGGCCGGGACGGACAATGGTGCAGCGGCGGGCATTGCGGCAGCGGTACCGGCGGCGACGCCCCCACCCACAACAGGCCGGGTGAGCCGGACCAGGTGCGTCAGGAGCAGCGGCGCCGCGAGGCCCACGGCGGCCGCTCCACCCGCGGTCGTCACGTGCCCGGTGACGGCGACACCAGCGGCCAGCCCGGTGCCGGTGAGGCAGCGGACGGCGGCCGAGATCGCGTACGGGACCGCGCCCGGCTCTCCCGCACCGCGCCACGGCGGGCGGCCCGCCCGGCGCAGGGCACCGAGCAGGTCGAGGCATTCGAGCGCGAGCGCCGCGAACAGACCCCACGTGGCCGCACCGGCTGCGCTCATCGGATCACCATAGGGACGGCCGGGTCCGCCTTCCGGGAGATCGACCGGTCGTCACCCGGTCGGGTGCGCCCTTGCCAGGCCGACGGGCGGCGTCAGACGGGCGGGGCGGGCGTCGTCAGGCGGGCGGGGCGGGCGTCGTCAGGCGGGCGGGTCGGCCGCGGCGGCGAGGCCGGCCAGGACGGTGGTGTAGACGCCACGACGGTCCGGGCGGGCGCGGCCGGCGGCCTTGGTGACCGCAGGTGCGGCCACCGGGCCGAAGCGGGCCAGGCCGGCCTCGGCGGTCCGCCGTACGGTCGGGTCCGGATGCAGCAGAAGCCCGACGACGGCGCCGATCGCCGGGGTCCAGGCGCCGCCGCTGACGGCCCGGATCGCGGAACGGACGATGTCCGGCTGCGGGTCGGCGAGCAGGATCTCGCTGTGCCGCAGGTACACGGGACGGTCCAGCAACTGCCGCGACACCCGGTGGGCGTGCAGGCGGACCTTCGGCTCTGGGTGCCGCAGCAGGTGCTCGAGGAGGTCGGCGACGTCGGTGTCACCGTCGCCGGTCGTCTCGGCGAGGCTCGCCAGCGCGACCCGGATCTGCGCGGCGTCGCCGTCCCGGGCCCGGTCCAGCAGGTCCTGGCGGGTCGGCGGGCGGGCGCCCGCGGGTGGCACGGGTCGCTCCAGCAGCCCGGCCGGCAGGCGCGGCTCGACCGGTGCCCGCACGAGCAGCGGTTCGAGCGGCGCCCCGATGACGGCCGCGCGGACATGGACCGGGAGTCGGCGCAGCACCTCGTCGGCGGCGGTCCGAATGGCGGGGTTCGCGTGCTCCCGCAGCCGCCGCAGTGCCAGGACGAGCGGCGGAAGGTCGGCGGAGAGCAGATGACCGGCAAGCCGGATCGCACGGATGAGCATCGCGTCGCCCGAACGGTCGCCACCGCCCTCGTCTCCGGTGGAGACCGCGGCGGGCAAAGCGCCGTCGGACAAGGCGGCGTCGGTGGAGGCGCCGTGGGTGGAGGTGTCGTCGGTGAACACGGCCGCCGGGAACGCGGCAGCGGCGAGGTCAGCGGCGGACAAGGCGGCGGCGGTGGGGGCATCGGCGGCGAGCACGGCCGCCGGGAACGCGGCGGCGGTGAGGTCGGCGGGGGTGAGGTCGCGGGCAAGGGCGGCGGTGGGCGGCACGGTGGCGTCGCCGCGCAGGTGCGCCGTGAGCAGCCGGCGCCTGATGTCCGGCTCGGGCCAGTCCCGCAACGCCTCGGCGGCCTGGCGGCGTTGGGTCGTGCCCGGCGCGGGGTGCTCGAACATCTCGAGGAGCCGGTCGCGCTGGGCGGCCGAGCGGGGCTGGTCGAGGTCGCCGTCGTGCGGTGCCCGTGGCGCCGGGTCGTGCCGGTCTGCCTCCTCGCCGATGGTCCACTGTGGAGCGTCGATCGGCTGGAGGGCCACCATCCGGTCCAGCAGCGCCGGGCGCTCACCGGGTGGAGTGTCCGGCCACGCCTCGATCAGTGCCGCGAGCTGCTCCCGCGAGCCAGTCCTGGCAGCAGCAGCCGGCGAGCGGGCCGGCCCGGCAGCCGACGGTCCAGGCGAAACGCCAGCCGACGACCCGGACGAAACGGCAGCAGGCGAGCGGGGCGAAGCGGCCGGCGACCCAGGCGACGCTGCAGACAACCCAGGCAACGCAGCCAACGACCCAGGCAACGCGGCCGACGACCCAGGCGACGCTGCAGACGACCCAGGCGACGCGGCCGGTGGGCGGGGTGGCGCGGGGACGGCGAACGCCTCGCGCAGCACCCGGACCTCGCCCTGCCACGGGTCGGCGCCGAGCGCGGCGTCGGCGAGGGCCCGTTCGACGTCGGCGCGGGTGAGCACCGCACCGCACCGGCGGAGCACGGTCAGTGGGCTGCGGCGGCCGGCGGGCGTTGGCCGTACCCGCCGAAGAGCGGACGTCACGTCGAAGGCGGCGGCACCCGTGAGGTGTGGAGCCAGGTCTTCGAGGACGGCGAGCAGGCCGTCGCGGTCGGAGTGTGACAGCTCCCCGACCCCCGTGACCAGCGCCTGCCACGACCGGGTGAACGCGGCCCGCTCGGCATCGGTCCACGGCGCCGGGCAGCAGCGCAGGACGAGCCGCAGCACGGGCGGGCGGATTGCCGGGCCGGTCGTGGCGAGCCTGAGCCAGTCGGGCAGGAGCCGGCGCAGCCCGGGCAGCAGCGCCGCGGGCAGGTCCGCGGGGTCGTGTCCGGTCGCGACCCGGCGGGCGGTCGTGTCGTGCCAACCGTTGCGGGTCAGCGCGACGAGGTCCGGATGCGGCCCGGCGGTCGGGGACGCGGTCGGCGGGGTCACGCCGTGCGCCACCATGCGGTCGGCGAGTTCGGCGACGGTGCCGGCCTGGAGGCGTACCCGGCCGGTGGCCACGAGCCGTAGCAGCGCCGGGCCGGCCGGTGAGCCCTGGTCGGCGAGGGCCGCGACGGAACGGGCCGGCAGGGCGCCGTCGAGCGCCGTCAGCAGCAGGTCGCGGGTCCGGCCGGGTTCGGCGTGCTCGGCGGCGGCGAGGACCGTTGCGTCGGCGGCGTCGCCGAGGATCGCTCGCAGCGCCGACGTGAGCGCCGCGCGCAGGCCGGGGTTGTCGTGGCGGCCGAGCCAGGCGAGCAGGTGCGGCACCGTGCCGGGGGTGCCGGCGGTCCGCAGCGCTTCGGCGGCCGCTTTCTTGACGTTCATGTTCGGGTGCTCGAGGCAGGCGGCGACGGCGTGCCCGGCCCAGCGGGCGCCAACCTGGCCGAGCGCGGCGAGGGCCTGGCGTGCCGTCTGCACGTCCGCGGCGGCGGTCAGCGCCGTCAGGGTCGCCGACAGCGCCTCGGCGCCGCCGCCGTCGCGGGCCAGCAGCGCGATGGTGTGCTTGCGGACGTGCGGGTCGCGGTGGCGCAGCAGGCGGTGGACGCGGGCGCGGGTACCGTCGTACGGCGCCCGGTGCAGCAGTTCGAGCAGCATCGCCAGTTCGGTTGGGGTCGACCTGGGCCGGTCCAGCAGGTCCAGTGCGACGCTCGCGACAAGCGCGTGGCCGGCGGCCTGATCGGTGGCGGCGTCGAGCAGGCAGACCGGGCGGATCCGGCCGCTCCGGCGCAGGCGGCGGCCCAGGCCGTGGATCGCGTCGACGGCGCGCTGCGGCACGACGGGCATCGGCTGCGTGGCGGACGCCGGCCGGTCGGCGTCCGCAGCGGCGGCGGCCAGTTCGGCGGGGGCCGTGTGCCGCTGCCCCGGCGGGTTGCCGCGGGTGTCCCAGGCGATCGCGAGCTCGGCGACGATGCGGCCGAGGACCTCGGTGACGGCCGGCACGGTGCCGGTGTCGGCGTCCCGGGCCAGCCTGGTGAGCGCCTCCACCGGCCGGTCCGGGGAGGTCCCGGCGCGCAGCACCGCCAGTTCCCGCTCGTCCGGCCGGCCGAGGTCCACCGCGATCGGCCCGGGCAGCGTCGCCGGGTCGAGCCGCCGCAGCAGTGCGTGCCGGCGGTCCGGCTCGACGAGCCGCCAGCACAGTTCAAGTGCTTGGATCCGCCATGGCCGCAGGTACGGGGTGCCCTCGCCCTCGAGCGCGCCGGTCAGTGCCGCGACGGTCCGGGCGGCACCGACCGCCTCCAGGGCGTGCAGCGCGGCCGCGGGCGCCCGGGGCAACGCCGCGAGGACGGCATCCTCGGCGGGGGCGTGGCGCAGCGCCCGGATCGCGGCGAGGACCGGCTCCGGCGTAGCCACGACCGGCAGCAGCCCGGCGAGGTCGGCGCCGATGTCGAGGTCCGGCGCGCCCTGGCGGGCGAGCGCGACGAGCAGCGCCAGCCGCCTCGGCCAGCCCGGGTCGGCCGGTGCCGCGTCCAGGAGCGCGTCGCGGACGCGGTGGCGGGCGGTGTACAGCAGCATCGCCACGTCGTCCACGGGGATCGTGTGGTCGGCGAGGGCGAGGCCGACGACCCCGGCCGCGTCGTCGGCGGCGGGGAACAGTCCCCGGTGGTGCATGGCGACGAGGCAGGCGACGGCGGGCGGCCCGAGCAGCAGCGGGTCGCCGGCGGCGAGCGCGACGACGGCGGGGATGTGCGCCCGGTCGAGGAGGTCGCCGAGGGCTTCGAGGGCGCGCCGCCGGGCGCGGGGCGGCAGCGCGGCGTCAGCGGCGGCGTCCAGCAGCGCGTCGCGCAGACCGTGCCGGGCCGCGGCGGCCACCGCGGCCTCGACGACAGCCGCGCTCCCGCCCACAGCCACCGCGGTCTCGACGACGGCCGCACTCCCACTCCCAGCAACCCCGGCCTCGACAACGGCCGCACTCCCACCTCCGGCCAGCAGGGTGCGGAGGCGGGGCGGGGCGGCGGGGTCGACGGCGGCCCACGGCTGCGCCAGTTCGGTCAGCGCGCCGGCGACGACCGCCGGGTCCGTGCCGTCCAGGAGCCGGATCAGGACGCGGCGGGCGGGCGCCGGAGCGAGGACCGCGGCGTGCAGCGCTTCCCGGCACAGTCGCAGCGCGGCGGCGCGCAGGACCGGGTCGTCGCGGCCGGCGAGCTCGTCGATGAGCCGCCCCGGGTCGGGTGCGCCGGCGCAGCGCAGCCCGGCCACGGCCTGGTACAGCGGCTCGCCGCACGGTTCGCCGGTGAGCCGGCCCGGCAGGTGCAGGATCTCGGCCCGCAGCCAGGCGACCCGCACGACGGCCGGCGGCGCGGCGTCCCGCCACCGGGGCCAGGCGCCGGCCGGCAGGTGCTGACCGGACCGCTGGAACAGCTCGGCGGCGGCGAGCGCGACCTCCGGCGTACCGGCGGGGTCGCCCGGATCGGCGGGGAGGAGCCGGGTGACCTCGTCGGCGGGAACAGCGCCTGGGTCGCCGGTGAGCCGCTCGCCGAGCCAGCGCACGGCCAGGAGCCGCAGCCGCGGGTCGGCGTGCCGGGCGAGCCGGGCGACAAGGGCGGGTGGGCAGGCGGTGCCGTCGACGTGCGCGGTGAGCCAGCCCGCGTCGCCCCGCTCGATGGCGGCGGTCACCGGCTCCGTCGATGTGGTCACAGGCCCGATCCTAGGCAGCTTTCTCAGGTGGACGGCACGCCGACGCCGGTGAGGGTGCCGATCTCGCCGATCATCTCCGGCCATAACGGGCGGGGCAGGTCGTGACCCATGCCGGGGTAGACCACGAGGCGGGCGCCGGGGACGGCGGCGGCGGTGGCCCGGCCGCCGGACACGCGGATGAGGGGGTCGGCCTCGCCGTGCAGGACCAGCGTCGGGACGCGGACCCCGGCGAGGCCGGCGCGGCGGTCGCCGGAGGCGCGGATGGCGGCGAGCTGGCGGCGGCCGCCCGCGGGGTCGTGGCCGCGGACGTACGCGCGGCGGCCCACGTCACGCAGCCACTGCTCCTCGTGCGGGTACCGGGGCGAGCCGATCACCCGGAACACCCGGACCATGCGCTCGCCGGCCCCGTCGCGGTCGGTGGCGGGGCGGGTGCCGAGTGCGGCCAGCGCGCCGGGGCGGGGGCGGCCGATCCGCGGTGACGGCGTCGACATGACGGACGTCAGGGTCCGGACGCGGCCGGGATGGCCGATCGCGAGGGTCTGGGCGATCATCCCGCCGAGGGAGGCGCCGACGACGTGCGCGGTGGGCCAGCCGACGGCGTCGAGGACCGCGGCGGCGTCGTCGGCCATGTCGGTGAGGCGGTAGGGCGCGACGGCCCCGGGGCGGGTGAGCAGCTGCAGGAGGCTGGGGTTCCCGGCGTGCGACCAGTGCGTGGACTGCCCGGCGTCGCGGTTGTCGAACCGCACGACGCTGAAGCCGCGCTGGATGAGCATTGCGCAGAATTCGTCGGGCCAGGACAGCAGCTGCATGCCGAGGCCCATGACGAGCAGCAGCGGCTCGCCGTCGGCCGGGCCGAGGCGTTCGTAGGCGATGGTGACGTCGTCGTGCCGCGCCAGTCCGGTGACCATCGGGCCAGCATCCTGCATGAGACGCGATCTCCGGAAGCCTCCGGCCGCCGGACGGCGACCGGAGGCACTCCGGTCGAGGGTCAGCCCAGCTCGGCTGCCAGCTCCGCCGCCATCTGCTCCGCGCGGTCGAAGTGGTGCGGGTGGAGCCGTTCGGGCATCGCGGCGACGCCCGGCCCGCCGGCGGCGAGCCAGGACGTCACCGCGTCGAGGGCGTCGCCGTCGAGGATGTCGCCCAGGTAGACGGGTCTGGCCCCGCCGCGGCGGGCGGCCGGGCAGGGCTGCACCACCAGGACATTGGAGCGTTCGCAGACCGAGAGGCATTCGCTGACGCGGACGCGGTGCCGGCCGGCGCCGGCACGCAGCGCGGCGAGGTGCGCGTCGTGGTCGACGTCGGGGTGCTTGTCGGCGCTGCCGCAGCAGCAGTCGCGGCACACCGTGAGCGTGCAGGTGTCGTCTCTCGCCGGCGGGGCCATGGGGTCAGCGGCTCGCGGTCAGCACGGCCGGGCCGCGCCCCGAGCGCTGGTCCGGGTCGCCGGGGACGGGAGCGGCCGGGTCGGTGCCGAGTTCGACGATGCGGTTGGCCCGGTCCACGTGTACGACGCGGGAGCGGTGCCGCGCGAGCTCGGTGTCGTCGACGAGCTCGAACGACATGATGATCACGAGGTCGCCGGGTGAGACGAGGCGGGCGGCGGCGCCGTTGATGCCGATGATCCCGCTGTCGCGCTCGCCCTCGATCACGTAGGTGGTGAGCCGTGCGCCGGTGTCGATGTCGACCACCTGCACCTGTTCCCCCTCGACGAGGCCGGCCGCCTCCAGCAGTGCGCTGTCGATGGTGATCGATCCTACGTAGTGCAGATCGGCCTGAGTCACCGTCGCGCGGTGGATCTTGCCGCCGAGCAGGGTGCGCTGCATGCGTCGTCCTCTCCAAAACGGGCAGGCATGGAAGCCCAACCTAAGTTAGGCAATGCTAACCTACATTCCTGCCGCGACGCGCCCCCTCCGGCCCGGCCGGCCGCGACCCCGAACCTTCCAAGGAGCACTGATGATCCGCGCCCCCCGATCCAGGAAATGGTTGCGCCAGACGGCGCTCGCCGCCGCGGCGCTCCTCGCCGCGACCACCCTCGCCGCCTGCGGGAGCGAGGACAAGGAGACCGCCGCCCCGGCGAGCGCGCCCGCCGCACCCGCCGCCTTCCCCGTGACGATCGAGCACAAGTTCGGCTCGACGAAGATCGAGTCCGAGCCGAAGCGGGTCCTCACCGTCGGCTGGAACGACCAGGACTACGCGATCGCCCTGGGCGTCACGCCGGTCAGCACCCGCGAGTGGTTCACCGAGTACCCCAACTACCCGTGGGTCAAGTCGGCGCTGGGCGGCAAGGCGCTGCCGACCTTCTCCGCCGAGATCAACTTCGAGGCGATCCTCAAGGAGAAGCCGGACCTGATCCTGGCCATCTACGAGACGATCAACCAGGAGACGTACGACCGGCTCAGCCAGATCGCGCCGACGGTCGTGCAGTCGAAGGACTACGCCGACGAGCAGACCCCGTGGGACGTGCAGACCCTGACCACCGGCAAGGCGCTGGGCAAGTCGGCCGAGGCGAAGGCCCTCGTCGACAAGGTGAACGCCAAGGTCGCCGAGGTCAAGAAGGCGCACCCGGAGTTCGCTGGCAAGGTGCTCGTCGAGGACTACGGCCCGGAGAACGGCACGCACTGGCTGATCGCCGCCAAGGACCCGCGCCGCGCGGTGTTCGACGCGCTCGGCTTCGCCGCGCAGACGGACAAGGACGAGATCAGCGAGGAGCGGCTGGACCTGGCCGACAAGGACGTGCTCTTCGTCGTCGGCGCCACCAAGGCCACGATGGTCGCGTCGCCGGTGTTCGCGAAGCTGAAGGTCGTCACCACCGACCGCACCCTGTACACCACGTTCGAAACCCCTCTGGCCGGTGCGCTGTCCTACAGCGGCCCGAACGCGCTGCTGTTCGCGCTGGACCTGCTGGTGCCGGCGCTCGCCGCCGCCGTCGACAACGACCCGGCGACGAAGGTCCCGGACCTGGCCGCCGCGTAACGACGAACACGACCAAAGGGGGCGGCGCCGGTCGGCGCCGCCCCCTTGCGTTGTCTCAGAGCGATTCGGCGACGATCGGGCCGAGCTGCTCCAGCACGTGCGGGTCGAGCAGCTCCGAGTGGCCGCAGGCGATCCCGACCGTCCTCAAGCGACCGTCCACCAGGGACCGCCAGCCGTCCGACGCGGTGCCGGTGAAGCCGGGCTCCGCCACGGTGGCGTCGACGAACAGCACGTCCGCGGCGAGCACGCCGGGCCGCGCGCCGGCCATCATCCGGTCGCTGTCGAGGTAGTTCTCCACGACCCGGGCGATCTGCGCGTCGGTGAGCGCGGCCACGCCACCGCCGGCGTCCCGCACGAACGTGACGGCGTCCGACACCGTCGGCGCCAGGTCCGCCGGCACGTCATAGCCGAGCTCCTGCAGCAGCGCCACGACCGCCGCCGGGCCGTCCCAGTCGCCGGCGACCGCCGCCGGCGGGGTGACCCGCGAGTCGAGCATGCCGACGAACGTCACGTCCCGGCCGGCGTGCACCAGCCGGGCGGCCAGGGCGTGCGCGACGGCGCCGCCGAAGGACCAGCCGAGCAGCCGCACCGGGCCGTCCGGGGCCAGCTCCGCGACCCGGGCGGCGAACTGTCCGGCAAGCTCGTCGAGGGTCGCCGGCAGGTCCGCGGTGCGGCTCAGCCGAGGCGACTGCAGCCCGATCAGCGGTACCGCCGCCGGCAGGTGCCGCTTGAGCCCGGCGAACTGCCACACCAGGCCGCTGGCCGGCGGCAGGCAGAACAGCGGCGGCGCACCCGCGCCCGGGTGCAGCGTGACGACCGGTGCCAGGGCGTCGCCGGGCGGCAGGTCACCGGCGAGCCGCCGGGCCAGGCCCTGCACCGTCGGCGCGGTGAACAGGTCTGCCACCGGCAGGTCGGCACCGAACGACCGGCGGACCGCGGCGGCGAGCCGGACCAGCAGCAGCGAGTGCGCGCCGAGGGCGAAGAAGTCGTCGTCCACCCCGACCTCCTGCACACCGAGGACCTCGGCGACGAGCTCGCACAGCCGCGCCTCGGTCCGGCTGCGCGGCCGGTCCCCGGCCGCCCCGGCGGTGAAGTCCGGGTCGGGCAGCGCGGCCCGGTCGATCTTGCCGTTCGGGGTCTGCGGCACCGCGTCGAGGACCACGAACGCGGCCGGGACCATGTACGCGGGCAGCCGGTCCGCAAGGTACCGCCCCAGGTCGGCCGGGGAACCGTCCACTGTGGTCACGTAGCCGATGAGGCGGTCGTCGCGGGCGATGACGACGGCGCGGGCCACGGCGGGGTGCGCGGCCAGGACGGCCTCGATCTCGCCGAGCTCGATGCGGTGGCCGCGGACCTTCACCTGGAAGTCGGTGCGGCCCAGGAACTCCAGGTCCCCGCCCGGCAGCCAGCGCACGAGGTCGCCGGTGCGGTAGAGGCGGCCGCCGTCCGCGCCGGCGACGAACCGGGACGCGGTCAGCGCGGGCCGGCCGAGGTAGCCGCGGGTCACCTGGGCACCGCCGAGGTACAGCTCACCGGCGACACCCGGCGGCACCGGCCGCAGCGCGGCGTCCAGGACGTGGGCGGTCGTGCCCGGCAGCGGCCCGCCGATGCTCGGCCGCCCGGTGCCGATGGTGGCGGCGGTCGCCCACACGGTGACCTCGGTGGGGCCGTACAGGTTGGTCACGGACCGGGCCCGCCGGTGCAGCTCGGCGGCGAGCGACGGCGGCAGCGCCTCGCCCCCGACGAGGGCCCGCACGCCGGTGAGGTCCACGTCGGACGCCTCCAGCAGCGCCGCCCACAGCGACGGCGTGGCCTGCATGACCGTCGCTGCGCGGAGCAGGGGCGCGAGCAGCGCCGGGTCGCGGACCTGCGCGCCGGAGGCGAGCACGACGCAGCCGCCGGTGCGCAGCGGCTGCAGCAGCTCCAGCACCGAGATGTCGAACGACAGGGTGGTGACGGCGAGGAGCCGGTCGGCGGCGCTCATCGGCACGACCTCGCCGACGGCGGCGAGGAACGCGTCGAGGTCCCGGTGGGTGACCACGACGCCCTTCGGCCGCCCCGTCGACCCGGACGTGTAGATGACGTAGGCGGCGCTGCCCGGATCCGCCGGCGGGAGAGGCGCCCCGCCGGGTGCGGGTGCCAGGTCGGTGTGCTCGTCGAGGACCACCACCGGGTTCGCGTCCTGCACCATGTACGCGAGGCGGTCCGCCGGGAACGCCGGATCCAGCGGCAGGTAGGCGGCGCCGGTCTTGTGCACCGCGAGGACCGCGACGACCAGGTCCGCGGTACGCGGCAGCGCGATCCCGACGAGCCGCTCGGGGCCGGCGCCGCGGGCGTGCAGCGCGGTGGCGAGCCGGTCGGAGGCGGCGTCGAGCTCGGCGTAGCTCCAGGTCCGCCCGGCGCTGACGAGCGCGTCGGCGTGCGGGGCGCGCTCGGCATGGTCGCGGAACGCCGCGACCCACGAGCCGGTGACGGGCAGCGGGCCGCCGGCCGACCAGCGCGCCAGGTCGGTCTCGTCGTCCACGCTCAGCAGCGCCGCGTCCCGGACCAGCCGGTCGGGGTGCCCGGCCAGGTCCGTGAGGAGCCGGACGAGCCGCTGGACGAGCCGGGCGGCGGTGCCGGCGGCGAAGCGGGCGGTGTCGTATTCGACGGTCACGCCGACGGTCTCCCCCGCGTCGACGAAGGTGACGTTGAGGTCGACCTTCGGGTCCGCGGCGAACCCGGGTTCCGGGCCGAGTGGCAGGCCGAGGACCGTGCCGTCGCCGGCGGGCCGGTGGTGGTAGCCGATCATCACCTGGAACAGCGGGTTGCGGCCCGCCGCCCGCGGCGGGTTGACCGCCTCGACGACCTGCTGGAACGGCAGCTCCGCGTGGTCGAACGCGGCGAGGTCGCCGGCGCGGACCCGCCGCAGCAGGTCCGTGAACGTCGGCGCGCCGGACAGGTCGGCGCGCAGCACGACGGTGTTGACGAAGAAGCCGACGAGGTCGGCGAGCGCCGGGTCACCGCGGCCGGACGTGGGGGTGCCGATCGGGATGTCGTCCCCGGCGCCGTGCCGGGACAACAGGACCGCGAGCCCGGCGTGCAGGGCCATGAACAGGCTCGCCGACTGCTCCCCCGCGATGGCACGCAGCCGGGTGACGAGCTGCGCGGGCAGCGTCGCGTCGACCTGCCCGGCTGGTCCGGGCGTGGTGCGTGGCAGCGCGCCCGGCAGCGGGATCTCCTCCGGCAGCCCGCGCAGCTGCTCCTGCCAGAACCGCCGCGACGTCGCGTGCCCGCTCGCGGGGTCGGCGGGATCACCCAGGAGGTCGGCCTGCCAGGCGGCGTAGTCGGCGTACTGCACCGGCAGCGGCGCCCACGACGGTGCCCGCCCGGCGAGCCGGGCCGTGTACGCGGCGGTGAGGTCCCGCAGGAGCGGCAGGTCGGACCACTCGTCCATCGCGATGTGGTGCAGGACGAGCGCGAGGAGCGTGCCGCCGTCCGGTTCGGTGGCGACCGCGGCCCGGATCGGCGGCTCCACCGCGAGATCGAACGGGCGCGTGAGGGCGGCGTCGAGCTCGTCGTACACCGGGACATCGACCGACTCCAGGACCTGCTGGCCATCGAGGGTGACCAGGGTCCGCAGCACCTCGTGGCGGTCGGTGACGTCGGCCAGGGCGGCGTGCAGAGCGGCCGTGTCGACGGTGCCGCGCAGCCGCATGACGAGCGGGTAGTTGTAGGCCGTGGATGCGGGGTCGAGGTGGTGCAGCAGCAGGAGCCGCTCCTGCGCCGGTGACAGCGGGATCGCCTCGGGGCGCGGGCGGGCGGTCAGCGCGGGCCGGGCACCAGGCCCGCCGGCGGCCAACCGCAGCGCCAACCGCTCCGGGGTCGGGGCGTCGAACAGCGCCCGCAGCGGCAGGTCGGCGCCGAGGTCGGCGCGCAGCCGGCCGAGGAGCCGCATCGCGATGAGGGAGTGGCCGCCGCGGTCGAAGAAGTCGTCCTCGACGCCGTAGCCGGGCACGCCGAGGACCTCGCCGAAGACCGCGCACAGCTGCCGTTCGGTGTCGGTGGCCGCGGCCCGCCCGGCGGTGGCGACGGACTGCGGTTCGGGCAGCGCCGCCACGTCGAGCTTGCCGTTGACGGTCAGCGGCAGCTCCGGCACGACCGCGTACGCGGTGGGGACCATGTAGGCGGGCAGCGTCGCCTTCAGCGCACCGCGCAGCGCGGCGACGTCCAGCGAAGCGGACGCGACGAGGTACGTGACGAGCCGCTTGCCGCCGGTACCGTCGGCGACGGCGAGGACCGCGCACTGGCGGACCCCGGGTTGCGCCGCGATCGCCGCCTGGACCTCGCCGAGCTCGATCCGGTAGCCGCGGATCTTCACCTGGTCGTCGGTGCGGCCGAGGAAGTCCAGCAGGCCGTCGGGGCGGAGGCGGACCAGGTCGCCGGTGCGGTACATGCGGCCACCGGGGACGGTCGGGTCGGCGACGAACCGGTCGGCGGTGAGCGCAGGGCGGTTGAGGTAGCCGCGGGCGAGGCCGGCGCCGGTGATGTACAGCTCGCCGGGAACGCCCGGCGGGACGGGCCGCAGCCAGTCGTCCAGGACGTAGCCGCGGGTGTTCCAGATCGGGGTGCCCACTGTGGACGTCGCGCTGTCGGTGGTGCCGCCGCCGAGGGTGTTGATGGTGTACTCGGTGGGCCCGTACAGGTTGTAGCCGAGCACCCCGTCGGTGTCCCGCAGCGTGGCCCACAGCCCCTCGGGGACGTGCTCGCCGCCGAGCAGCACCAGCGCCGGCGGGTGGGCACCGGTCAGCAGCCCCGCGTCGAGCAGGTGCTGGGCGTAGGTCGGGGTGACGTTGACGACGTCGATGCGGTGCGTCGCGCAGTAGGCGGCGAGCGCGACCGCGTCGCGGCGCAGGTGCTCGTCGCACACGTGCACGTGGTGGCCCTCGACCAGCCACAGCAGCTCCTCCCACGACATGTCGAAGGAGAACGACACCGTGTGGGCGATGGTGAGGGTGCGGCCGCCGTGCGCGGCGACGGTCGGCGCGAAGATCGCCTCGCGATGGTTCTGCTGCATGTTCGTCAGTCCCAGGTACGGGGTGACGACGCCCTTCGGCCGCCCGGTGGAGCCGGACGTGTAGATGACGTATGCCGGGTGGTTCATGCGGCCCGGGGTACCGGGCGCGAACCCGCCGAGCTCCTCGCCGGTGAGCGGGGCGCCTGACACCGCGGACAGGTCGAGGGTGTCGAGGCGGATCCCATCCAGGCGGCCGGCGGTCAGGACGAGGGCCGGCCGGGCGTCCTCCAGCATGGCGAGGAGCCGGTCGTCGGGGTGGTCGAGTTCGAGCGGCAGGTACGCCGATCCGGTGCGCAGCACGGCGAACAGCGCGACGACCATGTCGATCGACCGGGGCAGGGCGAGGGCGACGATGCGTTCCGGGCCGGCGCCGAGACCCAGCAGGTGCCGGGCGAGCCGGTTGACGCGCGCGTCGAGGTCGGCGTACGTCACCGTGGTCGCGCCGAAGGTGAGCGCGGGCGCGTCCGGGGTGCGGGCGGCCTGCGCCGCCATCAGCTCCGCGATGGTGTCCGGCAGGATCTCCCTTTGCACGCCTTGCAGCACCTCGCCGGCGGCGACGGGCAGCGCGGCGACCGGTGTCGAGACGTCCTCGGCCAGGGCCAGCAGCACCCGCTCCAGGCGGGCGAGCAGCGCCTCGGCGTCCGCCGCGGACACGACGTCGGCGCGGTACTCCAGCCGCAGCCGCAGCCGCCGGCCGGGCGTGGCGACCCACGTCAGCGGGTAGTGGGTGGCGTCGACGGCGGTCACCCCGACGATCCCGTGCTCGGTCTCCAGGTCCGTGAACGTGTCGTCGTCGAGGAAGTTCTGCAGCACATACAGGTTGTCGAACAGGGTGCCGTGGCCGGCGGCCCGTTGGATCTCGCCGAGGCCGAGGTACTCGTGCGGCATCAGGTCGATCCGGTCGGCCTGGATGCGACGCAGCACGGCGGCCGCCGGCTCGTCGGGCGCGAGGGTGACCCGCGCCGGGACGGTGTTGAGGAAGACGCCGACGACCTCGTCGATGCCGTCCAGCTCGGTGGGGCGGCCGGCGACGGTGGTGCCGAACACGGCCTCCTTGCGCCCCGCGGCGTGCGCGAGCACGACGCCGAGCGCGGCGCTGAGCACCGCGTTGAGGGTGACGCCCTGGGCGCGCGCCTGCGCGGTGAGCCGGGCCGTCTGCTCCTCGGTGAGCTGCCGGGCGATGCTGGTCGCGAGGACCGGCCGGGTGCCCGCGGCCGCCGGGTACAGCACGGTCGGCTGGTCGAGGCCCCGCAGCGCGTCCGCCCACGCCCGCGCGGACGCTTCGGCGTCCTGAGCGGCGAGCCAGCCGAGGTAGTCGGTGAACCTGCCTGCGGGCGGCGCCGGGGTCTGCCCGGCGTAGTGCGCGAACAGGTCCCGCAGGACCAGCTCGCGGGACCAGCCGTCCCACAGCAGCAGGTGGTAGGTGAACAGCAGCCGGTCGGTGCCGTCGGGGCGGCGCACGACGGTGAGCCGGGCCAGCGGCGGCGCCGCCAGGTCGAAGGGCCTGGTCCGGTCCCGGACCATGATGTCCTCGAGGTCGCCCTCGACGACGGCGACGTGCCCCTCGACGGCGGTCGCGAGCACCGCGACCGGCTCGGTCCGGCCGTCGACGGTGAAGCCGAGGCGGATCGCCGGGTGCCGCTGCAGGACCTTCGTCCAGGCGGCGGCGAGGCGGTCCGCGTCGAGGCGGCCGGCGAAGTCGAACGCGTTCTGGGCGATGTAGACGTCGGCGTCCCCGGCGAGGCGGGCCTGGACGAACAGGCCTTCCTGCAGCGGCGACAGCGGCCACACCTCCTCGGCGGGCGCGCACAGGTCGCGCATCGCGTCCGCCCAGTGCGCGGCGAGGCCGGGGATGTCGAGGCCCTCGTCGGCGTAGGTGAGCACGGCCCGCAGCTGCGGCCCGTCCGGGGTGGTGTGGCAGGCGGCGTTGATCTCCAGGAGGTACGGGGTGCCGAGGTCCGGGTCGGGTGCGGTGCGCAGCGCGTCCGCCTCCGGCGCGGTGTCCCAGTCCATTTCGGACACGGCGGGGAACCGGCCGAGGTAGTTGAACAGCACCTGCGGCGTGCCGAGCCGGGCGAGGGCGGGCGCGGTGCGGGCGTTGGCGTAGCGCAGCAGCCCGAAGCCGAGCCCGTTGTCCGGTGCGGCGGTGACGAGCCGGTGCACGTCGGCGAGGGCCTGCGGCCCGTCCGGCACGGCCGGCAGCCGCACCGGGGCGACGGCGGTGAACCAGCCGACGGTCCGGGACAGGTCGGTGCCGTCGAACTCCTCCCGGCCGTGCCGCTCCAGGTCGACGGTCAACGCCGCGGTCGGGTCGCCGCCACGGCCGGCCCGCCAGCGGCTGACCGCGATCCGCAGCGCGGCGACGAGTGTCGCGGTGACGTCGGTACCGGCGGCGGCCGGGACGGTGGTCAGCAGCGGCCCGGTCACCTCCGGCGGGAGCCGCAGCTCGTGCTCGCGGGTCTGGCCGACGGTCAGCCCGATCGTGTGCTTCGCGGCGTCGAGCTCACCGCCGGGGGCGAGGGCCGCGGCCCAGTGCTCGAACTCGCCGAGCCGCGCCGCCTGGCCGGCCTGCTCGTGCAGGAGCCTCGCGTAGGCGCGCAGCGACGTGCCACCTTGGACGTCGGTGGATCCGTCACGCAGGTCGTCGGTGAGGATGCGCCAGGACACGCCGTCCACGACGAGGTGGTGCGCGACCAGCAGCAGCCGGCCCCGCTCCCCCGGCCCACGGTCGAACCAGACCGCCTGCAGCATCGTGCCGGCGTCGGGGTCGAGCCGGTCGGTAGCGGCGTCGGACTCGACGCCGACCAGCTCGCGCAGCGCGCCGCCGTCGAGGCCGGCCGCGTCCACCCGCCGCACGTCCACGGTGGACTCACCGGCGGGCCGGGTTTCGAGGGACCAGAGCATCGGCGACGGGCGGTGCAGCCGGAGGCGGAGGGCGTCGTGGCGGCGCACCAGGCCGTCGACCAGTCCGGTGATCCCCTCGTGGGTGCTGCCGGCCGGGGTGAGCAGCAGCTCCGCCTGGTTGTGGCGGTGGATCCGCCCGCCCAGCTCGGCGAGGCGCTGCACGATCGGCAGCAGCGGCACCTCACCCACCCCGTCGGACGGGACCGGTGCCACGGCCGGCCGTGTGGTGGCCGCCGCCGGCTCCTGCTTCGGGGTGACAGCGGCGGCGAGGGCGGCCGCGGTGCGGTGCACGAACACGTCCCGCGGGGTCAGCGACAGGCCGGCCCGGCGGGCGCGGTTCGCCAGCTGGATGGCGATGATGCTGTCCCCGCCGACGGTGAAGAAGTCCTCGTCGGCGCCGACCTCGGACAGGCCGACGACCTCCGCGACGAGCTCACGCAGGACCCGCTGCGCCTCGGGTTCGGCGGCGTCGACCGTGACCGGCGCGGCCCGCTCCCCCGTCGGTGCCGGGAGCGCCGCCCGGTCGAGCTTGCCGTTGACGGTCAGCGGCAGGGCGGGCAGCGTCACGTATGCCGCCGGGACCATGTAGGACGGCAGCCGCTGCGCGAGGCTTGCCCGCGCCGCCTCGACGTCCACTGTGGATCCGCTGACGAGGTAGGCGACGAGCCGCCCGTCGTGCAGGTGCACGGCGGCGTTGCCGATGCCGTCGACGTCCAGCAGCGCCGACTCGATCTCGCCGAGCTCGACGCGGTAGCCGCGGACCTTGACCTGCTGGTCGGAGCGGCCGGCGTAGACCAGGTCACCGTCCGCGGTCCGGGTGGCGAGGTCACCGCTGCGGTAGAGCCGTCCGGGGCCGAACGGGTTGGCGACGAACCGGGCGGCGGTCAGCCCGGGCCGGTCGAGGTAGCCGCGGGCGAGCTGGTCGCCGGCGACGTACAGCTCGCCGGTGACACCCGCCGGGACCGGCCGCAGCCGCTGGTCGAGCACGTGGGCGCGCAGGCTCGGCAGTGCCGCGCCGATGACGCTGCCGGCGGCCGCGTCGGCCCGGCGCAACGCCCGGAACGTCACGTGCACGGTCGTCTCGGTGATGCCGTACATGTTGACCAGCAGCGGCGCGTCGTCGGCGTGCGTGGCGTACCAGGGCCGCAGCCGGCCCGGGTCGAGGGCCTCGCCGCCGAAGACGACGTAGCGCAGGGCGAGCCCCGAGGTGTCCTCGGCGGTGAGGGGGTAGAACGCCGACGGGGTCTGGTTGAGGACGGTGACGCGTTCGGCGCGCAGCAGCTCGACGAAGCGGTGCGGGTCGCGGGCGACGTCGTTGGCGACGACGACCAGGCGGCCGCCGTACAGCAGGGCGCCCCACAGCTCCCAGACGGAGAAGTCGAACGCGTAGGAGTGGAACATCGTCCACACGTCGTCGGCGCCGAACGTGAACAGCCGGTCGGCGGCGGCGAACAGGGTCAGCACGTTGCGGTGGGTGACCGCGACACCCTTCGGCTGCCCGGTCGAGCCGGAGGTGTAGATGATGTACGCGGTGTTGTCCGGTCGCAGCCCGGTGCCTGGCACCGGTCCGTGGTCGTGCTCGGGCAGCGGCCCGTCGAGCAGGATCACGGGGACGACCGGGTCCAGGCCGGCCGCGGTGGCGCCGGCGGTGAGCAGGCACACGGGTGCGGCGTCGGCGAGGATGTAGGCGCTGCGGCTGACCGGCGCGCCGGTGTCGACGGGCACGTAGCAGCCACCGGACCGGATGACGGCGAGCAGCGCCACGACCAGGTCGAGGCCGCGGGGCAGCGCGACCGCGACCCGCGACTCGGGCCGCACGCCGCGGGCGATCAGCTCGCGGGCGAGCCGGTTCGCGCGGGCGTCGAGCTCGGCGTAGGTGAGCCGGTCCGCGCCGTGGCTGACGGCCACCGCCGACGGGTCGACCTCGCCACGGCGGTCGGCGAGGGTGCCGTCCACTGTGGACCACGCGGGCTCGGCGGGGCCGCCGACGGGGGCGTCGAGGCCGGTCGCGAAGCCGCGCAGGATCGCCTCGACCGCGGTCAGGAGCTCCTGGGCCTTGGCGGCGCCGACGAGCGCCACGTCGTACTTGACCTCCAGGGTCAGCTCGTCGCCGGGGAACGCGACCAGCGCGACCGGGTAGTGCGGCGAGTCGGTGCCGGTGAACCCCTCGACGGTGAGCGGCGAGTCCACGCCTGCGCGCACGGCGGGGAAGTTCTCCACCACGACCATCGAGTCGAACAGTTCGCGGACGCCGGCGAGGCGGGCGAGTTCGGCGAGGCCGATGTGCTGCGCGTCCAGGACCTCGCTCTGCTGGTCCTGCAGGCGGGTCAGCACCGCGCCGAGCGGCTCGTCGGGGCGCCACGCCATCGGCAGCGGCAGCGTGTTGATGAGCAGCCCCACGACCGTCTCGACGCCGGGCAGGTCGCCGCCGCGGCCGGAGACGGTCGAGCCGAACACGACCCGGTCGCGGCGCAGCAGCCGGCCGAGCAGCAGGCCCCACGCGGCGTGCACGGCGGTGCTGAGGGTGACGCCGTGCGCGCGGACCGCGGCCGCCAGCGCGGCGGTGTCCTGGGTGGACAGTGCCCGGTGGACGCTGTCGTGCGCGGCGACGGGGCTGCCGCTCGGGAACAGCAGCGCCGGCGCCACCCCGTCGAGGACCCGGGTCCAGACGGCTCGGGCCGCGTCCCGGTCGCGGGACACGACGGCCTCCACGTGGTCGCGGAACGTGGTCGCGGGCGCGGGCAGGTCCGTGCCGGCCTCGTAGGCGGCGACGATGTCGCTGAACACCAGCGGGTAGGACCAGCCGTCGGCGAGGACGTGGTGCATGGTCTCGACGAGGCGGTGGTCGGTGGCGCTCAGCGACACCAGCGCGTAGCGCAGCGCCGGCGGCCGGGCGAGGTCGAACGGCCGGGCCAGCTCCTCCGCGCAGGCCAGCGCGAGGTCGCCGCCGGGCACGACCCGCCACGGCACCTCGACCGCCGGCGCGATCGCCTGGACGATCCGGCCGTCGTGCAGCTCCCGGAAGCCGGCGCGCAGGGCGGCGTGCCGGCGGACGGCGGCATTGACCGCGGCGCGCAGCCGCACCGGGTCGACCGGCCCCGACAGCCGCGCGACCTGCTGCACGAGGTACGTGTCGGCGCCGGGTTCGGCGAGGGCCTGGTGCACGTACATGCCCTCCTGCAAGGGCAGCAGCGGCAGGATGTCCTCGGCGCCGGCGAGGTCGTCGACGTCGCGCTGGGCGAGCCGGACGAGCGGGAAGTCCGACGGGGTGTGCCCGGCGAGGTCGGCGCAGCGGCCGAGGGCGGCGAGCGCGGTGAGCCAGCGCCGCCCGAGCCCGGCCACGTCGTCCTCGGTGAACAGCCCGGTCGGGAACGACAGCGCCGCGGTGAACGTGACGCCGTCGGGGCCGTCGGCGGCGAACGCGTTGACCTCCAGGGTCATCGCCGGGTTCGCGGGGTCGACGCCCTCCTCCAGGGGGCCGGTCGGCGCCCAGTCGTCGGCGGAGCCGGTCGGGAACCGGCCGAGGTAGTTGAACAGGATCTGCGGCACCTGGCCGGTGACCTCCTGCCGGAGGTGGCGCAGGACGCCGTAGCCGAGGCCCTTGCCGGGCACGGCCCGCAGCTGCTCCTTGACCGCGCGGGCCGCGGTGGCGAGGGCCGGGCCGGCGGCGAGGACGTCGTCCCAGGCGACGGCGCCGGGGTCGAGCCGCACCGGGTAGATGGCGGTGAACCAGCCGACGGTGCGGGACAGGTCGGCGTCGGCGTCGTACACGTCGGCCTCCCGGCCGTGGCCCTCCAGGCTGACCACGACGGCGGACCCGGCCGCGGGGCGCCAGGCGCGCACGGCGAGCGCGAACGCCGCGAGGAGGACGTCGTTGACGGTGCCGTACATGGCGGCCGGCACCCGGGACAGCACGGCGCCGCTGTCGGCCGGTGGCAGCGTCACGGTGACGGTCCGCACGGTGGCGGCGGTGTCCACGGCCGGGTCCGGCGCGCGGGAGCCGAGCAGCGGGTCGGGGGTGGCGAGGACGTCGCGCCAGTGGCCGAGCTCCGCGGTGAAGCGCGCCCCTCCCCCGGCGGTGAGCCGGGCCCAGCCGCGGAACGAGGCCGGCGCCGCGTCGAGGGCGACGGGGCGGCCGGCGGCGGCGTCCTGCCAGGCGCGGGCGAGGTCGGCGCCGATGATCCGCCAGGAGACGCCGTCGATGACGAGATGGTGCACGACGAGCAGCAGTTCCCGGGTGGGCTGCGACCAGACGGCCTGCACCATGACGCCCCGGTGCGGGTCGAGGCGCGCCGCCGCGGCGGCGACGTCCGGCGGGCCCTCCGTGACCGGCACCGGCGCACCGGCCGGCGGGACGGTGATCGTCCAGTCGCGGTCGACGACGGCGCGCAGCAGGTGGTGGGTGTCGACCAGGGCCTGCAGGACCGCGTCGAGGGCGGGGCGGGTCAGCCCGGCCGGGGTGCGGAACGTCATCGCCTGGTAGAACCTGGACAGCGGGGTCGCCGCGGCGCGGGTCTCGGCGAGCATCGGGGTCAGCGCGACCGTGCCGACGCCGTCGTCGGCGGCGACCGCCACCTCGACGGCCGCCGACGCGGGCAGGCCGGCCACGACCGCCTGGACGCTGCGGCGGCGGAAGATGTCGCGGGGCGTGACCGGTAGTCCCTCGCGGCGGGCCCGGCCGGCGACCGCGATCGAGGCGATGCTGTCGCCGCCGGCGACGAAGAAGTCCTCGTCGATGCCGACGGCGGGCAGGCCGAGCACGTCGGCGTAGATCGCGCACAGCACCCGTTCGCGCTCGTTGCGCGGGGCGCGACCGACAGCGCCGCCAGGGGCGGACGGCTCGGGCAGGGCGGCGACGTCGAGCTTGCCGTTGACGGTCAGCGGCAGCGACGCCACGATGCCGTACAGGGACGGCACCATGTAGGACGGCAGCCGCTCGGCGAGTGCCGCCCGGACCACACCGGCCAGGTCGGTCTCGTCGCCGGCCGGTACCAGGTAGGCCACCAGCTTCTTCAACCCGGGCACGACCGCGTCGGCGCGGGCCACGACGGCGGCCTGCCGAACCTGCGGCAGCGCGGCGACGGCGGCCTCGACCTCGCCGAGCTCGACCCGGTAGCCGCGGATCTTCACCTGGTCGTCGCTGCGGCCGAGGAAGTCGAGGTTGCCGTCGGCGCGTTCGCGCACCAGGTCGCCGGTGCGGTACATGCGCCCACCGGAGGTGAACGGGTCGGCGACGAAACGGGCCGCGCTGAGCCCGGACGCGTGCAGGTAGCCGCGGGCCAGGCCGGCGCCGGCGATGTACAGCTCGCCGGCGGTGCCGGGCAGCACGGGCCGCAGGAACGTGTCCAGCACGTAGCCGCGGGTGTTCCAGATCGGCCGCCCGACGGTCGGGGTCGCGCTGTCGTCGGTGCCCGCGCCGAGGGTGTTGATGGTGTACTCGGTGGGCCCGTACAGGTTGTAGCCGGTGGTGCCGTCCGACGTGCGCAGCCGGGACCACACGGCGTCGGAGACCGCCTCGCCGCCCAGCAGCACCAGGCACGGCGGGTATCCGGCCGGGTCGAGCAGCCCCTCGTCGAAGAGGTGGTGGGCGTACGTGGGCGTCACGTTGATCACGTCGACGCGTTGCGCCTGGCAGTAGGCGACGAGCGCAACCGCGTCGCGGCGCAGCTCCTCGTCGCACACGTGCACCTCGTGGCCCTCCACCAGCCACAGCAGCTCCTCCCACGACATGTCGAAGGAGAACGAGACGGTGTGCGCGATCCGCAGCCGGTCGCGGCCGGCGGCGCGGGCCCGGGCGACGGCCGGGGCGAAGATCTCGGCCCGGTGGTTGAGCTGCATGTTGGTGAGGCCGCGGTACGGGGTGACGACACCCTTCGGCTTCCCGGTGGACCCGGACGTGTAGATGACGTAGGCGGGGCGGTCCATGCGGTGCGGGTCGTCGGTGGCGGGCGGCGGATCCGACGGGAACGCCGCGGCGTCGGCGGGGGCGACGACGGTGCCGTCGTGCCGGGCGGCGACGGGGGTGCCGGGCAGCGCGACCAGCAGCACCGGCCGGGCGTCCTCGAGCATGCCGGCGAGCCGGTCGACGGGGTGGTCCAGTTCCAGCGGCAGGTACGCCGCGCCGGCCCGCAGCACCGCGAACAGCGCGACGACCATGTCGACGCCGCGGGGCAGGGCGAGCGCCACGATCCGCTCCGGGCCCGCGCCGTGGGCGAGCAGCAGCCGGGCGGTGCGGTTCACCCGGGCGTCGAGCTCGGCGTAGGTCAGCGACTCCCCGCCGGCGACGAGGGCTGTGTCGGCGGGGCAGGCTGCGGCCCGCTCGGCGAGCAGGTCGGCGACGGTCGCGCCGCCGATCGGGTGCTCCGTGGCCCGCCACGCTGCGCGCAGGGCGCCGGCCTCGGCCGCCGACAGCAGGTCCAGGGCGCCGGCCGGGACGTCGAGGCCGCCGGCCAGGGTCGTGAGGAGCCGCACGAGGCGGTCGGTCATCGCCGTGGCCTGCGCCTCGGTGAACACGTCGGGGCGGTATTCGAGCTTCAGCCGCAGGTTCGCACCAGGGGTGAGCACCCACGTCAGCGGGTAGTGGGTGGTGTCGGTGTAGTCGACGCCGGTGATGCCCTGCTCGCGTTCCAGGTCGGCGAACGTGTCGTCGGCGAGGAAGTTCTGCAGCACGTACAGGGCGTCGAAGAGCTGCTCGTGACCGGCGGCCCGCTGGATCTCGCCGAGGCCGAGGTACTCGTGCGGGCCGAGGTCCAGGCGGTCGGCCTGGGCGCGGCGGGCGAGGTCGAGCACGGTGGTCCCGGCGGTCGCGGTGACCCTGGCCGGCACGGTGTTGAGGAACAGGCCGACGACCTGGTCGATGCCGGGCAGCTCGGTGGGGCGGCCGGCGACGGTGGTGCCGAACACGACGTCGGTGCGGCCGGTCTCGTAGCCGATGACCAGGCCGAGCGCGGCGGTGAGCAGCGAGTTGAGGGTGACGCCGGCGTGCCGGACCTGCTCGGTGAGGCGGGCGGTGACCCCGGCGGGCAGGACGGCGAGGACCCGCTCGGACAGCATCGGCGCGCGGCCGGCCGCCTCCGGCGCGACGAGGGTCGCCTCGGTGACGTCGCCGAGCGCGCGGCGCCAGGCGGCGGCGGACGCGGCGGTGTCGCGGGTCGCGAGCCAGCCGAGGTAGTCGGTGAACGACGCGGACGGTGCCGCGGTGCTCCGCCCCGCGTAGAGGGCGAACAGGTCGCGCAGGACGAGCTCCCGGGACCAGCCGTCCCAGAGCAGGAAGTGGCTGGTCAGCAGCAGCGTGTCCCGGCCGTCGGGGTGCCTGGCGACGGTGAGGCGGACCAGCGGCGGCGCCGCCAGGTCGAACGGCTCGGTCCGGTCCCGGGCGGCCAGCGCGGCGAAGGCGTCGCCGCCTTCCACGTCGACCACGGCGACGGTCGCGGGGACCTCGGGCGCGATCACCTGCACCGGCGCGGGGACACCGTCGCCGACGAACGCGGCCCGCAGCGTCGGGTGCCGGCGCAGCAGCTCGCCGAAGGCGCGGGTCATCGCCTTGACGTCGACACGCCGGTCGAGTTCGAAGACGTTCTGCGCGATGTACGTGCTCGCGACCTGGTCGAACGTTGCCTGGTAGTAGACGCCGCGCTGCAGCGGCGACAGGTCCCAGACCTCGGCGGCGGCGGGTGGCGCCTGCCGCGACAGGGTCTCCAGGGCCTGCCACCACCGCTCGGCGAGCGCGGCACCGTCCACGTCGGACACGTGCCGCAGGGTCGCCTCGACCCGGCCGTCGCCGGTGAGGGCGAGCTCGCACTGCACGGCGTACCGGGTGCCGAGCAGCGGGTCGGCGGGCTGCTCGACCGGCAGCCGGGGCCACCCCGCCGGGGCGCCGAACCCGGTGGTGCGGCTGAGGATCCGGGGTTCGGCGGCGCGTTCGAGGGCCTCCAGGGCCCGGCCGACCCGCGGGTTGCCGTGCCGCAGCACGCCGTGCCCGACGCCGTTGCCGGGTGCGGCGCCGAGGGCGACGGCGGCGTGCGCGAGCGCCGCGTCTCCGTCCGCGGCGGCGGCGACCCGCACGGGCACGACGGTGGCGCACAGCCCGGCGGTGCGGGTGAGGTCCTGCTCCGACGCGACCCGCACCAGGTGCCGGGCCGTGCGTTCGACCTCGACGACCAGGTCGGCGGGGTCCTGCACGGCGACGCGGAGCGCGGCGACGGCGGCCAGCTCCGGCGCCGCGGCGAGCTTCGCGGCGACCGGCCCGGCGAAGGCGCGGGCGTGCCGGCCGGTCACGGCGCCGCCGCGGAAGCCGGGGGCCGGGTCGGCGCCGGGGCGCAGCACGTCCTGCCAGTGCGGGAACTCCGCGACGCGGCCGGCCCGGGCGGCGTCCTCCTGCGCGGCGCGGGCGTGGGCGCGCAGCGGCGTGCCGACCGGCGGCAGCTGCGGGGTCCTGCCGTCGGTGACGGCGGCGCAGGCGGCGGCCAGGTCGTCGGCGACGAGGGTGAGCGTGACGTCGTCGGCGACCAGGGGGTGGGCGGCGAGCAGCACCTGCCCGGCGGCGCCCGAGCCGTCGGCGAACCACACGACGCTCAGCGGTGCGGCCGGGTCCAGGGCCGCGATCTCCCGCTCGACGGCGCCGTCCGCCAGCGGGACCCGGCGCAGCACGCTCGCCGCGTCGACGGTGCCCGGGGCGGTGAGCTCGAGGGTGAGGAACAGCCCGGATTCGCGGGTGATCCGCAGCCGCAGCCCGTCGTGGTGGTCGAGGACGGCCTGCAGGGCCCGCTGCAGGACGGGCACGGTGAGCCCGGCCGGAGCCTGGAACAGCGCGAGGCGGGCGGGTGCGCCGTCGGGCACGTCGGTGAGCCGCTCCACCGCCGGCAGCAGCGGCAGCGGCCCGACCGCCTCGGGGTCACCCGCGGCGAGGGCGGTGGGGGCGCCGGTGGACAGGTGCACGTCGAGGGCGCCCGGGGTCCGGTGGTCGAAGATGTCGCGGGTGGTGAGCACGATGCCGTCCTGGGCCAGCCGGTTGATGACGCGGATGGCGGCGATGCTGTCGCCGCCGAGGGCGAAGAAGTCGTCGTCGGGTCCGGCGTCGGTGCCGAGCACGGCGGCGTAGTGGGCGCTGATCCGCGCCTGGCGGGGCGTGCCCGAGCCGGCCGCGCCGCCGTTGCGGGGCCGCGGCACGGTGGGCTGGGGCAGCGCGGCCCGGTCGCGTTTGCCGTTGGGCAGCAACGGGATGGCGTCCAGGACGGTGACGCTCGCCGGGACGAGGTGCGCGGGCAGCTCGGCGCGCAGCGCGTCGCGGACCGCCACGGGGTCGACCGCGACGCCGGGGGTGCCGACGACGTAGGCGGCGAGGGCGTTGCCGCGCTGGACGGCGGCCGCGTCGGTGACGCCGGGCCGGCGGGTCAGGGCCGCCTCGACCTCGGCGAGCTCCACCCGGAACCCGTTGATCTTGACCTGGTCGTCGGCGCGGCCGAGGAACTCGATCTGCCCGGCGGGGTTGCGGCGGCCGAGGTCGCCGGTGCGGTAGAGCCGGTCCCCCGGCGCGCCGAACGGGTCGGCGACGAACCGGCCGGCGGTGATCCCGGGCCGGCCGAGGTAGCCGCGGGCGTTCTGCACACCACCGACGTAGAGCTCGCCGACGGCGCCGTCGGGTACCAGGGTCAGGGCCGCGTCGAGCAGGTACACCTGGACGCCGGGGACGGCCGTGCCCAGCGGCACCGGAGCGCCGGACGGGGTGACGACCGCGGTGAGGACGTCGCCGGCGACCTCGGAGGAGCCGTAGGAGTTGACCAGCTCGGCGCCCGGTGACGCGGCGGCGAGGGCGCGCACGACGGCCGGGGTCAACGCCTCGCCGCTGGTGATCCAGCGCCGCAGCCCGCGCAAGCCAATCCCGGCCCGGTCGGCGAGCGCGGCGGCGAGGCTCGGCACCGCAAGGAGCTGCCCGGCGCCGCTGCGCTCGACGAGCCGGCCGAGGGCGGCGCCGTCGGCGGCGGTGGCGTCGTCGGCGAGGACGACCGTGGCGCCCGCGACGAGCCCGCCGAGCAGCTCGGTGGTGCCGTCGACGAAGCTCAGCGAGCTCTTCGCGATGCGCACCTGCCCGGATCGCAGGCCCCAGGCGTCGCGGGCCCAGGCGAGCCGGTTGGCGAGGGCGGCGTGGGTGCCGACGACCGCCTTCGGCACCCCGGTGGACCCCGACGTGTACAGGACGGTGGCGGCGTCGGCGCCGGTGAGCCCCCGGACCTGCAGGTGCCCGGTGGCGCCGTCGATCGCGGCGCCGATCCGCAGCACCGGCAGCCCGTGCGCGGGCAGCGCCGCGCCGCCGTCGGTGAGGACGCAGACGGGTGCCGCGTCGCGGAGCATGAGCTCGATGCGGGCGGCCGGGTACGCGGGGTCGACGGGCAGGACCGCGGCGCCGGCCCGCAGCACGCCGAGGACCGCGACGGGCAGGTCGACGGACCGGCCGGCGGCGACCGCGACGAGGTCGCCGCGGCGGACCCCGGCGGCGAGGGCGTGCGCGAGCCGGCCGGAGCGCCGGTCGAGCTCGGCGTAGCTCAGCTCCCGCTCGCCGCAGACGACCGCGGTACGGTCCGGGAACGCCAGCAGGTCCAGCACCGTCCCGTCGTGCGCCGCCGGGAGGGCGGGCGCGGCCTCGGTGCCGGCCAGGGGCGCGGCGCAGGTGGTGTCCAGCGCCGACAGGAGCGCCTCGTACTGGCCGAGCAGGCGCGCCGCGGTGGCGGCGTCGACGTGCCGCCGGTCGTGGGTGACCGTGACGGTGAACGGGTCCCCGGGCCGGACCATCAGCGTCACCGGGTAGTGCGGCGCCTCGACGACGTCGATGCCGGTGACCCGCAGGTCGCCGCCGGCGACGGAGACGTCGGGGTAGTTCTCCACGACGACGAGGGTGTCGAACAGCTCGGCGGTCCCGAGCCGCCGCTGCAGTTCGGTGAGCGGCGCGTGCTCGTGATCCATCGTCTCGCGCTGGTCCCTGGCGAAGCCGGCGATGACGTCGGCGAGGCGCTGACCCGGCGTCCAGCGCACCCGGGCCGGGACGGTGTTGATGAGCAGCCCGGCGATCCGTTCGATGCCGGGCACGGCGAGGCTCCGCCCGGCGACGGTGGAGCCGAACGTGACGTCGCCGCGGCCGGTGAGCCGGCCGAGCAGCACGCCCCAGGCGCCGCCGACGACGTTGCCGACGGTGAAACCGTGCGCGGCGGCGAACGCCCGCACCGACGCGGTGAGCGCGGCGGGCAGCTCGCGGGTGACCCGCCCGTACCCGTCGCCGCCGGCCGGGGCGGGTGGCAGCGCGCCGAGCAGCCGGGTCGGTTCGCGCACGCCGTCCAGGAGCCGGTCCCACACGGCGTGGTCCGGCGGCTGGGTGCCGAGGGCGGCGAGGAAATCGCGGAACGGCACCGCAGGCGGCAGCGGGGCGCCGGCGTACAGCGCCAGGAGGTCGTTGAACATGACGGGCACCGACCAGCCGTCGGCGACGATGTGGTGGATCGTGTGGATGAGGACGTGCCGGTCGGCGGCGAGGCGTACCAGGGTGAACCGCATCGCCGGCGGCTCGGCGAGATCGAACGGGCGGGAGCGGTCCACGGCCGCGACGCCGTCCAGGTCGCGCGGGTCGGTGACGTCCACGGACCGCCACGGCGCGGCGGTACCGGCGGCGAGCACGGCCACGACGTCGCCGGCGAGGGTCGGGCGGAACGCGGCGGCGAGGTTCGGGTGCCGGTCCAGGAGCCGGTCCGCGGCGGCGCGCAGCCGCTCCGGGTCGAGCGGCCCGGTCAGCTCGACCCGCTGCTGCACCACGTACGGGTCAGCGCCGCCGGTGTAGGTGGCGTGGAAGTACAGGCCGGCCTGCAGCGGCGACAGCGGCTGGACGTCGCGCAGGGCACCGTCGTCGAAGCGGTCGACGTCTGCCTGGCTGAGGGGGGTCAGCGGGAAGTCGGACGGGGTGTGCCCGGCGACCCGGGGGTCGGCCGCGATCGCGTCCAGGACTCCGGCCCAGTGCCCGGCGAGCGCCTCCACCTCGGCCCGGTCGAGGACCCCGGCGGGCCAGCTGAAGGTCGCCGACAGGACCGGCCCGTCGGCGGTGTCGAAGGTGACCGCGTTGAGCTCCAGGACGCGTGGCAGCGGCATCCGCGGGTCGCGGTCCTCGGCGACGGTGGATGCCTCCGTCCAGGGGCGGCCGTCGCCGGCGCCGAACCGGCCCAGGTAGTGCACGAGGACCTGCGGGGCGGCGGTGAGGTCGCTCCGGCCGGCGAGGTGGCGCAGCACGCCGTAGCTGAGGCCCTGCGACGGCACCGCGCGCAGCTGGTCCTTGACGGCCTTGACCGACGCGCCGAGGTCGGTGCCGTCGCCGGCGTCGACCGCGACCGGGTACAGGGTGGTGAACCAGCCGAAGGTGCGGGACAGGTCGAGGTCGCCGACCAGGTCCTCCTGCCGGCCGTGGCCTTCCAGCTCCAGCAGCACGGGGCCGGGTGCGCCGCCACGCCACCTGTGCACGGCCAGGGCGGCGGCGGTGACGAGGGCGTCGTCGACGCCGCCGTGGATGGCGGCGGGGACGGTGCCGAGCAGCCTCGCGGTGGTGGCCGTGCTCAGGCTGACGGTCAGGCGTTCCTCGGTGGCCACGACGTCACGGGCCGGGTCCAGGGGGCGGCGGCCGAGTGGCGGGTCGGCGACGGCGGCGACGGCCTGCCAGTGGACGGCGTCGGCGGCGAACCGCCCGTCGCGGGCGGCCTCGGCCAACGCGGTCGCCCACTGGCGCAGCGACGTGGCGGCCGGCTCCAGTGTGGAGGGCCGGCCGGCGGCGACGGCGTCCCACAGGGCGGCGAGGTCCTCGGCGAGGACGCGCAGGGACACGCCGTCCACGACGATGTGGTGCACGGCGACGAGCAGGCGGCCCGGTGCGTCGGGGCCGGCGTCGAGCCACGTGAAGGCGGCCATCGCGCCGCGCGCCGGGTCCACGCGGGCGACGGTGTCCTGCAGCGCGCCGGCCCCGGACGTCACCCGCACCACGGCGGGCACCAGCGCCGGGTCGAACGGCGGGATGGTGAGGCTCCCGCGGGCGTCGACTCGGGCCCGCAGTGCGTCGTGGGTCGCCAGCAGCGCCGCGACCATCCGCTGCAGGGCGTCGAGCGTCAGGCCGGCCGGGGTGTGCAGGGTCACCGCCTGGTAGAACCCGTCGAGGGCGGGGCCGTGCTCGCGCAGCCACGCCACGATCGGCATGTCCGGGATGTCGCCGGCCCGGTCCACATCGGACACCGGTGCGGCGGCGGCCGTGGCGACGGCGGCGACACCGGCCGGGGTGCGGTGGGTGAGCAGGTCCCGGGGGCGCATCGCGATCCCGGCGCGGCGGGCCTCGCGGACCACGCCGATGGCGACGATGCTGTCCCCGCCGAGGGCGAAGAAGTCGTCGTCGGCGGCGACGGGCACGCCGAGCACGGCGGCGAAGACGTCGCACAGGGCCCGTTCCATCGGGGTCTGCGGGGCCCGGCCGGCGCTGCCGGGCAGGACGGGCGCGGGCAGCGCGGCCCGGTCGACCTTGCCGTTGGCGTTGACCGGCAACGCGTCCAGGCGCACGACGACACTGGGCACGGCGTACTCGGGCAGCCGCCCGGCGCACCAGCCGAGGAAGTCGGCGTCCCCGGGGGTGGTGACTGGGGCGATGACGTAGCCGACGAGGTGGCTGGCGCCGGCCGCGTTGCGCCGCACGGCGACGGCCGCGTGCCGCACCGCGGGGTGCGCGGCGAGGACCGCCTCGACCTCCTCCAGCTCCAGGCGCATCCCGCGGATCTTCACCTGGTTGTCGGCGCGGCCGACGAACTCCAGGGCGCCGTCCGGCGTCCACCGGGCCAGGTCGCCGGTGCGGTACAGACGGCGGCCGGCGTCGAACGGGTTGGCGACGAACCGCGCCGCGGTCAGGCCGGGCGCGTTGACGTAGCCGCGGCCGAGCAGGAACCCGGCGGCGTACAACTCCCCGGTCTCGCCCGGCGGCAGCGGGGTGAGCGCGTCGTCCAGGACGTACAGCTGGGTGTGCGGGTTGGGGCGGCCGATCGACGTGGCGATGCGCTCGGCGGCGTCGCGGTAGATGACGTGGGACACGCCGATGGTCGCCTCGGCCGGGCCGTAGCCGTGGTACAGGGTCGTGCCGAGCTGGGTGCGGAACCGGTCGAACAGCTCCGGGGTGAGCACCTCGCCGCCGCACCACACGTGCTTGAGCCCGCCGAGCCGGCCGACGCCGCGGTCCATCTCCAGCAGCACGTGCAGCATCGAGGAGACCAGGTACACGAACGTGACCCGCTCCCCGGCGATGAGGTCGAGCAGGTATTGCGGGTCGCGCTCGCCGCCGGGTTCGGCGACGACGACGGTGCCGCCGGACACCAGCGGCAGCAGGATCTCGTTGACGGAGATGTCGAAGGCGAGCGGCGCCTTGAACAGGCTGGCGTCGCCGGGCCCGAACCCGAGGACCTCCTCGACCTGCCAGCGCAGCCGCTCGCAGATCGCCTCGTGCCGGATCATGGCGCCCTTCGGCCGGCCGGTCGAGCCGGAGGTAAAGATGACGTACGCGAGCCGGCCCGGCGCCAGGTCCAGGTCGAGGGGCTCCGGCGACTCGCCCGCGTGCGCGCCGCCGGCGAACTCGGCCTCGTCCAGCACGAAGCGGACGGCGGCGTCGGCGAGCACCTGCCGGCGCCGCTGCGCCGGCCAGGCCGGGTCGACGGGGACGAACGCGCCGCCGGCGACCATCGCGGCGAGGACCCCGACGACCATGTCCGCGGACCGCGGCACGGCGATGCCGACGATCTCCTCGTCGGCGAGCCCACGGGCGCGCAGCGACCGGGCCAGCCGGAACACGCGGGCGCCGAGCTCGGCGTAGCTGAGCCGGGTGCCGCCCGCGACGAGGGCGAGCGCCTCCTGCGAGCGCCGGACCTGGGCGGTGAACAACGCCGCGACGGTGCTGCGGTGGCCGGGCTCCGTCGGGTTGTTCCAGTCGTCCAGCTGCCGCAGCACGTCCACTGTGGACACGGTTCTTCCTGCCTTTTATGGGTGCGTTCGATGGAAAAGGTGGGTCACTCGGCCGGGAGCGGAGTGCGCGACTCCCACGCCGCCCACAGTTCGGCGTACCGGCCGCCGGCCAGGAGCAGCTCGTCGTGGCTGCCCTCCTGGGCGACCCGGCCGTCCTCGAGGACGACGACCCGGTCCGCGGACCTGGCCTGGGTGAGCCGGTGCGCCACCACGAGGGTGGTGCGGCCGGCAGTCGCGGCGAGCGCGGAGTCCTCCAGGTCGCGGGCGCCGAAGCTGCCAGCCTCCGCGGTCGCCTCGTCGAGGATCGCGACCGCCGGGTCGGCCAGGATGAGCCGGGCCAGGGCGACCTGCTGCGCCCGGGCGGCGGTCAGCTCGTGCCCGCCCTCCCCGACGACGGTCTGCACCCCGTCGGGCAGCGCGCGGACCCAGTCCGTGGCGCCGACGGCCGCCAGGGCCGCCTCGACGGCCTCGACGGTCGCGTCGGGCCGGGCCAGGCGCAGGTCCTCGATGAGCGGCCCGGCGAAGACGTGCGTCTCCTGGCTGATGATGGCGACCTGCGAGCGCAGCAGCGCCGGGTCCATCAGCGCGACGGGCATCCCGCCGATGGACGCGGACCCGGCGGCCGGTTGGAGGATCCCGGCGGCGACGGCGGCGAGCGTCGACTTGCCGGCGCCGGTCGAGCCGACGAGCGCGACCCGCTGCCCCGCCGCGATGCGGAGGCTGACGCCGTGCAGGACCTCGGCGCCGCCGGGGTAGCCGAACCGCACGCCGGTCAGCTCCAGCGTGCTGTCCGAAGGGGACTGCCCGGTGGACGCCGGGCTGGGCTCGTCGGGGATGGTGACGACGCCGACGAGCCGGGCCAGGCCGGCGCCGCCCGCCTGGAGCTCGTCGAACGTGTACAGCAGCATCGACACCGGGTTGAACAGCCGGTGGAACAGCACGGCCGCCGCGGCCGTCCCGCCGACGGTGACCGAGCCGTCCTTCACCAGCCAGAAGCCGGTCGCCACGATGGCGGCGAGCCCGACGAACTCGGCCCGGTTGACCCGGCCGACGAAGCGGATGAAGAACCCGAACACGTGCACGGACACGTCCCGGGCGCGGGCCGACGCGACGTCGATCCCTTGCAGGTGCGCCGTTTCCATGCGGTACGCGTGCACCGTGCGGAGCCCCTGCACGCTCTCCAGCAGCAGCTGGGACCGTTCGCCGACGGCGGCGCGTTCGACCGCGTAGCCGGGCCCGGAGCGCGGCAGGTACCAGCGCAGCGCGACGACGTACAGGGGGACGGTGACGAGCCCGGCGAGGCCGAGCCGCCAGTCGATGCCGACCATCGCGGCGATGCTCAGCGCGGCGAGCAGCGCCGAGGACGTCATCGTCGGCAGCACGTCGGTGACGGCCTTGTTGACGGCGGCGACGTCCGCACCGACCCGCGACATGAGCTCGCCCTTGCCGACGCGTTCGAGGCGCGTCGCGGGCAGCGTGATGGCGCGGGCGACGGTGTCCTCCCGCAGCGTGGCCAGGATCCGGCCGCCGAGGCGGGCGATCAGGTACGTCGAGACCGCGGTGGTGACCCCGGCGACGAGCGCCGCGACGACGATGACGACGGTGATCCCGACGATGTCGGAGGAGGGCGCGCCGGCGCGGACCCGGTCGACGAGGACACCGAGGGCGTAGACGGGCGTGACGCCCGCGGCGGCGGCGATCAGGCCGACGGCGAACGCACCGGCCGCCTCGCCCCACCGGGCCCGCAGCTCGCCGCGCAGCCAGCGCAGCGTCTCGCGCCGGTCCGCGATCGGGAGTTGTTCGGTGCTCACCGCAGCACCACCTTCCGGTAGTCGTCGTGGGTCGCGCCGAGTTCGGCGTGCTCGCCCTCGACCGCGACCCGGCCGTCGTCGACGACGACGACCCGGTCGGTGACGGCGAGGACGGCGGGGCTGCTGGTGACGACGACGGTGGTGAACCGCCCACCGCCGGTGTCGCCGTGCCGCAGCGCGCGGACGGCCCGCGCGATCGACTGCTCCGTGACGGTGTCGACGGCGGTCGTCGGGTCGTGCAGCACCAGGATCGGCGGCTGGGCGAGCAGCGCCCGGGCGAGCGCGAGCCGTTGCCGCTGCCCGCCGGACAGGGTGGCGCCGCGCTCCGCGACGTGCCGGTCGATGCCGTCGGGATGGCCGGCGGCGACCTCGTCCGCGGCCGACGCCGCGAGCGCCGCGAGCAGCGCCGCCTGGTTCGCGACCGCCGCGTCCGGGGACGACCCGGTGATGTTGGCGGCGACGGTGCCGGTGAACAGGTCGGTGTGGTGCGGTTCGACGAGCAGGACGGCGCGGGCGTGCGCCGGCTCCAGGTCGTGCAGGGCGACCCCGCCGAGCAGGATCGAGCCTTCGAAGTCGCCGGGTGGGACGCCACCGGCGAGCAGCCGCACGATGGCCTCGCCGTCGGCGGAGCGGGGCGTGACGACGCCGACGAACTCGCCGGGGCGCACCGTCAGGTCGAGGCCGTCGAGCGTGCCGTGGCGCAGCGCCCGCAGTACCAGATCCGGCTCTGGAACGGTTTTTTGCGGTGTCCCCGGCGGCAGGAGCAGGTCGGCGCCCAGGACGAGGGCGGCCCGGTCGGCGGACGCGCGGGCCTCGGCGACCCAGCTCGGCACGATCGCGAGGAGCCCGATCGGTTCGAGCAGGAACTGGGCCAGGCCGATGACCATGATGAACTCGCCGACGCTGATGCGGCCGTCGAGGGCGAACCAGCCGGCGAGCACGGCGACGCCGCAGGCGAGCAGCGCGCTGGCGGCGGTGGAGAACGCGAGGTACCGGCTGGTGGTGCCGGCGGCCCGCAACGCGGCGCGCAGCGAGGCCTGGCTGACGTCGCGGTACCGGCGGGCGGCGGCCCGCTCGGCGCCGAGCCCGCGCAGTGGGCGGACCCCGCTGACGAGGTCGGTCGCCAGGGCCGTGGCCTTCCCGGCCAGTTCCTGCTGCTCGGTGACCCGCCGGGTGATGAGCGGCCCGGCGAACTGCATGCCGACCAGCACGATCGGGGTGCCGATCAGCACGACCAGGCCGAGCTGCACGTCGACGACGAGCAGCACGGTGGCGCTGACGGCGGTGGCGGTGAGTGCGCCGGCGATCCGCGGGACGTAGTCCAGCAGGTAGGAGACGTTGTCGGCGTCGGTGCTGGACACCGTCAGCAGTTCCCCGGCGCGCAGCGAGGTGCGGATCCGCCGCGGGTGCACGATCTTCGCGGCCAGTTCGCCGCGCAGCAGGTACGCCTCGTTGGCGATGGCGAGCATCAGCTGGCGGGCGCCGAAGCGGTAGCACAGGTGCAGCCCGACGAAGAGCGCGCCGAGCGCGGCGACCCACAGCAGCAGGGCCGTGCCGTCGCCGGGCGCGACGGCACGGTCGATGCCCACGCCGATCAGCACCGGCACGGTCGCCTCGGCGAGCTGGTGCAGGCTGATCAGGCCGGTGCCGGCGGTGAGCCGGGCCCGGTTGCGGGTGATGGAGCGCAGCAGGATGCGTGAGCCTGTGACCGTGGCCATCTCAGGCGGCCGCGGCGGCGTCCTGCGCCATGCTGTCCCGGAGGCTTTTGGGCCGCAGGTCGGTCCAGTGCCGCTCGACGTAGTCCATGCACTCCTGGCGCTGCGTCTGGCCGTTCTCGCCGAAGACGATCCGCCAGCCCGCGGGCACCGCGGCGAACGTCGGCCACAGCGAGTGCTGTTCCTCGTCGTTGACGAGCACGAAGAACGTGCCGTTCTCGTCGTCGAACGGGTTGCTGGACATGCTGGTCGTTCCCCTTTCAGCAAGGATCAGAGCGATACGGCGGCGTGCAGGGCACCCGCGCGCGGGATGACCAGCGGCGTGCCGGTCTCCGGGTCGGGGATGATGCGGCACGGCAGGCCGAAGACGTCCTCGACGAGCTCGCCGGTCACGACGTGCCGCGGGTCGCCCTCGGCGACGATGACGCCCGCCTTCATCACCACGATGTGATCGGCGTAGCGGCAGGCGTGGTTGAGGTCGTGCAGGACGGCGACCATCGTGGTGCCCTGACCACGGTTGAGCCGCAGGCACAGTTCGAGCAGCTCGACCTGGTGCGCGATGTCCAGGAAGGTGGTCGGCTCGTCGAGCAGCACGATCGGGGTCTGCTGGGCGAGGACCATCGCGACCCACACCCGTTGCCGCTGCCCGCCGGACAGCGTGTCGACGAGCTCCGCGGACAGTTCGGCGACGCCGGTTGCGGCCATCGCGGCGGCCACCGCGGTCTCGTCGTCGACCGACCACTGCCGCAGCAGCCGCTGGTGCGGGAAGCGGCCCCGGGCGACGAGTTCGGCGACGGTGATGCCGTCGGGCGCGACGGAGGACTGCGGCAGCAGGCCGAGCCGGCGGGCGACCTCCTTCGCCGGGTAGGCGTGGATCGCCTTGCCGTCCAGCAGGACCTGGCCCTTGGACGGGGTGAGCAGCCGCGACAGCGCGCGCAGCAGCGTGGACTTGCCGCAGGCGTTGGGGCCGACGATGACGGTGAACCGGCCGTCGGGGACCGTGAGGTCCAGGTCGGTGCTGATCGTCCTGCGTTCGTAGCCGACGGTGATGCGGTCCGCGCGCAACCGGGTCATGCCGCCACCTCCGCTGCGCTCCGGCGCCGGCCTGACCCAGACCTGCCACATGATTCGCGGCCCGAGCCGCTTCGCTGTCCGCTCATGCTCATCTCCTCGCCTGGCGGGCCAGTAGCCACACGAAATACAGGCCGCCGATGGACACGGTGACCACCCCTACCGGCAGCTGGGTCGGCGCGAACGCCCGCTGCGCGACGAAGTCGCTGCCCATGAGCAGCAGCGCGCCCATGGCGGCGGACGGTGCCAGGGCGATCCCGGCGGTGCGGGCCAGCCGGTGTGCGAGCTGCGGCGCGGCGAGGGCGACGAACGAGATCGGTCCGGCGACGGCGGTCGCGGCGGCGATCAGCGCCACGCCGAGGGCGAGGTAGGCCAGGCGGGTGCGTTCGACGCCGACGCCGACCGCGGCCGCCGCGTCGTCGCCGAGCTCCATCACCTGCAGCCGCCGGCCGAGCGCGAGCACCCCGAGGCTCAGGGCGCCGATGGCGACGGCGGCGGGCGTGACCTGGGCCCAGCCGAGCCCGTTCAGCGTGCCCTTGCCCCAGATCGTGGCGGAGATGGCGGTCTGCAGGTCGACCTTGATGATGAACCACTCGTTGACGGAGCTGAGCACGGCGCTGATCGCGATGCCGACGATGATGAGCCGGAAACCCTGGACGCCGCGCCGCAGCGACAGCACGTAGACCAGCGCGGCGGTGGCGATGCCGCCGATGAGCGCGGCGGTGGCGGTCTGCGGGTAGCCGCGGCCGACGAACACGACGCAGACCAGGACGCCGGTGTACGCGCCGGTGCTGAACCCGAGCACGTCGGGGCTGCCGAGCGGGTTGCGGGTCAGCGCCTGGAAGATCGCGCCGGACAGGCCCATGGCGGCGCCGACCAGCAGCGCGAGCAGGACCCGCGGCAGGCGCCACTCGACGACGACGAGCCGGACGGCGCGGGAGCCCTCACCGGTGAGCGCCTGCAGGACCTCGGCCGGGGTCGCGGTGAACTCGCCGGTGCCCAGCGCGAGGACGCCGACGGCGGCGGCGAGCAGCAGGAGCACGACGCAGGTGACGGCGGTGCGGACGGCGAGGCGCACGGACGCGGCCGGGCCGAGCCGCAGCACCAGCGCCGACCGTCCGAAGTCGACGGTCCGCCCGCCGCCCCCGAGCTTGCCGACGGTGCCGGTGCCGCGCGGCGCGGCGGTGCCGGGCTTCACAGTGCGCTCGCGGTGCGGCGGCGGACCAGCCAGATGAGCACGGGCGCGCCGACGAACGCGGTGACGACGCCCGCCTGCAGCTCGCCGGGGCGCAGCACGACCCGGCCGACGATGTCGGCGGCGAGCAGCAGGATCGGCCCGCCGACGAGGGTGTACGCGAAGATCCACCGCTGGTCGGGCCCGGTGATCCAGCGGGCGACGTGCGGCACCATGAGCCCGACGAAGCCGATCGGCCCGACCGCCGCGGTTGCCGCCCCGGCCAGCAGCGTCACCGACAGCACCGCGCCGGCCCGGGTGCGGCCGAGGTTCGCGCCGAGGGACCGGGCGAGGTCGTCGCCGAGCGCGACCGTGTTGAGGGACCGGGCGACCAGCAGGGCGAGGACGAGCCCGGCGACCACGAACGGGGCGACCGCGCCGATGACGTCCCAGCCGCGGCCGGTGAGCGCGCCGACGTCCCAGAACCGCAGGTAGTAGAAGGCCCGCGGGCGGATGAGGCGGATGCCGGCGCCGATGCCCTCGAGCACGGCGCCGAGCGCGACACCGGCCAGCAGCAGCCGCACCGGCGTGGCGGGTCCGCGGCCGACGGCGGCGAGGGCGTACACGAGCAGCATCGCCACGACCACGCCGGCGAAGGCGAACCACACGTAGGCGGTGATGCTGGACAGGCCGAGCAGCCCGATCGCGACGACCACGAACAGCGAGGCGCCGGCGTTGATCCCGAGGACCTGCGTGTCGGCGAGCGGGTTGCGGGTCACCGCCTGGATGACGGCGCCGCAGATGCCGAGCGAGGCGCCGACGAGGACCGCCAGGACGGTCCGGGGCACCCGCAGGTCCCGCACGATCGACTGGTCGCTGGTGCCGGTGTAGTGCGCGAACGCGCCCCAGATCGTGGCCGGGGACAGGTTCTTGGTGCCGATGACGATGCTCAGCAGGCAGACCACGGCGAGCACGCCGACGGACACGGCGAGCCACAGCCCGCGGCGGGCGTTGGTGGCGGCCAGCCCGGCCGGCTTCGTGACGCGGGCCGCCGGCACGGCCGCGGGCACCACGGCGGGCCCGGGTGCCGGGACTGGGCGTGCCGTGGTGAGCATCGCCGCGGCGGGCGGCTCCGGTGGGGTCGAGCGGCTCACGCGTACGCGTTGGCTCGGCCAGAGCCGGACAGCGCGGGCAGGACGGCCTCGGCGGGCCCGGCGGCCTCGGCGTGGCGGCGGCCGCAGACCGACTCGAGGATCTCCGCGGACCGGACCGCGGTGTTGGACAGCAGTGATGAGCTGATGCCGTGGGTGTGCTCGGTGCCGCCCTGCAGGTAGATCCCGGCTCGCACGCTCGCGTCGGTGCGGACGCGGTAGTCGCGCTCGACGACGGCGCGGCCCTGCTCGTCGTAGTGGCAGCGGCCGGCGAGCTCGCCGAGCAGCGGGAACGGGTCCGCCGGCGCGTAGCCGGTGGCGCAGACGAGCACGTCGGCGGAGAGGACGGTCCGCGCGCCGGTGAGCATCGACTCGACGGTCACGGCGACCCGGCCGGCGCTCTCCTCGGCGGCGGTCAGCCGGGACACGTTGAGCAGGCGGAGCCGTTGCGAGCCGAGCACCTTCTCCCGGTACACCCGGCGGTAGAGCGTCTCGATGAGGTCGGTGTCGACCACGGAGTAGTTGGTGTTGGCGTGGTAGCCCAGCAGCATCGACTTGACCTGGGTGGAGGCGTCGAAGTAGTCGTCGACGGCCATGGGGTCGAAGATGCGGTTGGCGAAGGGGCTGTCGTCGGCGGGGCTGTAGCCGTAGCGGGACAGCACCCCGCATACCTCGGCCGCCGGGAAGCGCTCGTGCAGGAACGCGGTGACCTCGGCGGCGCTCTGCCCGGCGCCGACGACCACGAACCGGGACGGGTCGGTGCCGGCCAGACCGTCCACATTGGTCAGCAGGTCCCGGCTGTGCCAGACCCGCTGGGACGCCACGATGCCGGGCGGCAGCGCGGGCCGCAGCCCGCTGGCGAGCACGACGTTGCGGGTGCGCACCGTCGTGCGGGCGCCGGTGGCGTCGCGGACCTCGACGTCGTAGGCCTCCACGGTGCCGGCGGCGGCGTCGGTCACGACCGGGCGGACCGCGGTGACGTCCTGGCCGTAGCGGACCATTTCGTCGACGCGGACGGCGGCCCACTCCAGGTAGTCGTGGAACTCGATCCGCAGCGGGAACAGGCTCTTGTGGTTGACGAAGTCGATGAGCCGGCCGCGCTCCTGCAGGTAGCACAGGAAGCTGAAGGAGCTGGTCGGGTTCCGCATCGTGACGAGGTCCTTGAGGAAGGACACCTGCATCGTCGCGTCCTCGATCAGCATGCCCCGGTGCCAGCCGAAGGCGGCCTGCCGCTCCAGGAACAGCGCGCTCACCGGCGGCGATCCGGCGGCGGCGTTGCGTTCGTGCACCGCGATCGCCAGCGCCAGGTTCGAAGGTCCGAATCCGACCCCGACCAGGTCGTAGACCGGCACGGCGTCCTCCTGGCGCGGCTGTGGCATCGCAGTCCCATCGTTCACGTCGAGACCGGCTCGATCGTTCCGGCTCCGTCACCCATTGGCGTGGAGTTAGGCAAGCCTAACCTTAGTTAGTGGCGTTGTCACGGCCACCCCGGGACCTTCCACGTGAATGAAGGGTAGACTAACCTAACCTCCGATTGAAGGCTATGGCATCGAACGTTGTCACTCATCTGGGAGGCCCCATGCGCGTCGTCATGTTCGGATATCAGACCTGGGGGCACCGCACGCTCCAGGCGCTGCTGGCCTCCGAGCACGAGGTCGCGCTGGTCGTGACCCACCCGGCGAGCGACCACCCGTATGAGCGGATCTGGAGCGACTCCGTCGCCGACCTCGCCACCGAGCACGGGGTCGAGGTCCTCATCCGCGACCGGCCCGACGACCCCGAGCTGCTCGACCGGCTCAAGCAGGCCGAGCCCGACGTGATCGTCGCGACGAACTGGCGCACCTGGATCCCGCCGGAGATCTTCGAACTCCCCCGGCTCGGCACCCTCAACGTGCACGACTCGCTGCTGCCGTCCTATGGCGGCTTCGCACCGCTGATCTGGGCCCTCATCAACGGTGAGAAGGAGGTCGGGGTCACCGCGCACATGATGGACGCCGGCCTGGACGCCGGTGACATCGTGCTGCAGCGGGCGGTCCCCGTCGGCGACCGCGACACCACGACCGACCTGTTCCACAAGACCCTGGAGCTGTTCGGCCCGATCACCGTGGACGGCCTGGACCTGATCGCGTCCGGCCGCACCGACTGGACCCCGCAGGACCGGTCCAAGGCCAGCTTCTTCCACAAGCGGGCCGAGGAGGACAGCCGCATCGACTGGACCTGGCCGGCCGAGGACCTCGACCGGCTCGTGCGGGCACAGTCCGACCCGTACCCGAACGCGTTCACCTACCACCGCGGCCACCGCATCCGCATCGTCGCCGCGACGGTGTCCAAGGGGCTCTACGGCGGCACCCCCGGCCGGATCTTCATCCGCGAGGGCGACGCCGTGGTCATCGTGGCCGGCGCCGAGGCCCGCCGCGGGCGCAGCCACGGCCTGGCCGTCGAGCGGGTCCGCACCGAGGACGGCACCGAGCTGGCCGCCACCGACTACTTCACGACGATGGGCGGATACCTCACCGCCCAGCGCTGACCCGCGCGATCAGCCGCACCGCTTCGGCGGCGCGGCGACCGCCTGCGACGTGGGCCCGCCGGTGGGTTCGTCCGCTGCCTCGTCCGTGGAAGGTGGCGGCGACGCCGGTGCGGACTCCGCGGCGGCCGTCGAGGCGGCCGGGCCGGACCTGCTGGCCGCCGGGGTCTTCGGCGCCGTGGTGCCGGCCGCCGCGGCGCCGGGGCGCTGCACGGTGCCGACGGTCAGGGTGACCCCGCTGAGCGTCGTGCGGCGCCCGGCGGTGTCGGTCGTGCGGATCGTGAACGGGCCGGTGCCGGCGCCGTTCTGGGCGATCCAGTAGTTGTAGTCGGTGTGGCTCAACGCCTTCCAGCCGCCGCCGGACTGCAGCTCCACGCCGGACAGCGGGTTGCCGGTGTTGTCCAGGCGCAGCGCCAGCCAGTAGCGCGACGAGCCCTCCTTGACCCGGACCGTCATCGGGCCGGGCACCGGCGGGCTGGTGACCTTGCTGTAGGTCACCTTGATGACCCCGGCTACGGGGTCGCCGATCTTCGCGAACGCCTGCTTGCTGAGGTCCAGGTGCCCGGGGGCGCACTCCGGGCACCGGTCGGTGACCTTGACCCGGACCGTGCCCTTGGGGCCCTTGACGTCCAGGTAGCCGCCGCACGCGGCGCCGGCCGCGTACTCGGCGTTGCCGAGGGCCACGACCAGCGGATTCGACACCTTGTCGAACGAGCAGTTGCCGCCGCCGTCGGCCGCGTAGTAGGTGGCCTGGCCGGACGAGGCGGCGGCCGCGGCGCACGCGGCACCGGACGCCTGGGCGACGAGCGCGACGGTCGCGGTGCCCGCGACGACGGCGCCGGCGGCCGCGGCCACCCAGGTCCGGCGGCGCATCCACCACGGCGAAGGTTCGGGGTTGTCCAGCACGAACGGCATCGTAGCCGGGCCCGGACCGCCTGCACCGCGGCCAAAGGAACGCTTAAGACACTGCAAAACCGCGGTCACGCAGGCCGGCGAACAGGTCGTCCTCCGGCAGCGGCGCGCCGGTGGTGTCACGCACCCGCACGAACGTCTCCAGGCCCATCAGCTCGGTGAACTTCTCCTTGCCCATGCGCAGGAAGAAGATGTTCTCGCCCTGGCTGGCGTGCGCGGCGAGCGCGTCGAACTTCTGCGCCCCGTAGGCCTTGGTGTCGACCCACGTCGAGATCTCCTCGTCGGGCAGCCCCATCGGCGGTCCGGCCGGCGGCGCGTCCGGGTCGGGCTCGGGGAACTCGACGCCGAGCTCGCGCAGCGTCTCGCCGAACTTCTCCATCCCGGAGCGCGGCACCGTCGTCCAGTACACCTTGGCCGGGCTGCCGGTGAGCTCGACCGCCGCCATCGTGATCCGGTGGGCCTGGATGTGGTCGGGGTGGCCGTAGAAGCCGTTCTCGTCGTAGGTGACGATCACGTCCGGCTGATACCTGTCGATGAGCTCGGCGAGCCGCTGCGCGGCCTCGGGCACCGGCGTGGTCCAGAACGAGCCGGCCACGTCGTTCGTCGACCAGCCCATCATCCCGGAGTCCGGGTAACCGAGCACCTCCAGATGGGTGACCTTCAGCTCGGCGCAGCTGGCCTCGAGCTCCTGGAGTCGCATCGCGGCCACGGCGTCGGGGTCGTGCCCGGGCTCCCCCGGCTTGACCCCGCCGGGTCCGTCCCCGCAGCGCCCGTCGGTGCAGGTCACGAGCACCGTCGTGACCCCCTCGGCGGCGTATTTCGCCAGCACGCCACCGGTGCCGGTCGCCTCGTCGTCGGGGTGCGCGTGCACTGCCATCAGCGTCAGGGGTCGTTGAGCCATGCTCCCACCCTATCCACCGGTGTGCGTGACGCCGCGGGCTCAGGTCGGCCCCGGCGGCGCCGATAAGGAGGTGTGCTGGGTCGTGGGTCACGATCAGCGGGTCCGGCGGCCGCTGGGCGCGTCGGTGATCCTGCGCGTCTGGAGTCGCTACACGCCACCGGGTTGCTGCAGGCCTCCGGCGTGCCCTCGTTGGACCGGCTGACCCGGCTGGCCCGGCGGGCGGTCGGCGTCCCGGCCGCCATGGTGTCCCTGGTCGACGCCGACCGGCAGGTCTTCGTCAGTGTCTCAGGTCACGTCGGCGCGCGGGACTCGCCGCTGTCGCAGTCGTTCTGCCGGACCGTGGTCGACGACGACGGGCCCCTGGTGGTGACGGACAGCCGAGAGGATCCGCGGGTGCCGGCCCTGCCGGACGGGCCGGACCGCGTGCTCGCCTACGTGGGGCATCCGCTGCGGACCCCGGACGGGCAGGTGCTGGGCTCGTTCTGCGTCGTGGACCACTCGCCGCGGCAGTGGAGCGCCGAGGACGTCGCCACGGTCGCCGACCTGGCCGGCGCCGCCGAGGTCGAGCTGGCGCTGCGGCTGGCCAACAGCGAGCTGATGCTCGCCTCGACGCGGACCCAGGCGGTGCTGGACACCGCCGCGGACGCGTTCGTGTCGCTCGACGCGGACGGCACCGTGCTCGCGTGGAACCTGGCCGCGGAGCGGATGTTCGGGCGGTCGGCGGTGGAGACCCTCGGCCGTCCCGCGGCCACGGTCGTCGCCGAGGGGTCCGTGGGCCGGTTCGAGGCGTGGCTGGCCCGGGCCGCCGGAAGCCGGACCGCCCCGACGCTCGAGGTGACGGCGGTGGACCGGGGCGGCCGCAGGTTCCCGATCGAGGTCATCGCCCAGGTGTACGTGGAGCGCGACTGCCCCGTCGTCCACGCGTTCGTGCACGACCTCAGCAGCCGGCACGCGGCACAGCGGCAACTGGAGGCCGAGCGCACGTTCCAGCGGGCGCTGCTGGACAGCCTCGACACCGCCGTGGTCGCCTGTGACAGCAAGGGCCGGCTGGCCACGGTCAACCGGGCGCTGCGCGACGCGCACGCGGGCGCGCCGGTGGCGCCGACGACGGGGCAGAGCTGGGCGCAGACGTACCAACTGTTCGCCGCGGACGGCAAGCGGCTGCTGCGCCCGGACCAGGTGCCGCTCGCCCGCGCGTTCGCCGGCGAGCACGTGCACGGCGAGGAGCTGGTCGTCGGCGGCCCCGGCGGCGAGCAGCGGCGGTTCCTGTGCAACGGCCAGCCGATCGACGCGCCGGACGGGTCCCGGCTCGGCGCGGTCGTGGCGATGCACGACATCACCGACGCCTATCATGCCGAGCGGTTGCGTGACGCGCAGCTCGCGGTCGCGGAGGCGCTGACCGGCACCGGCGGGGCGGCGCAGGCGGCTATCGCCGTCATCGAGGCGGTCACCGTCGCGCTCGACTGGGCGTTCGGCGAGTACTGGCACGTCGACCCGGACGCCGATGTGGTGGACCGGCTCGGTTTCTGGGTCGCCCCGGGCCGGGCCCGGCCCGCCTTCATCGACGACCCGCCGCCCGCCACCCGAGCGGACGGGATGATCGGGCGCGTCTGGAGCACCGGCCGGCCGCAGTGGGTGGAGGACGTGGCGAGGCTGCCGTACGCGTCGAAGCGCACGGCGGAGGCTCTCGCCGCGGGGCTGCACGCCGTGATCGGGTTGCCGGTGCTCAGCGGCGGGACCGTGCTCGGCGTGCTCGTCTTCGCCACCGAGCGGCTCGTCCAGGTGGACCCCGACGTCGTGGCCATGCTCGACGGCGTCTGCGCCCACATCGCCCGGCACATCGAGCGGCTGCGCGCCGACGATCTGAGCACCGCGCTCACCGCCGCGCGCCGCGACTTCGACCGCGTCATCGCCGGGGTCAACGACTACGTCTGGACCGTCGAGGTGCTCCCCGACGAGTCCGTGCGTTCGGTGTACGCCAGCCCCGACGGCGGCGGGGTGTTCGGCTCGCCGATGCCGGCCGGCACCGACCTCGCGATGGTCCTCGCCGAGCGGGTCCATCCCGACGACCGGGCCGAGTTCGGCGGCTTCCACGCCGCGATCGCGGCGGACCTCCCGGCGGAGATGGAGGTCCGGGTCCTCGGCTTCGACGGCGCCACCCGCTGGGTGTGGACCCGCGCGGTCCCCCGGCGCGAGCACGGCCGGCTGTTCCTGGACGGGATGAGCACCAACGTCACCGAACGGCGCCTGCTCGCCGAGCACCGTGAGGAGCTCCTCGCCGAGCAGCGGCAGCAGGTGGAGCGGCTGCGCGAGCTCGACCGGATGAAGGACGACCTCGTCGCCCTCGTCTCGCACGAGCTGCGCAACCCGATCGGCACGATCCTCGGGTACGCCGAGATCATCGGCGACGAACCCGGCATCACCGACGAGGTGCGGCGCTACGGCGAGGTCATCCGCCGCCACAGCAGCCACATGCAGCAGCTCGTCGACGACCTGCTGGACCTGGCCCGGCTCGGCAGCGCCGGCCTCGCGGTCAACCCGCGCCCGCTGTCGCTGACCAGGGCGCTGCGCGAGGCGGTCGAGGACCACCGCCCGGCCGCGGACGCCAAGCGCCTCACGGTCCGCCTGGAGCCGGGCCCGAACCTGACGGTGCGGGCGGACCCGGCGCGGCTGCGGCAGGTCCTGGACAACCTGCTCTCCAACGCCGTCAAGTACACCCCCGCCGACGGGACCGTCACCGTGACCGCGTCGGACGTCGCCGGGTCGGGCACGGCGTCGATCAGCGTCAGCGACACCGGCATCGGGATCCCGGCCGAGCAGTTCCAGCAGCTGTTCACCCGGTTCTTCCGCGCCTCGACGGCGCTCGCGCACGGCATCAAGGGCACCGGCCTCGGCCTGGCGGTGACGAAGGCGATCGTCGACGCCCACCACGGCACGATCACCGCCACGGCGGCCGAGCCGACCGGCACGACGTTCACCTTCACCCTGCCCACTGCGACACACCCCTGAGCGATGCCGGTGCGTGAACGCACAGTGTACGCACAGTGAACGATCTTCCCGCGCCGTTGCCCGCCCGTCACTAGGCTAAACCTCGAGGCCGCAGGAAGATTCCAGCGGGAATCGGGGGTGATTGACATGGCGAAGAACAAGAAGAAGTCGAAGAAGGACAAGAAGAACAAGAAGAAGAAGTAGTAGCCGGCTGCGCCGCCGCTGCCGTCACGGCGCGGCGGCCACCACTCCCCGACGTTGAGGGTCAGGACAATGCACCACGACATGCTCACGCTCCTTGACGCCCACCTGGCGCAGCTGTGCGCGGCGCGCAACCAGCTCGCCGCCACCCGGCGGGTCGCCCCTGGCGAACGCCGTGCCGCCGTCCTCTACACCATCGACGTCAGTGAGCGGTACGCGTCGCAGGCCCGCACGCTGCTGGCCGAGCTCAACGCGGCGCCGAGGGTCGCGGTGGGTGTCGCCGAGTAGGCCCCGTCACACGGTGATGACGACCTTCGCGCGGGCGTGGTCCATCTCGAGGTAGCGGACCGCCTCGGCGGCGTCGCTGAGCGGGAACGTGCGGTCGATGACCGGGACGACCGCGCCGGACTCCGCCAGCTCGCGCAGCGTCGCCAGGTTCTCCCGGCTCGGCACGGCGGTGAGCGTGAGCACGCGGTGGCGGACGAAGCGGGACGCCAGCCGCCCCCGCGCGATGAGCCGGATAGGTCCGAGCAGGCTGCCGCCCTCGGACACGCCGCCGCCGGACAGCACGAGGGTCCCCGTGGGCGTCAGCACCCGCCGGCAGTCGGCCAGCGAACGGTTGCCGACGAGGTCGAACACCACGTCGTACCGGGTGGCGCCGTCGCGGGTGAAGTCCTCGCGGGTGTAGTCGACGACGCGGTCGGCGCCGAGGGACCGGATCAGCTCCAGGTTCCTGGTGCTGCACACGCCGGTCACGTGCGCCCCGAACGCCTTGGCGAGCTGCACGGCGAACGTGCCGACCCCGCCGGACGCGCCGTTGATCAGCACCCGCTGCCCGGAGCCGACCCGCGCGGCGTCGCGCAGCCCCATCAGCGCGGTGTTGGCCGCGAGCGGCATGGCGGCCGCCTGCTCGAACGTCAGGTTCGCCGGCTTGCGCTCCACCACACCATCGGCCGGGACGCGGACGTACTCGGCGAACGCGGCGTCGATCTCGCCGAACACCTCGTCGCCGGCGCGGAAGCGAGTTACCCCCGCGCCGACCGCCTCGACCCGGCCGGCGAAGTCCGTGCCCCGGACCCGGACCCTCGGCGCACGCAGCCCGAAGGCCATCCGGGCCAGGTACGGGTCGCCGCGCATCACGTGCCAGTCGCGGGCGTTGACGGAGGCCGCGTGGACGCGGACGAGCAGCTCGCCGTCGGCGGCCACCGGTGGGTCGAGCTCATCGAACCGCAGCACGTCTGACGGGCCGTAGCGGTCCTGGACGATCGCCTTCATCGTTGCTCCTCACGACACATCCCGCTGGTGTACGGCGTACACCTGATGGCTTCGACGGTAGGGTGTACGGCGTACACCCGTCAAGAGGAGATATTGTCAGCGGCTGCGGAAAGGGCGGGTGATCGAGTTGGCGCAACAGGCGGAAGCCGCCCGGCGGGCACCGCTGACCAGGGAACGCGTCCTGCGCGCCGCCGTCGACCTCGCCGACGGCACCGGGATCGACGCGCTCAGCATGCGCAAGCTCGCCCAGTCGCTGGGCGTCGTGCCGATGGCGCTCTACAAGCACGTGGCGAACAAGGAGGAGCTCCTCGACGGCATGCTCGACGTCGTCGTCGGCGAGATCGACCCGCCTGTCGCCGACGCCGACTGGCAGCGCGCCGTCCGGCAGCGGATCCTCTCCGCGCGCCGGTCGCTGCTGCGCCACCCGTGGGCGTCGCGGGTGATCGAGTCCCGCACCGCCCCCACCCCGATGGTCCTGCAGTACATGGACTCGATGATCAGCATGTTCCGGGCCGGCGGGCTCTCCGTCGACCTGACCCACCACGTGATGCACGCGATGGGCAGCCGCATCCTGGGCTTCTCCCAGGAGCTGTTCGGCACGCCCCCGCCGGGCGTCGACCCGGCCACCCTGCCGGCCGTCGACCCGGAAACGGCGCGGCAGATGGCGGCGCGGTACCCGTACATCGCCGAAATCACGACCCGCGTGGCCCATGACGACGCGTCGGTGGTGGGCAGCGGCTGCGACGACCAGTTCGAGTTCGAGTTCTCGCTGGACCTGCTCCTGGACGGGGTCGAACAGCTCCGCCGCCGCGCCTGGACCTCCCGGGGCGGTCACTGAAAGATCTTCGCAACCTTGTCACCCAGTCACGCGTGTCTGACGTACTCGCTCGAACACGGGTGGTGACAGGGGAGGAAGGACAGTGTGACCGCAGCGATGAGCCACCGGAAGGTGATGCCCGCCGTCGACGTCCAGCGTGACGCCGAGGGTGGCGTCACCGCCGACGTCGTGGACCACTTCCTGTGCTGCGGCGGCCTGCCGGAACAGCAGCAGCGGCAGCAGCGCGACTACGCCTGGGACGGCGGGCGTTTCCGCCAGGTCGACGGTCCGACCGTCTGGGCGACCCGGGCCACGTCACCGACCTGCAGGTCCTAGTCGCCGACGTGACCCTCGATCCGGCGACCGGCGGCACGCGGTCAGGAAAGATCACCATCACCGTCAGGAACAACGGGCCGAACCCGTCCGGACGACAGCGTGACGTTCCACATCCGGCCCAGTTGAGCCGGCCCGGCCGGATCGCGGCGGTGAGCTGACGGGGGCGCCGCGATCCGACCGGTGGAATGTCTTGTGGGGAGCGCCGGTTGATGTCGGCATGGCGCAGATCAGGGAGCTCTACCTCACCGCCGCGGCGACGGCGGCCCGGCTGCTCGCCGCGCCGGAGGTGGCCGCCGCTTGGCACGAGCCGAGCGCGCTGCCGAAGCTGAGCGTGCAGGGCCTCGCCGGGCACCTGGCGGGGCAGATCTTCTTCATCCCCAAGGTGCTCGCCGAGCCGGTGCCGGACGAGGAGGTCATCGGCCTGCATGAGTACTACGCCCGGGTGCACTGGATCGGCTCGGACCTGGACGACCCGTTCAACGTCCTCATCCGCAGCAGCGGCGAGGACGACGCCGCGGACGGGCCGGCGGCCCTCGCCGCCCGGGTCGAGGCCACCGTCGCCGCGCTGCGCACGGTGCTGCCGGCCGCGCCGTCCCGGCCGGTGCGCCGCCCCACCTGGGGTGCGTGGTCGATCGACCTCGACGACTTCGTGGCGAGCCGGCTGCTGGAGGTCGTCGTGCACAGCGACGACCTCGCGTACAGCGTGGGCGTCACGACGCCCGAGTTCCCCGCCGCGGCGGTGCAGACCGTCGTGGACATCCTGTCCCGGATCGCGGTACGCCGGCACGGCGCGACGAACGTGCTGCGCGCCCTGAGCCGGGCCGAACGGGCCCCCGCCACGATCTCGGCGCTGTAGCCGCCTTGCGGCCGTGCGCGACAATGATCGCCGGGGGTGCGGCCGTGACGATGGATTGGCCCGAGTTCGGATCCGACATCGTGAGCACTGTGGGTGCCGCGGAATTCTTCGCGGCCCGCAAGAAGAAGCAGGTCGTGGACGCCTCCCTGCTGCTGTGGACGGCGGCGTCGAACCGGTCGGCGGTCATGCGGCAGGTGCACCGCCGGATCCAGGCTGACGCCGGATGGGCCGACCCGTTCACGGACTGGAAGCAGGACCTGGCGACCGCCGCGGGCACCGACGCCGTGTCGCAGTTGCGCAGGGAGACCCGGCTGCAGCACAGGTTCGTGGGCTACCGGGCGACGGCCGAGCCGGCGCAGTGGCACACCTCGGTGGTGTCCGGGCTGTGGGCGGCGCTGGACGAGGCCCGGCAGGCCGGGGTCGGCCACGCCGGTCGGCCGCACCTGATCGCCGGGCTGCTCCGCGACCCGGCCGGGGCATTGCGTGGGCTGGGCGACGACCGGGACGAGCTCATCGCCATGGTGCGCGCCATCCCGTCGTGGCGGGAGCCCGCGCCGCCGTACACGCCGTTCGTGTCCCGGCTCGACGCGGCCCGGGAGACGAGCGACCGCACCGGGCTGCGCGGGCGGTGGGACCGCAAGCAGCGGCGGGACTGGATCGGCGGCAACCGGTATCGCAGCGCGGTCCTGCCGAACCTGCTCTGGGAGGCGGCGCGACAGGCGGTGCGGCTCGACGACGGGCCGGTCACCGCCGCACACCTGCTGGTCGGGGTCGTGGTGATGCACGCACAGCTGCGGGTCGCCGACCGGCAGCTGCGGCCGGTCCTGCGGCCGTTCAACGGCGCTCCGGCCGTCCTCGAAGCGCACGGCGTGACCCTGCCGCGGGCGGTCGCGGGGCTGCCGTCGGTGCGCCCGGCCGACCCGGTCGTCGTCCCCGAGGGCAGGGCCCAACTGGTCATCGGGTTCACCGGGACGGCATGGACCGCCGAGGCGGTCGACACCGTCGACCGGGCGGTCGCGCTCGCCCGGGACGCGGGGCATCCCGCGACGGAGTCCTCGCACCTGGCGCTCGCCGCACTTGACGACGGGCACGGCACCGCCGCGCGGCTGCTGGCGGCCCTCGATGCCGACCCGGCCGCCATCCGGGCCGACATCGCCCACCACCTGGCGCAGGCGCCGGCGGCGGAGGAAGCCGCGCCCTCGCCGGGGAGACGCGCCGATCGGTCCCCGGCAAGGGCACGGCGGCTCAGCCCTTGACCGACCCGGTGAGCCCGCCGACGATGTGCCGTTCGGCGAACACGAAGAAGCCGATCGCGGGGATCATCGACGCCGCCGTGTAAGCGAGGATGCGGGCGGTGTCCTGGGAGAACTGGGACTGGAACGCGGCGACGCCGAGCGGCAGGGTGAAGTTGTTCGGGTCGCTGAGCACCAGCAGCGGCAGCAGGTAGGCGTTCCAGCTGGTGACGAACGCCAGGATCGCCACGGTCGTCAGCGCGGGCCGGCTCAGCGGGATCAGGATCCGCCAGAAGAACCCGAGCCGGCCGGCGCCGTCCATCGAGGCGGCGTCCTCCAGCTCGCTGGGGATCGCGGCCATGAACGGGCGCAGGATGACGATCGTGATCGGCAGGGCGAACGCGGCCTGCGGCAGCGCCACCCCGAGCGGGTTCTCCAGCAGGTCGAGCTCGCGCAGCAGCAGATACAGCGGAAGGGCCGCCGCGGTGAGCGGGAACAGCAGGCCCAGCGTGAACAGCGTGTACAGCGACTCCCGCCCGCTGAACGTGTAGCGGGACAGCGCGAACGCGGCCATCGCGCCCACGCTGACGGCGAGGCCGGTGGTGATGACCGAGATGAGCGTGCTGTTGCCCATCGCCTTCCAGAACACGTCGGAGCTGAGCACGTCGGTGTAGTTGCCCAGGTTCCACGGGCTCGGCCAGCCGACCGGCTCGTTGTTGATCTGGGCGTTGGTGCGGAACCCGCCGAGGATGGTGAACACCAGCGGGACGACGGTCACGCCGACGACGAGCAGCACGACGAGATACGTGAACGGCGTCCCCAAGGACAGGCGTCTGTTGTTCATGCCGGTCACCCCTTGGTCCCGGTCAGTGCGCCCCGCAGGTCACGGCGCAACGCGAAGCGCTGGTACAGCAGGGCGAAGATGAAGCACACGACGAAGAGCACGACGGCGACGGCGCTGCCGAACCCGAACTCGTAGCGGCTGAAACCGTGGTCGAGCAGGTAGGTCGCCATGGTGGCCGAGGCACTCGCCGGACCGCCGAGCGTCATGATCCACACGAGGTCGAACAGTTGCAGCGACCCGATGACGGACAGGAAGATCCAGATCCGGATGGTGGGGCCGAGCAGCGGCAGCACGATGTGGCGGGTGGTGTCCCACGAGGACGCACCGTCGGTGGAGGCGGCCTCCCGCAGCTCGGACGGGATGCTCTGCAACCCGGCGAGGAGCAGGATGACGCCGAAGCCGATGTACTTCCAGGTGATGACCACGAAGAGCGTGTAGAGCACCAGGTCACCGTCGGCGAGCCAGTCCTGGATCAACCCACCGAGGCCGACCGCGTTGAACAACTGGTCGACCATGCCGCCGGGCTGCAGCATCAGCAGCCACACGACCGCGGTGATGGCCTCCGACAGCACGTACGGCGCGAAGACCACCAGCCGCAGCACCGTCCGCCCACGGATCTTCCGGTTGAGCAGCAGCGCCAGGGCGATCGACAGCGGCAGCTGGATGAGCACGGACAGCGCGGCGATGATCAGGTTGTGCAGCAGCGCGGAGCGGAAGACCTCGTCTTCGAGGACCCGCTGGTAGTTGCCCAGCCCGTACGGGGTGCGGGGGCTGAACCCGGTCCATTTGTAGAAGCTGTAGTAGACGGCGACCGCGATCGGCAGCAGCACGAACCCGACGAACAGCACGAGTGCCGGGGTGAGCAGCAGCGCGAGCTCCAGCCGGGTGCCGCGGCGCCCCGGCCGGCGGGCCGGCCGCGATGACTCGCGGCCGGCCTGCTTCGCGGGCGCCGTTGCGGCGGCAACGGTTCCCATCAGTGACCCATCACTTGTTCGCGACCGCCTTGGTGAAGGCGTCGACGATGCCCTGCGGGCTGCCCTTGCCGGCGAAGAAGTCGGCAACGGCGTCGTTGAGTGCCTGCCCGACGCTCGTGGGCAGCGCCTGGTCGAAGTACACCTGGATGTACGGCGCCTTGTTCAGGTAGTCCTGCACGGTCTTGAGCGTGGGGTCCTGGATTGCGGAGATCGCCGCCGGGTTCGCCGGCAGGCTGATGGTGTTGGTCTGCACCAGCTTCTGCTGCACCGGGGCGCTGGCGATGTACTTGAGGAAGTCGGCGCACGCCGCGCCGGCCTTGACGGCGCAGGAGTAGCCGTCGCCGCCGCCGAGCGCGGTCCCGGGGGTGCCCTTGCCACCGGCAACGGTCGGGAACGCGAACCAGCCGAGCTTCTTGGCGTACTCCTTGTCCTCGGTCAGCGGGATCATCGTGGGCAGCTCCCAGTCACCCTGCAGCTCCATCGCGGCCTTGCCGTTGGCGACCAGACCGGCTGAGCTGCCGGCGCCCTGCTGGGCGGGGGTGCCGAGGAAGGCGTCCTGGAACGGCTTGGTGTCGAGGAACGCCTTGAGGTCCTCACCGGCCTTGACCCAGCACGGGTCGTCCATCTTGAGGTTCTTCACGGTGTTCTTCACGGTGTCCAGGGAACACTCCCGGATCGCGAAGTAGGACCACCAGAAGGCGTCGGGCCACTTGTCCTTGCCGCCGACGGCGATCGGCGCGATGTTCTTGGCCTTCAGCTTGGTGACGGCGGCGTTGAGCTCCTCCATCGTGGTCGGCGGAGCGGTGATGCCCGCCTGCGCAAAAAGGTCCGTGCGATACCAGAAGCCGACGACGTGCAGGCCGAAGGGCACGCCGTACTGCTTGCCCTCGACCTGCCAGCCCTTGGCGCCGGCGCCGAGCTCCTGGATCCAGCTCGACGTCGCCTCGGTCATGTCCATGAGCTTGCCGGACTCCACCTGGGTGGCCAGGGCGCCGCCACCCCACTGCTGGAAGATGCTCGGCGGTGTCGGTGACTGCAGCGCCACCGAGATCTTGGTCTTGAGCGCTTCGTTCTGTGCCGGTTCGACCTTGAACGACACATTCGGATGGTCGGCGTGGTACTGGTCTGCGAGCGACTGCCAGACGCCCTTGGCGGGATCCTGGGCACCGTTGTGCCACCAGGTCAAGGTCGTGGCGGCATTCGGGTCGCCGCCCGCTCCGGGTTCGTCGTCGCCGCATGCGGTCAGGGAGGGCACGGTCATCGCCAACGCGACGGCGATCGTGGCCAGCCTCCGTGGGGTGCTCAGGCGGACGTTCAAAGTGATCATCTCCTGACGGGGGCGAGCCGAGCCGAAGGGCTCGGCCCTCGATGACCGCAGAGTCTCCGCCTCAGGAACTCCGCTTGTCAATCGTTGTTGATATCGTTATCGGAAGTTACTCTGCCCTCGTGAAGCCCAGTTCTCGAATCACGATCCGGGACGTCGCCGCGACCGCGGGCGTCTCGGTTGCGACGGTGTCCAAGGTGCTCAACGCCCGTTACGGGGTGTCGGCCGCCACCAGCGCACACGTCCAGTCCGTCATCCGCGAGCTGGGCTACGAGGCGAGCCTCGTGGCGCAGAGCCTGCGCAACCACAAGACCAACGTCATCGGCATCCTCGTCGCCGACCTGGAGCCGTTCAGCACCGAGCTGCTCAAGGGCGCCGCGAAGGCGATCAAGGGCACCGGCTATGAGCTGGTCGTCTACTCCGCCGGCGGGCGCACCAGCGACCAGGCCGGCTGGGAGCAGCGCTACCTGTCGCGGCTGTCCGGCACGCTCATCGACGGCGCGGTCCTGGTCACGCCGACGGTGGTGGACGTCGACTACGGCACCGCCGTGGTGGCCGTCGACCCGCACGCCGGCCCCTCCGGCCTGCCGACCGTCGACTCGGACAACCTCAACGGCGCCAGGCTGGGCACCCAGCACCTGCTCGACCTGGGGCACCGCCGCATCGCGATGATCTCCGGCCGGCCGGACCTGGAGTCGTCCCGGCTGCGCGAGCGGGGCTTCTGCGAGGCCATGCGGGACGCCGGCGTGCCCGTGGACCCGGGCCTGATCCACGTCGGCGACTACGATCCGGACTCCTCCGCCGCCGCGGCCCGGTTCCTGCTCAACGACCCCGACCGACCCACCGCCATCTTCGGCGCCAACGACGTCTCGGCGATCGCCGCGGTCGAGGTCGCCGCGTCGATGGGCCTGCGGGTCCCCGACGACCTGTCGGTGGTCGGCTTCGACAACGTCCCGGAGGCCGCCCTGGCCAGCCCGGCCCTCACCACCGTCGAACAGCCGATCCACGCGATGGGCCACCGCGCGATCGAGCTGCTGATCAAGCTCATCCACGGCGAGCCGGTCGACACCACGCACGTGCGGCTGCCGACCCGGCTCGTCGTGCGCCAGTCGACCCGCGCCGTCTGAACGTTTCACCGCCGCCCATCCGCGCCGTGCGCAACGCCGCACACGGCGCCCATCTGGCGCACCCCCCTGCACCAGCACAGAACGAGCATTGGACGAACATTGGAGCCCCGAGCGTGACACTCGACAGCGGCGTCTCCGCCGGAACCTGGCGGGACACCACGGCGCCCGCGTCCGCACGCGTGGCCGACCTGATGACCCGGATGACCCTGCGCGAGAAGGTGGCGCAGATGTACAGCGCCTGGCTCGACGTCGACGACACCGCCGGGGAGGTCGCGCCGCACCAGCACGATCAGACGCCCGACCCGTTCGACTGGAGCGCCCAGATCCCCCACGGCCTCGGCCAGGTGACCCGCGCCTACGGCACGACGCCGATCGCGCCCGCCGACGGCGCCCGGCGGGTCGCGCACCTGCAGCGGGAGATCGTCGCCGCCGGCCGGTTCGGCATCCCGGCGGTCGTGCACGAGGAGGTCCTCACCGGCCTGGCCGCCTGGCAGGCGACCATCTACCCGGCGCCGCTGTCGTGGGGTGCGAGCTTCGACCCGGACCTGATCGAGCGGATGGGCGCGCAGATCGGCCGCACCATGCGCCGGCTCGGCATCCAGCAGGGCCTCGCCCCGGTCCTGGACGTGGTCCGGGACCTGCGCTGGGGTCGCGTCGAGGAGACCATCGGCGAGGACCCGCATCTCGTCGGTACCATCGGCGCCGCCTACGTGCGCGGCGTGGAGTCCGCCGGGGTGATCGCCACCCTCAAGCACTTCGTCGGCTACTCCGCCTCCCGCGCCGGGCGCAACCTCGCGCCGGTGTCGATCGGGCCGCGGGAGATCGCCGACGTGCTGCTGCCGCCGTTCGAGATGGCGCTGCGCGCCGGTGCCCGCTCGGTCATGAACAGCTACACCGACGTCGACGGCGTCCCGGTGGCCGCCGACCCGGCGCTGCTCACCGACCTGCTCCGGGACCGGCTGCGCTTCGACGGCACCGTGGTCTCCGACTACTTCGCCATCGCCTTCCTGCAGACGCTGCACGGCGTGGCCGGGTCCCGCGCCGACGCGGGCGCGCTCGCCCTGCGCGCCGGCATCGACGTCGAACTGCCCGGCGCCAACTGCTACGGCGCGCCGCTGCTGGACGCCGTCGAGGCCGGCGACGTCGACGAGGCCCTCATCGACCGGGCCGTCACCCGCATCCTGCTGCAGAAGTGCGCGCTGGGCCTGCTCGACGAGGACTGGCGACCCGAACCGCCGGCGCTGCGCGAGGACGGCACGGTCGTCGACATCGACGAGCCTGACGCGCGGGACCTCGCCCGCCGGCTCGCGGAGCGTTCCGTGGTCCTGCTGCGCAACGCGCCCGTGGACGGCGCGCCCGCCCTGCCGCTGCGGCCCGGCGCCCGGCTCGCGGTCGTCGGACCGGGTGCCGCGGAGTCCGGCGCGATGCTCGGCTGCTACTCCTTCCCCCGCCACGTCCTCGTGCACCACCCCGACGTGCCCGCCGGGGTGTCGGTGCCGTCGGTGCTGGACGCGCTCAAGGCCGCCCACGACGTCACCTACGCCCAGGGCTGCCCCGTCGTCGGCGGCGACGACGAGCAGATCGCCGCGGCGGCTGCGGCCGCGGCCGGGGCCGACGTGTGTGTCGCGGTCCTCGGCGACCTGTCGGGCCTGTTCGGCGGCGGTACCTCCGGCGAAGGCTGCGACGCCAGTGACCTGCGGCTGCCCGGCCGGCAGGAGGAGCTCCTGGAGGCGTTGCTGGCCACCGGGACCCCGGTCGTGCTGGTGCTGCTCGTCGGCCGCCCGTATGAGCTGTCCCGGCAGGTCGACCGGCTCGCGGCCGTGCTGTGCGGCTTCTTCCCCGGCGAGGAGGGCGCCGCCGCGATCGAGGGTGTCCTCAGTGGACGGGTCGACCCGTCGGGGCGGCTACCGGTGAGCTTCCCGGGCGTCGGCGCGAGCCAGCCGTCGACGTATCTCGCCGCGCCCCTGGCCGGCCGCAGCGGCGTCAGCAGCGTGGACCCGACACCGTTGTTCGCGTTCGGCCACGGGCTGTCGTACACCGGCACGACGTGGGGCGAGGTCAGCCTCGATCCCGCCGGCGGCTGGCCGACCGACGGCGCCGTGGAGGTGGCGGTGCCGGTCAGCAACGACGGCGACCGCGCGACGAGCACCGTCGTCCAGGTGTACCTGCACGACCCGGTCGCCGAGGTGGCCCGTCCCGAGCGGCAGCTGATCGCCGCGGCCCGGGTGGACCTGGAGCCGGGGCAGCGGCGCACGGTCGTGTTCGGGCTGCACGCCGACCTGCTGTCCTACTCGGGTCGCGACGGGCGCCGCCTGGTCGAGCCCGGCGACGTGGAGCTGCGGGTCGCACGCTCCAGCGTGGACGTTCACGCGGCGGTGCGGATCCCGGTCGTCGGCCCGCGCCGGTTCGTCGGCCACGACCGGCAGCTGCACCCGCGGGTGACGGTCTCCGGCTGAGCTGACGCGCAAAGGGCGGGACCCCGGCCGGGGTCCCGCCCTTCGTCATGCGGTCAGACGCTGGTGCAGGCGGCGCCGTTCAGGGTGAACGCCGCGGGCTTGCCGGTGTTGCCGGTGTGGTTCGCCTGGAACCCGAACGACGTGGAGCCGCCCGGCGGGATGCTCGCGTTGTAGCTGACGTTGCGGGCGGTGACCGCGCCGGAGGTGGGGGCGACGGTCGCGTTCCACGCCGACGTGATGCTCTGGCCCGACGGCAGCGTGAAGCCGAGGGTCCAGCCGTTGACGGCGGTGGTGCCGGCGTTGGTGATCGTGACGGCCGTGGTGAGCCCGGTGTTCCAGGCGTTCACGGTGTACGCCACCCGGCAGCCCCCGACCGGCACGGACGCCGAGCCCGACGGCGAGTTGGACGGTGAGCTGGACGGTGACCTCGACGGCGACGGCGACGCCGACGGCGAGGACGGCGGCGAACTGGAGGGCGTCGGGCTCGTGCCGCCGGACAGCCCGAAGAACGCGATGACCATCGCGGCCTGTCCGGCCAGGGGCAGCGAGTGGCCGACGCCGGCGATGCTGATCCCCTCGACCGGTGCCATTGTGCCCGCGTTGCCGTAGCGGGTGCGGGTCCAGTTCTGCTGCGGCTGGTCGGTGAACACCGGGGTCTGGCTGACGCCGAGCACGTTGGTCCACTGCTCGATCTCCTCGCCGAAGTTCGGGTAGGCGAGGGTCGTGTCGGTGGTGCCGTGGAAGACCTGCATCCGCGGGCGGGCGCCGGTGTAGCCCGGGTAGGCCGCCCGGACCTGGTCACCCCACTGCTGCGGCGTCTTGTTGAGCTGCCCGCTGGAGCAGGTGCTGTTCCAGGACGAGCCGTCGGTGGTGGCGAAGCAGCCGAACGGGACGCCCATGAACGCCGCGCCGGCCTTGAAGACGTCCGGGTAGTCACCGAGCAGCACGTTGGTCATCATGCCGCCGGACGAGGCGCCGGTGACGAAGATCCGGCCCGGGTCGGCGTTGTTGTGCTGCTGGACGTAGGTGACCATCGACATGATGCCGACCGGGTCGCTGCCGCCGCCGCGCCGCAACGCCTCCGGCGAGGAGACGTCGAAACAGTTGCCGCTGCGGGTCGCGGACGGGTAGACCACGATGAACCCGTACCGGTCGGCGAGCGACGCGAACTCGGTGCCGGAGTAGAACGCCGGCCCCGAGCCGGTGCAGAAGTGCACGGCCACCACGACCGCCGGGCGGGCGGCGACGGTGTTCGGCACGTACAGGTGCATGCGCAGGTTGCTCGGGTTGGTGCCGAAGTTGGTGACCTCGGTCAGGGTGGCGGCGGCCGCCGGCGACGCGAACAGCGTGATGCCGGCGACGGCGAGGACCGCCGCGGCCGAGGCGGCCGCGAGGATCCTGCTTCGGATGCGCATTGCCCGCTCCCCTCAGCTCGCGGCGCAGGTGGGGCTGAGCGTGCCGGCGGTGCCGGTCGCCTGGAGGCCGAACTCCGTGTACTGGCCGGGGTTGATGCGGCCGTTGTACGACACGTTGGTGAACGTGTTGCCGTTGCGGGTCACGTTCCAGGAGTTGGTGACGGTGATCCCGGACGGCAGCGGCATGGTGACCGTCCATGCGTTCGTGCCGCCGGAGCCCGCGGTGACCCTGACCGTGGCGACGAACCCGCCCTGCCACTGGTCGACCGACACGCTGGCGGTGCAGCCGCCGGTCGGGATCGGCGGCGGGGAGCTGCTGGTCGGCGGCCGGGACGAGCTGCTGCTCACCGGCGGATTGGAGGTAGGTCCTCCGCCGCCGAGGGCGGCGAGGGTGCTGGTGTACGCGGCCTTCTTGTTGCCGTTGCCGTCGAACAGCAGCGGGGTACCGGAGGCACGCCACGAGTCGCTGTCGCGGATCCCCCACACGGTCATGCCGGTGCAGCGGGTCACCGCGAGGCACGCCTGGGTGACGCGGCGGTAGTTGTCGGCCTGGGTGCTGCCGGAGCCCTCGATGTCCAGCTCGGTGATCTGCACGTCCACGCCGAGGTTGGCGAAGCGCTGCAGGTTCGCCTGATAGTCCGACGGCACCGGGCTGGCGCTGTTGAAGTGCGACTGGAACCCGACGCAGTCGATCGGCACCCCACGGGCCTTGAAGTCCTGCACCATCGCGTACACGGCGTTGGACTTCGCGTTCTGCCCATCGGTGTTGTAGTCGTTGTAACACAGCTTCGCGGCCGGGTCCGCGGCCCGGGCGGTGCGGAACGCGACCTCGATCCAGTCGTTGCCGGTGCGCTGCAGGTTCGAGTCACGCCGCCCGCCGCCACCACCATCGGCGAACGCCTCGTTCACCACGTCCCACGCATAGATCTTGCCCTTGTAATGCGTCGCCACCTGCGTCACATGGTTGACCATCGCATTGCGCAACGCCGTACCGGACATGTTCTGCGCCCACCCGGGCTGCTGCGAATGCCACGCCAGCGCATGCCCACGCACCCGCTGGTTGTGCGCCTGCGCATGCGCCACGATCTGATCCGCCGAGCCGTAGGAGAACGACCCCTGCGACGGCTCCGTCGCATCCCACTTCATCTCGTTCTCCGGCGTCACCATCCCGAACTCACGATCCAGGATGGTGCTGTACACACTGTCGCTGAGCTTGTACGCCGCAACCGCCGTACCGAAGTAGCGGCCCTGCTCCGCCGCGGCGGCATGCAACGTCGACGCCGCCGCGTCCGCGGTCGAGGCGATACCGAGGGCCACCACCACCGCCAGAGCACCCGCGCCCGCGGCACCCAACGCCCGTTTTCGATTCCTGTCCATCACAACGCCTTTCGTTTCGAAACATGTTCGGCGGGGACCCGATCAGCATCACGGAATCGACAGATGACAACGTCTTCACCAGCCCGAATTTCCCGTCGTGACCCGGGTTGCCCTGCTGACAGCAGCGCGGCGCGCCAGTTTCGAAAAACGAAAACTGAAACTTTCATTGATCAGCGCCATGGTTTCTTGATTCGATGACGGTGCCGTGCGTCCGGCCGGAGCGAAAGGACCCTGAAAATGGTGCGATTACGGTTCGAGGGTCAACGGTCCGCGACCGGTCCGCTCACCGCCGGCCAGCGCAACACGGCGAAGTGGCTGCTCAACGTCCCGCACGCGCCCGCCGCGGTGCTCGACCACGCCTTCGACATGCCGCCCGGCACCACGGTCGAGGACGTCGCCGAGTGCTTCCAGGTGCTGCTGTGCCGGCACGAGGGGCTGCGCAGCACGTACCGGCTCGGCAATCCCGGCGAGCAGCGCGTCCTGGCCGCCGGCTCGCTGCCGATGCTGGTGCACGCCGCCGACGCTGTGGACCCGGCCGGGCGGCTCGTCGAGCTGTGCCGGGCGGAGCCGTTCGACCTCGCCGCCGAACCCCCGGTCCGCTTCGCGGTCGCCGTACGCGACGGCCTGGTCGCCGCCGCCGTCGTCGTCTGCTCGCACATCGCGGTCGACTTCCAGGCCCTGGCGGTGCTGGACGCCGAGTTCGCCGAGCTGGTCCGCGACCCGGCCGCCCGGGTGCCCGGCGAACCCCGGCCGCAGCCCCTGGACCGTGCCGCGCTGGAGGACCGGCCAGCCCGGCGGCGGCGCATGGACGCGGCGCTGCGGCACTGGGAACGGGCGCTGCTGGTCGCGCCCGCACACCCGTACGCCGGGCCGCGGACCGGGCCCGGCAAGGGATCCGGCGCGTGCGGCATGTCCTCGCCCGCCGCGGCGGCGGCGCTGGAGCACGTCGCGGCGCGCACCGGGGCGAGCCGCCCGGCCATCGTGCTGGCCGCGTTCTCCGCGCTGCTGTCCCGCCGTACCGGCGACGCCACCTGCACCTTCGTCACGCTGTCGGCCAACCGTTTCGAGTCCGAACTGCTCCGCTACGTCGGCACCCAGGCCCAGGCGACGTTCCTCACCGTCGAGGTCGGCGGCTCGGGCTTCGACGCCCTGGTGGGCCGCTGTTTCGGCGCGGTCCTGCAGGCCGGCCTGCACGGCACCTACGACGTGTACCGCCAGCACGAGCGGTCCACCCGCATCAAGACCGACCGCGGCATCGCGCCGTCGTTCGAGCCGATGTTCAACAGCATCGTCATGGACACCCTCGCCCGCGGCCCGCTGACCGACGTCGCCGCGGCCGCACCCACCGAGACCCAGTGGGTCGACATGCCGCCCACCGACATCCTGCTGCGCTTCGACCTGGGCCGCGTCGACGGCGCGCTGGTCGCCCGGCTCTGGAGCGGCGACACCGGCCGGGTCGGGCCGGCCGAGGCCCAGGCGCTGCTGCTGGCCCTGGAGCGGCTCATCGTCGCGGCGGCGGCCGGCGACCTCGACCACGCCGGCATCGTCGCGGCGCTCGCCCTGTCCCCGATCGAGCGGCCGGCGGGCTGGCTGCGGGTCGATCACTGCTGGGTCGACCTCGCCGAGGTGCAGCGTCTCCTCGACGACGCGCTCGCCCCGGCGGTCTGCCGGGTCTTCGCCTCCGTCGACGGCTCGCCGCTGGTCGCGTACGTCGCCGGCGGCCCCGACACGCCGCAGGAGGCGCACCGCCGGTGCCTCGCCGCCCTGCCCGGCCGCCACGCCGCGATGACCCCCCGCCACTACGTCCTGTGTGGACAGCCACCGGCCGATCCTTCGCTGCTCGCCGGCTGGCGCGCGGGTCAGGTGCTGTGCGAGGGTTCCGGCCGACCCACCGAGCTGGCGCTGAGCCCGGCCTGAGCCGGGGCCTGGCGCTGAGCCCGGCCTGAAGCCGCGGCCTGGCGCTGAGCCCGGCCCGAGCCCGGGGCGTGTCGCGGCGCCCCGAGCCGGTCGCGGCGCGCAACGCGCGTTGCGGATCGCTGTGGGGGGCGGGCCGCCCCGGGCGTCCGCGGCGCGCGCTACGCGGTGGTGGGGTGGCGGTGCACCGGGCGGGCCGCGGGGTGCACCGGGCGCAGGCCGGTGCGGGCGACCGCCGCCGCGCTCGCGGCCGGGACGGCGAGGTCCCACTCGAGGAGGACCTTGTCGCCGTCATAGCAGCCGTAGCTGGTGGAGACGCACAGCAGCGGCTCGTGCTCGACGAGGTGGCCCTCGCGGATCACGTCGTGGCCGAAGACCGCGACCCGGCAGCCGGGGTGCAGCGCGCGCAGGAACGCGGTCGCCCGCTCCGCGGTCGTGGTCCTGGCCCACAGCAGCGCGCCGGCCACGCCGCTGCCGGCCATGTCGTGCAGCGCCACGTCCTCGTACCCCGTCAAAGGCGCGGCGTCGACGTCGGCGGCGGATGCGATGACCGCGTGCGGGGCGGCGTGGGTGAACGCGATGCCCGCCGCGGGCGCGACGACCGCCAGGGGCCAGCCGGCGAACCAGTCCCGGACCGCGCCGAACCGCGCGGTCCCGTAGGACTCCTCGAGGTGCCGGGCCTCGTCGGGGTGGAACTTCGACAGGAGGGGGCCGCCGAGGTGCGCGTGCTCGTGGTTGCCGAGCAGGTAGTGGACCTGGCCGGGGAACCGCCGCTGCAGCCGCCACGCCTCGTCGAGCAGCTCCACCGATTCGTCGGCGTACCAGTCCCCGAGGTGCTCGGGCCAGTCGTCCCGGGCGAGGGCCGGGCCGTGCACCAGGTCGCCGCACAGCAGCAGGTGCGGCGGGTCCGCCGCCGACGTGCACAGGTCGAGGAAGCGGCGTACCACCGCGTGGAAGTCGGGCAGGTTGCCGTGCAGGTCCGTGGCGGCCAGCACGGTCCCGCGGTCGGGCAGGACGACGACCCGTGACATCCCGCCAGCGTAGGCGATCGCGTCTCACGCGGCGGTCCGCGGCACTGCCGCCGGGGGTTCGGTCGAGGGGGCGCAAGCAGGCGGCCGTCGCACGGATCTGGTTGTGGTGCCCGGGCCGGGGAAGCACGGCCGGTGGTCGGGCATGCTGGTGGGGTGCGCGCAGACGACATGGTGCCGCTGGGGCGGACCGGGCTGACGGTGAGCCGGCTCGGGCTGGGGCTGGCCTCGCTCGGCGGGCTGTTCACCGCCGTGAGCGACGAGGACGCGGCGGCAACCGTCGGGCGGGCCTGGCACCTCGGCGTCCGCCTGTTCGACACGGCCCCGGTGTACGGGTACGGCCGGTCCGAGATCCGGGCGGGCCTGGCGCTGCGGACCCGGCCCCGCGACGGATACGTCCTGTGCACCAAGGTCGGCCGGCTCATCGAACCCGGCGGCACCGACACGCAGGACATCTGGGCGGACCCGCCGCCCGGCGTCGGCCCGCGACTCGACTACAGCTACCAGGCGGTGCGGCGGTGCGTCGAGGACAGCCTGGCGCGCCTCGGGCTGGACCGCGTCGACGTGCTGCACATCCACGACCCGGACCTGAACTACCCGGTGGCGCTGGCAGAGGCGTACCGGGCCCTGGCCGACCTTCGGGCCGCGGGAGTGATCCGGGCCGTGTCGCTCGGGGTCAACCACGCCGACGTCGCGGCCCGGTTCCTGCGGGAGGCGCCCGCGCCGGGCCCCGACTGCGTGCTGCTCGCCGGGCGGTACACGCTGCTGGACCAGACCGGTCTCGACGAGCTCCTGCCGTTGTGCGCGCGGCAGGGGGTGGCGGTGCTCGCGGCGGGGGTGTTCCAGGCGGGGCTGCTCGCCGAGCCGCGATCCGGCGCCGCGTACGGCTACCCGGAGGTGCCGCCGGCACTGCTGGAGCGGGTGCGGGCAATCCGCGCCGTCTGCGCCGAGCACCGCGTGCCGCCCCTGGCCGCGGCGATCCAGTTCCCGTTCGGCCATCCGGCGGTTGCCGCGGTCCTGGTCGGTGCACGCACCCCGGACGAGGTCACGGCCAGCGCCGAGCTGCTCGCGCATCCGGTGCCGGCGCGGTTGTGGCGGTCGCTCAAGGCGTCCGGCCTGCTGCCGGCAGCGGCGCCGGTCCCGGCGGGACAGCGCAGACACCTTCGAGCATGAGGTCGATGGAGCGGGTCGCGGCGTCGGCGTCGGCGGTCTCCACGACGCCCTCGATCATCGTGCACAGCAGGGCCAGGTCGGCCGGGGCGAGGTCGGCGCGGACGTAACCCTCCTGCTGGGCGCGGCGCAGCGGCGCCGTGAGCGTCGTGATCATGCGGTGCTGGTACCGGTCGCGGGTCTGCCGGTCCAGCCGGCGCACGTGCAGGACGAGGGGCCGCATCGCGATCTGGGTGCGCAGCAGCTCGGCGAGCAGGTCGCGGAAGGCGGCGGGCCGGTCGGCGTTGGCCGCGACGTACGCCTCGAGCCGGGCCAGCTCGTGCGCGACGACGGCGGCGGTCAATGCCTGCCGGTCCGGGAAGTGGCGGTAGAGCGTCGCCTGGCCCACGCCGGCCCGCCGGGCGATCTCCGGCATCAGCACCGCGGTGTGCCGGCCCAGCATCAGTTCGGTGGCGGCCTCGACAATGGCCGAGCGGTTGCGCAGCGCGTCCCGGCGACGCGGCGTCTGGGCTCCGTACAGCACGGCCACGCTCCTCACGGCGAGAACAGCAGCGACACATGTTACCGACAAGTAACGATAATGTCATGAACTTCAAATTCTCGGTACCCGCTTCTACGCTCCCGCCACCGAGGCATCCGCCCTGTCCAACCCGCCTTGGCCCACCCCCGCCTCCCAAGGAGTGCGCATGGCGAAGCGCCGAACACCCCTGCCCGTCTGCCTGCTGTCCGTGCTCGCCGCCGCCGTCCTCACCGCGGCGAGCCCGACCCCTGCCGCCGCCGCTCCCCCGGCCGTCGCGCAGGCCGCCGCGGCCGTGCCCACGACCGGCTTCCGGTTCGTGGACATCGCCGGTTCCGGCGGCGTCGTCCTCAAGGCCAACGCGATCGCCCCGTCCGCCGCCGGGCGGTATCCCGCGATCGTCTTCCCGGCCAGCTGGGGGCTCAACGACCTCGAGTACATCGCCCAGGCCAGGACCCTCGCCGGCCGCGGCTACGTGGTCGTGTCCTACACCCCGCGCGGCTGGTGGTCCTCCGGCGGCGAGATCGACACCGCCGGGCCGAAGGACATGGCCGACCTGTCCAAGGTCATCGACTGGACGATCGCGAACACCGCCGCCGACCCGTCCCGCATCGGCGCCGCCGGCATTTCCTACGGCGCGGGCATCAGCCTGCTCGGCTCGGCGTTCGACCCGCGTATCCGGGCCGTCGTCATGATGAGCGGCTGGACCGACCTGGTGTACTCGCTGTACGGCGACCAGACCCGCCACCAGCAGTCGGCCGGGCTGCTGCAGCTCGCCGCCGCCCTGCTCGGCAACGCCGGCCCGGACCTGACCGGCAAGCTCGACGACTTCAACGCCAACCGCAACGTCGCGCAGATCATGGCGTGGGCCGGCGTCCGCTCCGCGGCGACCTACCTCGACGCGATCAACGCGAACCGCCCCGCGGTGCTCATCGCCAACTCGTGGGGCGACTCGATCTTCCCGCCCAACCAGCTGGTCGACTTCTACGGCCGGCTGGCCGGGCCGAAGCGCCTCGAGCTGCGCCCCGGTGACCACGCCATCGCCGAGCTCACCGGCGTCATCGGGCTGCCGAACGACGTGTGGAGCAGCGCCTACCGCTGGTTCGACCAGTACCTGGCCGGGGTCGACACCGGCATCGGCGGTGAGCCACCGGTGCTCGTGAAGCCGCACAACGCCGCCGCCGAGAGCTACCCGGCATGGTCCTCGCTCAACGGGAATGTCCGCCGGTACGGGCTGGGCTCGATCCGTTGGTGGGACGGGACCGGACTGCTCGGCGGGAACCCGAGCACCGGCTGGAGCAAGAGCCTGCCGACCGACCTGAACACGACCGCGGACGGCGGGATCGTGCTGCTCACCAACGGCGCCGCGGCGCTCACCGGGGTGCTGCCGCAGATCTGGTTGCCGACCGTCGACCGGCTCCGGGCCGGCGTCTGGGCCTCGGACCGGCCGTCGACCGTGCAGCGCATCCGCGGCGTGCCGAAGGTGCACCTGAACCTCACGGGCACCGCCGCACAGGGCAGCGTCGTGGCGTACCTCTACGACCTCGACGGCCTCGGCAACGCCAAGCTCATCACGCACGCCCCCGTCACCTGGCTCGGCACCGCGGGCGGGAACCGCAGCGTCGACGTGGCGCTGTCGGCGACGGCCTACGACGTGCCCGCCGGGCACTCGCTGACCCTGGTCGTGGACACCGTCGACCCGCTGTACTACGACGCGAACGCCCCCGGCGGCACGGTCACCGTCGCCGGCGGGTCCTACGTGGACGTGCCCCTGCGGTAACGGGTGACCCACGACGCACGGCAGGTGTCGGCGGCCCGACGATGTTCGTGGCCGCCGGCGCCTACCGTGTCGGACATGATGCGCAAGCTCGCCGGCACCATGCTCCTGACCCTCGCGCTGGCCGCCTGCGGGTTGTCGGAACCGTTCGAGAGCGGGGACGGCAAGCTCATCAAGACCGCCGTCGAGGGGCTCTTCGGCGAGCTGGAGCGCGCCGACTACACCGCCGCCGCGTCGCACTGGTGCTCCTACGAGCCGCCCGCGAAGCCGCCGACGGCCGACGAGCTCAAGGAGATGTTCAGCGGCTATTCGCGGCCGTGGAAGACCAAGCCCGTCTCGTCGCAGCACACCTCCGGCGGCACCGGTGTCGTGAACGTGACCCTCACCGACGGCGGCGGCGCCGAGCACCCCTTCAACGTCGACTTCACCATGGCCGGCGGCACCCCCAAGGTCTGCAGCGTGGACACCGGGACCATCCAGATCGACGTGGACATCTAGTCTCCACCGGCGGTTCACCGCCGCGCCGAGCGCCGACGCATAGACTCCCGCCCATGCGTGTCATCGTTGTCACTGTCCTGCTGCTCGGCACCGTGGTGCTGCCCGCCCGGGTCGCCGCGGCGGCCGAGCCCGTCACCGATCCCGCGTCCTATGTGGACCCGCTGATCGGGTCGGCGCGGGACGGCAACACGTGGCCGGGTGCGGTCCGCCCGTTCGGCATGATCTCGTGGAGCCCCACCAGCACGCGCGGCGACCAGACGTCCACCGGGGCGGCCAACGGGTACCAGTACGACGTCACCCGGCTGCGCGGGCTCAGCCTCACCCACGTCAACGGCGCCGGCTGCAACCCGGGCGCCGCCGGCGACGTGCCCATCCTGCCGTTCGCCGGCGCCGTGGACTCCTCGCCGTCCGCGGACAGCACCGACGCGAAGTTCGCCGCCAACTTCAGCCACGCCGCTGAGGTCGCGCGACCCGGCCGGTACACCGTGACGCTGGACTCCGGGGTGCGCGCGGATCTGGCGGTGACGGCGCGGGCCGGGGTCGGGCAGTTCACGTTCCCCGCCGGGAAGCCGGCGAACCTGCTCTTCCGCACCTCCAACTCGCTCAACGGCAGCGAGGACGCCGAGGTCAGCATCGACGCGGCCGGGCGCACGGTGCGCGGGTCGGTGCTCACCGGCGCGTTCTGCGGCCGGCGCGCCAACGGTGGCACCAACAACCGCCGCACCTACTACCGGCTGTATTTCAGCGCGCAGTTCGACCGGCCGGTCACCGGTACCGGCACCTGGGTCAACGGCACGCTGCAGCCGGGCGGCACCCGTGCCACCGGCGGCGAGGGCTACGCGACCGGCGCGGACCGGGCCGGCCGCGGCTCCGGCGGCTGGGTCTCGTTCGCCGGCGGCAGCGACGTGCGGATGCGGATCGGGATCTCCTACGTGAGCCTCGCCGGCGCGGAACGCAACCGCGACACCGAGCTCGCCGCCGGGGTGTCCGTGCCGGCGGTCGCCGCGGACGGCCTTGCGGACTGGCAGCGGCAGCTGCGCGCGGTGCAGGTCGGCGGCGGCAGCGCCGCGCAGCGGACCACGTTCTACACCGCGCTCTACCACTCGCTGCTGCAACCGAACCTGGTCAGCGACGTCGACGGCGCCTACCTCGGCACCGACCAGGCGGTCCACCAGGTAACCGCGGGGCAGGGCGCGCAGTACGGCACGTTCTCCGGCTGGGACCAGTACCGCGCCCAGATCCAGCTGCTCGCGCTGCTGAAACCGTCGGTGGCGGGCGACTACGCGCAGTCGATGTACCAGTTCGCCCAGCAGAACCGCGGCATCTGGGACCGCTGGCTGCACAACAACGGCGCCACCCACGTGATGACCGGCGACCCCGCGGCGCCCACGCTGGCGACGTTCGTGGCGATGGGCGCGGACCACTTCGACACCGCGGGCGCCTACGCGTCGCTGCTGCGCCAGGCCACCGTGCAGAACCCGGACGCGCTCAACGACGGCGGCTGCCCCGGCCAGTGCACCGGGCAGCGGCCGGCGCTGAACCAGTACCTCGCGTCGCACTACGCACCGCAGGACGCCTGCCACTGCTGGGGCGGCGCCGCGGAGACCCTGGAGAACTCCCTCGCCGACTTCTCCCTCGGCATGTGGGCCTCACGGCTCGGCCGCACCGCGGACCAGGCTGCCATGGCGGACCGGGCGAACTGGTGGCGCAACACGTTCAACGCCTTGGCCACGCCTTCTGAGGGGTACCAGCAGGCCCGCAACGTCTCCGGCGGCTGGGTGGGTGGCTTCAGCCCGTCGACCGACGTGGGGTTCGCGCAGGGGTCCAGCGCCACGTACACGTGGATGGTGCCGCAGAACGTGGCCGGCCTCGCCTCGGCAATGGGCGGCACCGCCGTCGCCGCGTCCCGTCTCGACGCGTTCTTCCACGACGCGGCCGGCAACTGGGCCGTGAAGGGCGGCAGCGCCGTGCGGTACGACCCGGCCAACGAGCCCGGGCTGCACACGCCGTGGCTGTACAACGCGCTCGGCCAGCCGTGGAAGACGCAGGCCACGACCCGCGAGATCGTCGACACGGTCTATGGAACAGGCCCCAGCGGCCTGCCGGGCAACGACGACCTCGGCACCATGTCCGCGTGGTACGTCTTCGCCGCCATGGGCGTCTTCCCGCAGGTGCCCGGCCGGGCCGAGCTGCTCGTCGGCAGCCCGCTGTTCCCGACGGTGCACGTGACCCGCGACAACGGCGCCGTCCTCGTCATCGACGCGCCCGCCACCACGGACGCCGCCCAGTACGTGCAGTCAGCCACCCTCGACGGCGCCGCCTACGGCCGGTCGTGGCTGCCGGAGTCGTTCGTCCGCACCGGCGGCACCCTCACCCTGACGATGGGCACCGCGCCGTCGTCCTGGGGCTCCCCGCCCTCTGACCACCTCGGCATCACCTCCTTCTGCGGCCCCGTCACCCGCCCCTCGGGCACCGCCGTCTCGTCCTGGCCTTTCGACGGCAACGCCAGCGGCACCACGCTCGTCGGCGCTCCACAGTGGACCACCGGCCACACGGGCCAGGCCCTGCTGCTCAACGGCGCCGGCCAGTACGCCGACACCGGCCGCCCGGTGGTGCCGACGACCGGCAACTACACCGTCGCCGCCTGGGTCCGCCTGGACACGGCAGGTTCGTTCCGGACCGTCGTCAGCCAGGACGGCCCTACCACCAGTGCCTTCTTCCTGCAGTACAGCGGCGCCGACAAGGCCTTCGCAATGAGCTTCGCCGACCGCCGCGCCCTCGCCCCCTTCACCCCAGTCATCGGCCGCTGGTATCACCTGACCGGCGTCCGGGACGCCAACGCCGGCCACCTGAGCCTGTACGTCGACGGCACCCTCGCCCGCCAGATCGACGCCTGCACCAGCGACGCCTCCACCGGCCCACTCGTCATCGGCCGCGCCCGCTGGGCCAGCACCCCCGTCGACTACTGGTCAGGCGCAATCGACGACGTCCGCGCTTACGACCGCGCCCTCACCGCAGCACAGGTCCGCACCCTGCCCTGACCCTGAACCCACCCACCGGTCGACGCAGGTCGCTGTGCCACTCGCCCAGGGCGGGTCGCCACGTCGTCAGCGCGGTCGTCAGCGCGGGCCGGGGGCGCGGGCCCGGGGCGCGGGCCGGCGGGGCGGGCCG
>NZ_JBFAPO010000054.1:35225-81440 GCF_040676755.1 Dactylosporangium sp. NPDC049525 | reverse complement strand
TTTTTTTTCTACTTCTTCTCTTTTTCCATCCGCTTTTGTATGGGGGTTGGGTGCTCCGCTGGTTTATCCCTCCCGCCCCCCGCCCCACAACCCCTCAGGCCGCTAGAGGACCTGGTTGAGCTTCCGGAACGCCTCGTCGTAACCGGCCAGATCGCGCCGGTCCATGCTGCGTGACCGAGCCTCGAACGCTCGCATGAGGGCCCGCTTCACCTGGCCGAACATGAGCATGTCCGAGGAACTGAACATCGTGACCTGCACGCCCAGGTGGTGACCCACCAGGTGCAACGTCCGGGGCGTGAGGGCGCGTGACGTCGAACCGACCATCGGCGGGGCGACCAGCGCGGCGAGGGCGAAGAAATACTCGCCCGCCGAGTCGATCACCGGCCACGCGATGAGCACTCCGAACACGGCCAGGACTCCGACCGCCATGAGAACGATCCGAGCCGGGTGAATCGAACCACGGACGACGTGCACCCCCTGCACCTCGTCCAGCACGAAAACCCTCGGTTCCGGTGACCACAGGGCGAAGATCTCCTCTGTGATCATCAGGTCGGTACTTCGGTAGAACACCGTCGCTGACATTGCTCCCCCTCCATATCGGGCAAGTCATCGCGGTCGTCCGTGCTGCGAGGTGTTTCTACGGGTCCCCATCCGCGAGCGAATCACCACGCAGTCAGAGTCGGCTGTCGATCCGTATCCAGCCCCCACCGGATACTTGAGCGGTTGAGACTCTGGCCGTCCATCCGCCTCAACAGTATGGATGAGGTGTGTCACATATCGCTAGGCTTCAACCTGCCATATCGCAGCTTGACGTACAACGGATGGCCGCACCGCAGCACGTCGGACACATCCGGTTGCTCTGAGCGACCGAACGGCCGACCCCGGAGGTGCCGGACGCCGCCGCGGATGCCCCGTGAACGACGAACGCCCGACGCCTGCCAAGAAGGGCGACGCCGGGCGTTCATGCTGGTCACGGGCGATGGAGGCGGGACTCGTACCCCCGCGAAAAACGCTACGGGTGCAGCCACCGCCGCCACAGCTGGAAGATCGAGATGTGCCGGGACTTCCGGTCGAACCGCGTCGACCACTGGTGCGTGACACACGCGTCGGCGGTCCCGAACGTCAGGCCGTCCACCCGTCCGGAGGCGCCGGCGCTGCCTTTGCCCAGGTTCATGCCGTACGCCAGGACCGTCGCGTCCGGATAGGCCGCGAGAATGGCCGACCACGCCGTCGGGAACGCCTGCGTGGCACCGTTGGCCACCAGCGGCAAGGCGCGGGTGCTCCACCACTTCGCGTCGCCACCGCGCAGCGCATCCCAGGTCTGCCACTGGCCGGACGTGATGGTCCGGCCGTCCTGGTACGGCTCGTACACGAGCGTGGTGAAGTCGCCGGCCTGCAGCGTGCCGCCGTTGATGTCGATCGGAAGCTGGTAGGACCACAGGGCAACGCTGCCGGGGTTGAGCTGCAGCGTGCGGTAGGACAACCTGCCGATCCGGGTCGCCTTGGTGGTCCTGGCCGGCTCCTCCAGGTAGAGCGCCTTGGCACTGTTGTCCGGCAGGGTCGCCTCGACGCCCTCCTTGGCGACCTTGACCACCGCGGTCGAGGGCGCATTGGTGGTACTGGGCGCCTCCCCGTTGGACGTCGTGACGATCGCCTCGGTGGTGCCGTGCTTGACGACCTTGCACGGGGCGACTCGCGGCAGCCGGTGGGCCTCCAGTGGTTGCTGCGAAGCCTGCGCGGCGATCCCCGCGACGCCGACAATGCTGATACCCACCAGCCCTGCCGCAACGAGCCTGCGTCGAATGCTCATGGACCGTCCTTCCCTTGAGGCCAAATCTGACCGAAACGGTCAATTCGGATATCCAGGAATCAACGAGTCAGGCTCGCGACGGACATGGCGATGGCGGCCTCGGTGGTGCTGGGCCAAGGAAGGAAGCGTCTCCCCTCACGCGGCTTCGAGATCCCGCGCAGAGGTACACGCCGCGCTTCCGGCCATTGCCGCCAGCAGCACGCCCCGCTGTTCCGCACCGATGAGAGGTGGCTCATTCACAAGGAGGCCGGGCTGCCGCTCGATCGGTTCTACCGACCGGCCGAACTGATACAGAACGACGAACGCCCGGAGTCGTCCCAGAAGGACGAGCCGGGCGTTCGTGCTGGCCGAGGGCGGTGGCGCGGGGATTCGAACCCCGGGAAGGCTTGCACCTTCACACGCTTTCGAGGTCTGCCCGCCCGCGTCCAGGGATGGTTCGCAGCGTCCGTGAGCTGTGTACATTGCCCGGAGCGGACGGGCAGGGACACCGGCGAACAGCGATGAATGAGACGACAACTGAGACGACCGGCCTGCTCATGAAGCTGGCGGTCCGACCTCCTCCTGAAGTGACAGCGGAACCCTCAACGCCTCAGGCAACGGCCGCACACGCAGTCCTCGGCCGATGCCACGAACTCTCATCCCCCGGTCTGCCGACACCACTGTCACCCGGCGTTCGACGACCTGCTCGACGAACTCAGCACGTCGCAGGATCTCATCGTCCTTGTCTGTGGTGCGCCGATGCCCGTCAGGATCAGTCAGAACCTCTAGCGTGACGCCGGGACGAATACTCGCAGCGCCAAGCGTGGCTGCCTCGATGAGGCTGTCAAGTGCACGCAGGACGCTCTCAGCTCTGCGCGCGAGCTGCGGACTTGACGCGTACGTCTTCGCATCTACCTCGTCGAGCACCACCAGGGGCAGCAGCAACCTGACTGCTTTCACGCCGAACTCCTCGCGCCACTTGACCTGATCGAAGCGCTGGTAATGCATCAGCGTATTGGTGTCGAGAACAAGGATTTCGCCCTCGCGTTCGGCCAGTACGCGAAAGGCGGAGAGCGCGTCGGCCGCCTCCAGTAGCAGACGCTGCTGCTCCTCAAACTCGTCGTAGAACGCCGATGGGCCAACTGCGAGATCCTCAGCGTGTCCGTGCGCCCTGATGTGCCAATGCCGCGGCGAATGAAGTCGCGTGACCATCTCGTCATCCGCGAACAGCGACCTGAACTGGCGCTCGGCTTCATGAACCCACTGGATATAGTTTGTGAGCAGCATGCTCCGCATAGATGAGCGCCCGTTGGCGGCCTTGTTCGCAAGATCCTTCAAGACTCCGATAGTTTGCAGGGCAGTGATTCCACGTCGTAGGCGCATCACGACAGCATGGACGACACTGACGCGCGCGGGCGACGCTATTTTGGGACCCGACAGCTCGACGGTCGATGTGGCACCCGACCTGTGAGTTGCTCAGGAAGGCCGCGCCTTCCGCCGTTGCAGCCACCGGATCGGCTGCTTACGCCAAATCGGCGAGACGTTGACTGAGCCACGCCTCGACCGTCCGATAGGCATTCACCGCGACGTTTAGAGCGCGGCCGAGTCGAGGACGCCCTACTCCCGGCCGGAAGGCGCGGATCGGCTTTGGCAGCGACGGTGATCGTCGGATCGTCGGATCGTCGGCAAGACTTGCACCTCACACATCTGGCCGGCCGCTCCAGATCGCGTCGGCCACCCTTGCTGCGCAAGGCAGCCAGCAGACCCCAAGCGAAAACCATGCGCCGCCTGTCCGATTCGCCGCAGAATCTTCGGCTCGACTACCAAGGCGCGAAGATCCCTCTACAGTGGCGGTCGAAAAGCGATTGGTTCCAGTTTAGCAAGCTACCAACGGGTAGCATTCTTGCTTCTCAATGGGTCATGCCGCCCAGATGGGGTCCGACCGCACTGAACCTGCCTGTAGCGGACGTGCGGCTCAACAAATTGATCGATGGACGAGATTTGTTGCCGGCTCGAACATGTGTCCAAAAATTGGGATCCATCTTCGCCGATGTCCTGAAGTCTGGGAGTAGCCCTTCCCGGCTGACAGCGGTGTAGTTTCCCTAGAGATCGCTGGCACTCGGTGCGGTAGAGTGCCAACCGATTAGCGCAAGCAGGCCCCGACTCGGATGGTCCGAGACGCAGGTCTGGACGCCGAACCGGGGCCTTCCTCATTTGCGGTGAGAACGCCACGGTAGCAGGACATGCCGCATGCGTATATGCATGTGGTAGAGATCCGTCGGTGTCGTGCGCGGAAGGATCGAAGATGACAACCGCGCTTGGAACAACAGCTCGCACGGGCGAACACTGCCCTGAGAGCGGCGTTTGGGAGGTGGTTGGCACGCCGTCAACCACTGCCCCGATCGCCAAGGGCAACATCATGCCTCCGTACGCCGGCAAGGCCGCCACCTGGCGGCTGATCCGGCTCGCGTAGGCGAGTTTGATCCATACGAGGCCGCCGAGCACCGCTCGGCGGCCTCGTCCTCTTGGTCAAGAAGCGTCCCCACCTGGCGCTGGTATCGCGCGACGACAGTACGACAGACAGGTAACCGTCACTACATTGGGCGGATGTCCGTACCGTCCCGAACAATGACCCACTAACGTTGGAACGTGGCATCATCGGACCGCCTCCCACTCAACGTGCAACAAGCCGTGATTGCTGTGTGCCGCGACGCGATCCACTTCCGGGATGATCTTCAAGCGGCGTTCGAGGGCGCTGGGGTCCCTCCCGAGCTGTACGCCAGGTACAACAATCCGGACAACAGCAAAGCGAAGATCGCCCGATATGTTCTGAGCGATCTTGCATCCCGAGGAGAACCCGGATACGCCGTGCAGCACAAGATCGTGGAGGATCTGTGCCGTCTGGGCAGGCCGCACAAGGACGCTCCCGACCAAGCTGCCGGAGTCAAAGCGCTCGCCGACCTGCGCCGAGAGGCGACTGCTGCACAAATCCTCGTAAGTCCGGCCGCCGCTGCCGCGGAGGCACGCCGAGCGGCCGACCTCCGCCGAGTCGCCGCCGTGGCCGCGCGACAGGAAAAGCTGGGCTCACTCCGCAAACGCTTCCTCGATCTGAGTGGCATGACAGCGCCGACGAGGGGCGACCGACAAAGTCGAGGTTACGAATTAGAGCGCCTCCTTGCCGATCTGTTCCGTCTGCACGATCTTGAGTATCGGCCTTCATATCAGGTGAACAATTCCGTGCATGCGAAAGAGCAAGTCGACGGCAGCTTTCACTTCCGCGGATTCACCTATCTGGTGGAGGCGAAATGGCGAGCCGCCCCGCCGGATTTTGGTGAACTCGCAGACTTTAAGGCGAAAGTAGATGGAAAGATGGACAGCACGCGAGGGATGTTCGTTGCCATGGCAGGCTTCGACCAAGGCGTGCTCGACCAGTTGGTAAGGGTTGCCCGTGGGAGCCGGAACAACATATTCATGATCGATGGTCGGGACATCGCATTGCTATTCGAGGGTACCGTAGGTCTGATCGATGGACTAACATCTAAAATCGATGCTGCCGAGCAGGAGGGCAGCATGTGGCGCCCCTTCCTCACATAAGCCGAACCACATTTGTCAGGAGGACGGCATTACGGGATCAGGCGCTTCAGCAAGTGAAAGTAGGCGAATGAGGCTGGCTCCCAACTCTTGACCCTGATCGGGTGTTAGTTCCACGCCTTCATGCAGACTGCCGGGAATTTCAAGCTGAACGTAGACATCGGGGCCGTAGTAGGAACCACAGGTGCACTCGCACTTCATTGCCAGAGTGGCGGTCGTACTGAGTGGTGAGCACAACTGATCGATGCATGCCCTTAATTTGCACACGGTCGCTTCCAATGCTGCATCGGGTCGGCTCGCACCAGATGGGGTGCTCGATGTTGCTCATGCGGGGTCGCCCCACGTTTTCCGGTGCTCGATTTCCTGGAGATATTCGAGGCAAGTGGCCAGCTTGACGGCGTAGTGGCCGGCGAGCGAGGCGATTCGCAGGGCGCCTCGGATGGCGTCTCGGGGGTTGGAGCCGTCGCCGAGGCCGAGCGTCATCGTGTTCTTGGCATCACCGATGACGAGGTGGAGATCTTCGATCGCGCCCTTGCGGGATGGGTCGGCGTGTTCCTCGATCGTGGCGTGCAGCTGGGCGGAGGTCGAGGTCGGGAAGGACGGTCGTCGCTGCGGGTGTCGTAGTGGTCATGCGAGGCGTCCGGATCGAAAGTTGCGGACAACGGCGCGCTTGAGTCGCTCTGTGGTGCACGGCCAGTCTTGGCGACATGCGTTGCAGTGGCGGCCTGGTCGCCAGAGTCGCCAGTGCCATCGGGACGTGTGTGGTTGCCAGTCTTGGTCGAGCATGGGTTCCTCCCGCTGCTGGAGTTGGTGCGGCGCCGGCCTGAGTGGTCGTGCGGCCGGCGCCGCACGGGTTGGAGCGGTCGAGGCCAGTCGACGTGCTCCTTGGCTGCCCGTTGAGCGTGTGCGATCGCGGTGCGTGCTCTTCAGGTGCGTGGTCAGCTTGCCCAGCGGGTCAGGGACCTGGGTAGATGGCTGGCGTCAGCCGTAGAATGGCTGACGCTCAGTCGTCTACGGCCCAACGGCGCATCAAGCATCTACAAGGGCGACGACGGCTACTGGCACGGCCGCGTAACAGTCGGCCTGCGGGATAACGGCATGCCTGATCGTCGACACGTACAGGCGAAGACCGAGAAGGACGTCATCGCCAAGGTTCGCAGGCTTGAGCGCGAGCGCGACAGCGGGACGTCCGCAAGACCGGCCAGCGGTGGACGGTCGAGAAGTGGCTCACGCACTGGGTCGAGAACATCGCCGCGCCGAACGTCCGGGAGAACACGATCGCCGGCTACAGGGTCGCGGTCAACCGGCACCTTATCCCCGGCCTTGGCGCCCACCGGCTCGACCGGTTGGAGCCGGAGCACCTGGAGAAGCTGTACGCCGCGATGCAACGGAGGGGCAGCAAGCCGGCGACGGCTCACCAGGTCCACAGGACACTCCGCACGGCGCTCAACGAGGCGATGCGGCGCGGACACATCACGAAGAACCCTGCCTCGCTGGCGAAGTCACCCCGGCTCAACGACGAAGAGATCGAGCCCTACTCGGTCGAGGAGGTGCGCAAGCTCCTCGCCCGGGCCGTCGAGCGGCGCAACAGCGCGCGGTGGGCTATAGCGCTGGCGCTCGGGTTGCGGCAGAGCGAGGCGCTCGGCCTCAAGTGGTCCGATGTGAACCTCGACGAGGGCACGCTCACCGTTCGACGCGGCCGGCTACGTCCACGGTGGGAGCACGGATGCGCGGATGACTGTGGCAAGAAGTTCGGCGGACACTGCCCGGCGCGAAGGCCGCTGCGCTCCGACACCACGGAGACGAAGTCACGTGCCGGCCGACGCAGCATCGGCCTGCCCGATGAACTGGTTGAATTGCTGCGCGAAAATCAAGACGAACAGGCCGCCGAACGGGAGCATGCGGCGCAACTCTGGCGAGAGGGCGGCTGGCTGTTTACCGCTCCGACAGGCGACCCAGTGAATCCTCGAACAGATTACGCGGAGTGGAAGCGGCTACTGAAGTTGGCCGGGCTTAGGGATGGGCGCTTGCATGATGCGCGGCATACCGCTGCAACGGTTCTTCTCGTCCTAGGCGTTGCCGAACGAGCCGTTATGGGGATCATGGGTTGGTCGAACTCGTCCATGGCAATCAGATATCAACACATAACCCAACAAGTACGCCAAGATGTCGCCCAGCGGGTTGGGCGTGCAATCTGGGGTGCCTCCATTAGGCCCTGATGTCAAATCTCCGCGCCCGCATGCGCATGTCAACAGTTATGTCATCGTCGTGCTTCCGTAGTTCGGCGCTCTTGATCGCAAGGCCAGGCATGACCGTGTTCGGAGAGTAGTGCATAAAAGTATCCATGTCAGTGGGGGAATATACGAATCGCATCGGGGCCGCATCGGGCATCGTGCGGAACATCGCTTCTTCCGTTTGCCGGTGACCGCGGACAGGGATGGCATTGCCTTCGTGGAGCGTTTCGCCGACGAAGAAGGGTGAGTTACGTGTGATCAGCATGCTTACCACGGACTTTCCAATGCCGCTGTGGCGGTCGGCCGCCTCGCGCACGGCACGAGCCAGTATCCGTGCCGCCGGCTCTGGCGAACCTACCCGGGGTAGGCATCTCGAAAGCTCGCGGTCCAACCTCCTCCTTTCTCCCTTCGACAAGCCAAGTCCGGACTCGCGGACTTGAAAGTGAACGCCATCAGGCAGCCAGCCAAAATAGTGTTTGAACTCCAGCCCGGCCTCAGGCTCCCATGATCCGTCCGGCCATTCTGCATTCGAGATAACTGACATGAACGGATGGAGTTCGTCTATGGTTCCCCTCAGGCCAGCAAGCTGCGGATTGTGGAGACCTGCAAAGCCGGCGGTTACGAATGTGGCGCGACGAATCCTCCTCCAGGCGTCTGGAGTCACTCTCTGAGGACGCTGAAGATTTCGGAACTTCTTTGTCGCCTCGGTTTGGAGCAATCGGAGGGCCTGAATCAGAGTGGAACCTTGGGCGAGTGACTCCAACATCCAATCGGCGGTCGGGTCGCGGCCCAAAAACGCCAGACCGGTGAAGGCGACAGAAGCGTTCCGTGAGTAGAAGGCGGTCTTGTTGACCTCGTCATCGTGGATAGTTCCATCGGGCTTGGTTAAGCGTCGATCGGAAACTTGAATGACAAACTGCCGCGTTAGCAGGGAAAGGATCAGCGTCACGCTATGACCATAACTCGGAGTCTTGAGTCCGTGTCCATCGATGAGCAGCACGGCTGCGCTGCGCGCCGGCCGTTCGGTCCGGCGGTGGACGTTCGGGGCAATTGAGACGACAACTGAGACTAGCGATCTTGAAACGGCGAACGCCCGGCTCGTCCGAGGGGACGACCGGGCGTTTAACCTGGCCTTACTGCGGTGGCGCGGGGATTCGAACCCCGGGAAGGCTTGCACCTTCACACGCTTTCGAGGCGTGCTCCTTAGGCCACTCGGACACGCCACCGCCGAGAAGGCTACCGGATGCCCGGCCGCGTCCGCGCGGGGGATCGCCGTTTGGCAGGATCGTGGGTATGAGCACGCACATCGGCGCTGAGCCGGGCGACATCGCTGAACTTGTCCTCATGCCGGGAGACCCGCTGCGGGCCAAGTGGATCGCTGAGACGTTCCTGGAGGATGCCCGCTGCTACTCGACGGTGCGGAACATGTTCGGGTTCACGGGGACGTTCGAGGGGACCAGGGTCAGCGTTCAGGGGTCGGGGATGGGGATGCCGTCGGCCAGCATCTATGCGCATGAGCTGATCAACGACTACGGGGTGAAGTCGCTCATCCGGGTGGGGAGTTGCGGGGCGCTGGTCGAGTCGCTCAAGTTGCGGGACGTGGTGGCGGCGATCGGGTCGAGCACCGATTCGAACATGAACCGGGCCAGGTTCGACGGGCTGATCGACTACGCGCCGGTGGCGGACTTCGGGTTGCTGCGCACCGCGGTCGACGTGGCCGCGGCGCGGGGTGTGGAGATGCGGGTCGGGCCGATCCTGGCCGCTGACGCGTTCTACACGGATCGGCCCGACCTGTATGACCGGCTCGCCGACTACGGCGTCCTAGCCGTGGAGATGGAGTCGGCGGCGCTGTACACGATCGCCGCCCGCTACAAGGCGAAGGCCTTGACGCTGCTGACGGTCAGCGACCACCTCAAGACCGGCGAGCGGATGTCCGCCGAGGAGCGGGAGCAGACGTTCAGCCAGATGGTGGAGATCGCCCTGAAGGCAATCACGAGCTGAGCGCCACGGTCGGGGAGAGCCGGGCGGCCCTGACAGCGGGGTACAGCCCGGCCAGCCCGCCGATCAGCAGCGTCGCGAGCAGCCCGCCGCCGAGCGCCCACAACGGCACCACGGCGGGCCATGAGCGCAGCGCGGAGTAGACAACCGTCACCAGGAATCCCAGCAAGGCGCCGGCGACGCCGCCCAGGAGCGACAGCAGCAGCGACTCGGTCAGGAACTGCAGGCGGATCTGCGCGCGGCGGGCGCCGAGGGCCCGGCGCAGGCCGATCTCGGCCCGCCGCTCCAGCACGGAGATGACCATGGTGTTGGCGACGCCGACGCCGCCGACGAGGAGCGCCACCGCGCCCAGGCCGAGCAGCAGGCCGGTGAATGCCTCGTCGAAGGCGGCCCGGGCGGCCAGCGCGTCGGAGGGCCGGGAGACCTGCACCTCGTTCGGGGCCGACGGGTTGGCGGTGGCGGCGAGGACCCCCGCGACCGCGGTGACGGCGTCTTCACGGGCGCGGGTGTAGATGGTGGTCGGGTAGCCGTCGAAGTCGAGCACGTCCGTCGCCACGGACCAGGTGATGAGGGCCGCCGAGTCGAGCTCGGGGGCCAGGGGCGCCGGCGCCAGGATCCCGGTGACGGTGAACCAGTGCCCGCCGAGCCACACCAGCAGGCCGGGCGCGACGCCCAGCAAGGCGGCGGCGCGCGAGCCGAGCACCACGGCCGGCGCCGACCCGGTGCCCAGCCACGAGCCCGTGGCAACGGTGCCGCCCACAGTGGACAGCAGCGACGGCGACGCCGCGAGGACCGCGATGCCACCGGTCTCCGTCGTCGGGATCCGGTCCGTGCGGTACACCCGGGCCGATGCGATCCGCCCGGTCGAGGACACCGAGGTCACCGGGCCGATCCGGGCCACCATGGCGGGTGCAGTGGCGGGCAGATGCGACGCGTCGCCGAAGAACGACTTGCCGGGGCCGACCGACAGGAGGTTGGTGCCCAGCACGGACAGTTGCCGGTCGAGCTGCGCCCGGCTGGACGTGGAGATGCCCACGACGGAGATCATGGCGGCAATGCCGATCGCGATGCCGAGGGCCGACAGGACGACCCGGAGCGGGCGGGTGCGCAGGCCGGCGCCGCCGACCCGGATGACGTCCGCGAACGACAGTCTCACAGGATTCTCCCGTCCCGCATCTGGATGCGGCGGGGCAGGGCCGCGGCAATGTCCCGGTCGTGCGTGATGACGACCACGGTGGTGCCGTCCGCGTGCAGGTCCCGCAGCAGCGAAAGGACCGCGGCGCCGGCGGCCGTGTCGAGGTTGCCGGTCGGTTCGTCGGCGAGCAGGAGTGCGGGCGCGCCGACGACGGCGCGGGCGACGGCGACGCGTTGCCGTTCGCCGCCGGAGAGCTGGTGCGGCCGGTGCGTGACCCGGTGGCCGAGTCCGACCCGTTCGAGGGCGGCGACGGCCCGGCGGCGCCGCGAGGCCAGCGGCACGCCCGCGTAGAGCAGGCCGTCGGCGACGTTGTCCAGCGCGCTCACCCCGGGCGCGAGGTGGAACTGCTGGAAGACGAACCCGATCGTCTCGGCGCGCAGGCGGGAGAGCCGGTCGTCGTCGAGCGTGCCCACGTCGACGCCGGCGATCTCGACGGTGCCGCCGGTGGCGCGGTCGAGCGTGCCGATGAGGTTGAGCATCGTCGACTTGCCGGAGCCGGAGGGGCCGGCGATCGCGAGCATCTCGCCGGGCGCGACCGACAGCGACACTCCGTCGAGTGCCGTCACTCCGCCGGGGTACGACTTCCGCACGTCCCGCAGTTCGATCATGCGGCGGTCCCGACCGTGAGTCCCTCGCGGACGTCGGGCCCGGAGACCTCGACCCGGCCCGCGGCAAAGAGGCCGGTCGTGACGGCGACCGTCCGCACGGTACCCCCGTCGAGCAGCTGCAGTCCGTATCCGCCTTCGGCGAGGGCGACGAGCGCCGCCACGGGCACGATGAGCACGTTGTCGCGGCGGTCGGCGACGAGGGTGACGTCCACCGGCGCCGAGGAGTACGCGCCGAGCTTCGGCTGCACGTCAGGCGCCAGCGTCACGGTCACGTCGACGGTGACGATCGACGGCGGGCCCGGCTGGACGGTCGCGACCGCGCCGATCGCGGCGATGGTGCCGGGCACGGTGGCGCCGTCGGGCAGCTTCACGGTCGCCTGGTCGCCGACGGTGGCGAGGTCCTGCCGGGTGACGTCGAGCTTGACGGTGACCTGCCGGGTCGGGCCGGTCCAGTCCAGGACGGGGCCGGTGGAGTTGTCGCCGAGGCGGCCCTTGACCGCGCCGACCCGGATCGCGGCGGGTGCCATGACGACCCGGCCGAGCTCGACGACGCCGGTCTCGGGCAGGCCGAGCTTCTCCTGCCAGTCCCGCACCGCCGACGCCGTCGCGGACGTGTACGAGTCGTCGACGGTGAACCCCGTGTATCCGAGTGCCGCAAGGTTGCTTTCGAACGCGGCCACGTCGGCGCCGGAGTCGCCCGCGCGCAGCGCGCGGAACAGCGGCGCTGCGGCGTACATGAGCAGCACCGGCAACCCGTCGACGTGATAGAGCGGCTGGCCGCGCTCGACCGTGCGCCCCTCGCCGGGCAGCCCGGTGATCATGCCGGGCAACCGGCCGACGACGGTGGTCGCGGCGCCGAAGTCGAGGGTCCCGTCGACGTCCTCGGTCTCCGTGAGCGTGCCGCGGGTGATCTTCGTGCTGGCCGGCGGGGCGGTACTGGCGACGGGGGCGGGGTCGCGGTCCAGGAGCAGCCACCCGCCGGCGCCGGCCAGCAGCAGGACGGGCAGGGCGAACAGCAACGTGCGCCTCATCGGCCCACCACGCTCTTGCACGCGTTCGCCGCGTCGCGGAACTTGGCGCTGTTGATGTCGATGGCGCCGTTGCCGAGCATGTCGGCGACGCCGCTGGCGGGGTCGGGGTCCGGCATGTCGATGCCGTGCTCGCGCATGCACTTGGCGAACGCGCGGGCCTGTTCGAGCTGCTCCGGGGAGAGGTTGCTCAGGGTACCGCCGTTGGGCAGCAGCTGCTGGCAGGCGGACATCGCCTCGGCGGCCTTGCCGCGGTCGATGTCGCCGCTCATCTGCAGCTCGCCGTCGGGTCCGGGGTCGGGCACCTCGACGCCGTGCTCGCGCATGCACTTGGCGAAGCGCCGGTTGGCCTCGGCCTTGTCGACCGATGGGGACGCCGACACGCCGGCGCCGCCGCCCGCCGTGGCGACCGAGGGGCCGGTGGTGGACGAGCAGGCGGCCAGCACCAGGATCGCCGCCAGGAGGATGCGTTTCATGCCAGCAGGAGACGCGCGCGGCGATAAAACCGACATGAGGGAAACCGCTTATCCCCGGCTTACGCGCCGCACGGGCACCATGGACCCTGTGCGGGTACTGGTGGTCGAAGACGAGCAGCTGCTGGCCGACGCGGTCGCCGAGGGCCTGCGGCGGGAGTCGTTCGCGGTCGACGTGGCCTACGACGGCGACGGCGCGCTGCAGCGGCTGGGCGTGAACGAGTACGACGTGCTGATCCTGGACCGCGACCTGCCGTCGGTCGGCGGCGACGAGGTGTGCCGGTGGGTGAGCACCGAGCTGCCCGAGACCCGGATCCTGATGCTGACCGCCGCCTCCGCGGTGCTGGACCGGGTCGACGGGCTGTCGCTCGGCGCCGACGACTACCTGGGCAAGCCGTTCGCGTTCGCGGAGCTGGTCGCGCGGGTCCGGGCGCTCGGCCGCCGGGCCAGGGCGGCGACACCGCCGGTGCTGGAGCGCGGGGACCTGCGCCTGGACCCGAACCGGCGGGAGGTGTTCCGGGCCGGGCACTACGTGGCGCTGACCCGCAAGGAGTTCGCGGTCCTCGAGGAGCTGTTGCGGGCCGGCGGCGCGGTGCTCAGCGCCGAGCAGCTGCTGGAGCGGGCCTGGGACGAGCACATCGACCCGTTCACCAACGTGCTGCGGGTGACGGTGATGACGCTGCGGCGCAAGCTCGGCGACCCGCCGGTGATCGAGACGGTGGCCGGCGTCGGGTACCAGATCCGATGAGCAGACTGGGGATCCGAACGCGGCTGACGGTCCTGTACGGCGTGCTGTTCCTGCTGGGCGGCACGATCCTGCTCGGCGTCACGTACTTCCTGGTGAAGCAGAACATCCACCAGCGCAACACCGGCTCGGTCGCGGAGCTGCCGGCGGAGATCAAGATCGGCAACATGGAGGTCAGCGAGTTCGTCCGCCAGCTGCAGGCTCGCCAGGAGCAGATCGAGAGCAACACGCTGCACGCCCTGCTCACCCAGGGCGCCATCGCGCTCGGGGTGGTGACGGTGATCGGGGTCGGGTTCGGCTGGCTGATGGCGGAGCGGGCGTTGCGGCCGGTCGGGCGGATCACGGAGACGGCGCGGCGGGTCGCCGGCGGCAGCCTGCACGAGCGGATCGCGCTCAAGGGGCCGGCAGATGAGATCAAGGAGCTCGCGGACACGTTCGACTCGATGCTGGAGCGCCTGGACGCCGCGTTCGACGGGCAGCGGCGGTTCGTGGCGAACGCGTCGCACGAGCTGCGCACGCCGCTGACGATCAACCGGACGCTGATCGAGGTGGCGATGGGCCGCCCGGCGCCGCCGCCCGAGCTGGTGCACCTCGGCGAGACGCTGCTCGCGGTCAACGCGCGGCACGAGCGGCTGATCGACGGCCTGTTGACGCTGGTCGCCTCCGAGCAGGCGCTGACCGTGCACGAGACGGTCGACGTCGCGGAGATCGCCCGGCACGTCACCGCCGGCAAGGTCGGCACGGCCTCGCTCGAGGCCGCCGTCACGGTCGGCGACCCGGTCCTGCTGGAGCGGGTGGTGCAGAACCTCGTCGACAACGCCGTCGCGTACAACGTGCCCGACGGCGAGGTGTGGGTGCGGACCCGCACCACCGGGTCGCGGGCCGAGCTGGTCGTGGAGAACACCGGCCCGGTGGTCCCGGCGTATGAGGTGCCGCGGCTGTTCGAGCCGTTCCGCCGGCTCCGGTCGCGGACGGGCTCCGCCCAGGGCACGGGGCTGGGCCTGTCGATCGTGCGGTCGGTCGCGGTGGCGCACGGCGGGCGGGTCGACGCGCGCCCACGCGATGGTGGCGGGTTGATCGTCACGGTGACCCTGCCCACACAAAACTAACCGACCGATCGGTTTTTTAGTTGGTACCGTCGGGGCATGAGCACCGTCGACGGCCGCCTGCGGCGCGGCGAGCGCGCCCGCACCGCGACCCTCGACGTCGCCGTGGCCCTGGCGACGGAGTCGGGCCTTGACGGGCTCTCCTTCAGCCAGCTCGCGGAGCGGGCCGGGGTCAGCAAGTCCGGCCTGTTCGCGCACTGGTCCACCAAGGAGGAGCTGCAGCTCGCCGCGGTCGCGCGGGCCGAGCACCGCTTCACCGAGGTGGTCGTGCGGCCGGCCCTGCGGGCACCGCGCGGCATCCGCCGGCTGTGGGCGCTGCAGGAGAGCCGCCTGGCCGACCTGGCCAGCGGCGCCCTGCCGGGCGGCTGTTTCTTCGCCAACGCGCAGTTCGAGTTCAGCATGCGCCCCGGCAGCGTCCGCGACGCCCTGAGCGCCGCCCTCACCGACTGGCACACGCTGCTGGAGCGGCTGATCACCGAGGCGGTCGAGCTCGGCGAGCTGCGCGCCGACGTCCACCCCGCACAGCTCGCGTTCGAGCTCAACGCGCTGGGCACCGCCGCGGTCTACGAGTCACGCCTGCTGCGGGCGGACGAGATCTACACGTACGCGCGAACGGCCGCCCTGCAACGGCTCCGCGGTCTTGCCCTGGTTTCGTATCTGGAGGATCTGCCATGACCACCGTCGTGCTGCCCGGCCACGTGTCCCCGTTCGTGGTGCACTTCGACGACCTCGACGCGATGGGCATCGTGCACAACGCCCGCTACGCGGTGTTCCTGGAACGGGCCCTGTCCCAGTGGTGGAGCGAGCGCGGCCACTCCTATGCCGGCGGCCGGCCGACCACGTCCGACGTGATGCACGCCGTCGCCGAATACTCGATCTCCTACAAGAGCCCGGTCCGCGGCACCGGCGAGATCGGCGTCCACTTCTGGGTCGAGACCCTGGGTGAGACCAGCGCCGTCTACCGCTTCCGCATCCTGTCCGCGGACGGGCTGACCGTGCACGCGGAGGGCCGGCGGGTCAACGTGAAGCTCGACCCCCGCACCCTGCGGCCCGCGCCGTGGAGCGACGACGCCCGCGCCCACGCCACCGGCCTGCTGGCGCAGCCGCCGGCGTCAGCGTCAGCGCCGGTCGCCGAAGAAGTCGCGTAGCAGCGTCGCGGACTCCTCCGCCAGGACCCCGCCGAGCACCTCGGGGCGGTGCGTCAGCCTGCGGTCGCGCAGGACGTCCCACAGGGAGCCCGCCGCACCGGTCTTCGGCTCCCACGCGCCGAAGATCACGGTGCCGATCCGGGCGAGCACCAGCGCGCCGGCGCACATCGTGCACGGCTCGACAGTGACCACCAGGGCGCAGTCCTCCAGCCGCCAGGCGCCGAGCCGCCCGGCGGCCCGGCGCAGCGCCAGGAGCTCGGCGTGCGCCGTCGGGTCGCCGGTGGCCTCCCGCTCGTTGTGCGCCGCCCCGAGCTCCGCGCCGTCGGGGCCGAGCACGACCGCCCCGATCGGCACGTCGGAGCCGGCGGACGCGGCGACCCGCAGGGCCTGCCGCATCGCCGGCTCCCAGCGCTGGCGCACGGGCGTCAGACCTCGCGCAGCTCTTCGATCTCGTCGCCGGCACCGATCGCCTGACAGATCTCCGCCGTCAGGTCGGCCGGGAGCATGCCCTCCTGGGCACACAGCTCCAACAGCCGCCCGCCGGGCAGACCCAGGTCGGCGAGGAGCTCGGGATCCCCGACCGGCTCGATGTCGGGCTCGATCGAGGGCCGATCGTCCTCATCGTCGTCGGTGGCGTCGTCAACCTCCTCGTCGACGATCTCCGGCAGCTGTTCCTCGATGTCGCCGAGGAGGATGGCGCCGAGGCGCGACTCCGCGGCGAAGACCGAGTCGGAGCCGAAGATCCGCAGATCCTCGCCGTCGTCGAGGCGCAGGATCACCAGATACGCGTCGTCGGACTCGACGAACAGCAGTGACACCGTCGCGTCCGGGTCGATGTCGCGCAGGCGTTCGGTGATCTCCTCGACGTCGGCGACGCCACTGAGGTCGAGCTCGGCCGCAGCCCAGCTCTTGGAGCCGCGTGTGACAGCGGCAGCGAAGTGCGACACGGTCCCCCCGGTCGGTGTTCGTCGTTACCCGAGAACACTATTCGAGCAGATCGGCGGTTGGCGCAGGGCTAGTCGGCGAGTCGTCGGCGAGTCGCAATCAGCTCGCGGAGACGATCGGCACGCAGACGGCGTGGATGGAGCCGCTCGCGAAGCGCTTTCGCGTCCGCAAGCTCGACCAGCAGCGCGAGCCGCCGACGACGCCGCTCGGGATCGAGCCGCTGCAGCCTCAAAGCCATGTTGCTGAGAGTGATACTCGTCGCAATCCACGTCAAGACCACACGGCAAATTCCTGATGACAGCTACGGAACGTGAGCGAGTGGCCTTGTCAGCGCAGCGAAGCCGACCGCGGTGCGCTACCAGAGCAGCCAGTCTCCGCCGGCCAGCCGGTAGGCCACGACGATGCCGGCGATCGCCAGGGCGATGCCGCTGGACACCGCGACCCCGACGGCGACACCGCGGTCGCCGAACCTCGCAAGGATGAACGCGGCGGCCCACGCGAGCAGCCCGGCGATCAGCGTGAGCCAGATGTAGCCGCGGGCGGAGGTGGCGAGCAGCCCGAACAGCAGCATCCAGGCGGCTCCCGCGGCGGCGCCGGCGGTCACCATCTGGCTGCGCACCGGCAGCGGCTCACGGTAGGTGGGCCGGGGCGGGCCCTGGGTGACCACGAACGGCGGCGGCCGCAGGACGCCCTGCCAGGCACCATAGGACGCGGCCGGGGTGAGCGGGCGGGTGGCGCTCAGCCGCGGCGGCGGGCCGATGACCGGTGGGCCGTTGGCGCCGGGCCAGGCCTGCCGTCCCGCGGGCATCGCGGCGGTCACCCCGGACGCCCCGTGGGGCGCCGGCGCCACCGGATGCGCGCTGCTGGGCAACGCCCGCGCCGGTCCCGCTGGGCGCGAGGCGTCCGGCGAGCTCCACGGCGACTCGTTCACTGCCACGAAAAAGAGCTTAGCCCGGCCGCCCCACAGGGACGACCGGGCCGAGCCACGCGACCTACCGGAGCGAACGGCGGACCTCAACCGAACAGCGCGATCCGCTTCTGCGTCACCCCGCCGATGGTGGTGAACTCGCCACCGGCGACGACCTGGCCGAGCGCGGCGTTGGCGGCCATGGCGCGCACGCCGGCGACCCCGTTGCCCTGCGGCGCCCAGTCCAGCAGCTTGCCGCGCTCGTCGATCGCGGCGAGTTTCACCCGCGACACGGACCCGTCGGTGCAGGCGCCCTGCGAGCCGTTGTTGCCCGTCGTGCAGGCCTTGTCGTAGTGCCCGCCGACGTACGCGACGCCGTCGAGCACGGTGACCGCCTGGACGTCGCCGTCGAAGACCCGGGTCCACTGGACCTTGCCGGCGGGGGTGTAGGCGACCGCACGTCCGCCCTGCCCACCCATGCCCGCGTAGATCCCGTCGGGGCCGACCGCCACCGCGAGGACGATCGCCGACGGTCGCGGCAGGAAGTTCTTGTCCAGCTTGCCGTCGACCGAGTCGACCGCGGTGAGCCGCAGCGCGTTGCTGACCCCGTTGGTCTTGTGGAAGGAGCCGCCGAGGTACACCCGGCTGCTCGTCACCGCGAGCGCCTCCACCCTGTCGTCGGTGGTGGGTGCCCAGCCCGCGTCGAGCTCGCCGGTGGCGAGGCTGAACGCGGCGAGGTTGGTCCGCTTGGCGGTGTCGATCGCGGTGAACTTGCCGCCGACATACAGGCGGCCGCCACCCACCCCGAGGGTGACCGGCGAGCCGGACACCGCGTGGCTGAACGTATTGACGGCGCCGGTGGTCCCGTCGAGCGCCGCGAGCGAGTCCCGCTTGACCCCGGCGACCTTCGAGAAGTCACCGGCCACATACACAGCGTTACCGTTCACCGCGAGCGCGCGGACCGTGTTGTCGGCCACCGGCGCCCAGTCGAGCAGCGCGCCGGTGTGCGCGTTGATCGCCGCCAGCCGGCTCCGCGTGATGCTCTTGCCATTGACGATGGCCTTGCCGAACGATCCACCGACGTAAACGGTCGCGCCGTCGGAGGAGTAGGCCACGGCCCAGACGGTGCCGTCGAACGACGGCGACAACAGCGGCGTCTTCTCCACCACCGCGGCGCCGGCCGAGGCCCCGCCGAAGAGCCCGCCCACCGCCGTGGCGGCCGCCGCCACGAGCACCGTTCTCACCAATTGCCGGAAAAGTCGCATGTGAGCACGCTAACGGGTAGTAACCGCCCAAACGGGCGCGAATGGGCACGCTTAAGGCGTTCGGCGGCCGTCCCGAGCCGAACGGGTGATCGGGCGGTGTGCGAGAGTTCCGCAGTGCGTGATGCGACGTTGAACGTGGCGGTGATCGGACTCGGACTGATCGGCGGATCGGTCCTGCGTGCACTCGCGGCGCGCGGGCATCATGTCAGCGGCTACGACGCCGACCCCGCCACCAGGGCCACCGCCCGCACCGCCGCGGCCCAGTCCCCCGCCAACGCCCGCTGGCACGTCACCGCCACCGTCGGCGACGCCGTCCGGGACGCGGATCTCGCCGTCGTCGCCGTCCCGCTCCCCGCCGTCGGAGGCGTCTTCGACGAGCTGGCGTCGCTCGCGTACGTCGGCGTCGTCACCGACGTCACCTCCGTCAAGGGACCCGTGCGGGACCTCGCCCTCGACCGGCTCCGCACCGGCGGGCAGTCCCTGGCCACGTTCATCGGCGGCCACCCGATGGCCGGTCGCGAGACGTCCGGCTTCACCGCCGCCGACCCGCGCCTCTTCGACGGCTGCGCCTGGGTGCTGTGCCTCGAAGAGGACGGCGCCGGGCTGCGTGACTGGATCGAGCTCGCCGCACTCATCACCGGCCTCGGCGCCCGCGTCGTGCCCGCCACCGCCGAGGAGCACGACCAGGCGGTCGCCACGATCTCCCACGTGCCGCACCTGGTCGCCGCCGCGGTCGCCGCCCGCATCACCACCGACCCGCTGGCCGGCACGCTCGGCGCCGGCTCGTTCCGCGACGGCACCCGGGTCGCCGCCGCCCGCCCCGAACTCACCGCGGCCATGTGCGGCGGCAACGCCGAGGCGGTCCTGGACGCCCTCGACGCCGTGCTCGCCGACCTCGCCGCGGCGCGCGCCGCCCTCGACGGTGCCGACCCGATCGCCACCCTGGTGCCGTGGCTGACGCCCGGCCACTCGGCGCGCCAGGCCTGGCCACCGGTCCCGGGCGAGACGGCCGATCTCCCCGCACGGGCCGACGTCCTGCTGCGGCTCGGCCGCGTCGGCGGCTGGGTCGAGTCGGTCGCCAACGACGGCAAGACCGTCCGCGCCGTCCGGCCTGCCTGACGCAGCCGACGCACTGGATACCTTCCGAACTCACATGGTCCAGCGCCGCCGAACAACCCGAAAGATCCGCGGTGCCCTGACCCCTCGGATCTTTCGGGTTGTGAACGAGAAAAGCGCAACCAACCTCAAGGGCGCCAGACGCGGGTGTCGGTGACGATGGCGGTGACCAGCGCGGCCGGGGTCACGTCGAAGGCCGGGTTCACCGCCGCCGTCCCGGGCGGCGCGGTCGAGCCGACGACCTCGGCGGCGCCCCGGTCCTCGATCTCCACCTCGGCACCGGAAGGCGTGGACAGGTCGACGGTGGACTCGGGCGCGACACAGATGAACGGAATACCCGCCGCCTGGGCGCCCAGGGCGTGGGCGTAGCTGCCGACCTTGTTGACGACGTCGCCGTTGGCGCAGATCCGGTCGGCGCCGAGGATGACGGCGTCGACCTCGCCGCGGGCCATCAGGAACGGGCCGGCGGAGTCGACGGCGAGGCGGTGCGGGACGCCGGCACGGGCGAGCTCCCAGGTGGTGAGGCGGGCGCCCTGCAGCAGCGGCCGGGTCTCGCTGGCGATGACGCCGCCGAGAGTGCCGCGGCGGTGGAGTTCGAAGGCGACGGCGAGCGCGGTGCCGCCGACCACGGTGGCGAGGGCGCCGGTGTTGCAGTGGGTCAGCAGGCGGGCGCCGGGGCCGCAGAGGGACGTGACCAGGTCGGCGCCGAGGCGGCCCATTTCGGTGGACGAGTGGATCTCCTCGTCGCGGATCCGCAGCGCTTCGGCGAGCACGTCGGGGAATGACGGAAGGTGGGCGGCGGCCCGCCGGGCGCCGCGGGCGAGATTGACGGCGGTCGGGCGGGCGGTCTCGACGCGGCGCACCAGGTCGGCGACCACAGACGGGTCGTCGGCGGAACGCGCGGCCAGGGCGACGCCCATGGCACCGGCGACGCCGAGGGCCGGCGCCCCCCGGACGGCCAGGCACTGGATGGCGTCGACCAGCTCATCCACTGTGGACAGACGGAGATGGACCACGTCGAGCGGCAGGCGGGTCTGGTCGACGATCACGACGGCACCGTCGACCCAGTCGATCGTTCGCATGTCAACTCCCAATGGTCATGATTCTTGGAAAACGCCAACGGTGGACGTTGACGGGCGTACATTCGCGGTTATGAGCACCGGATTGGCGCTCGCGACGTTCCTGGGCCTCATCGTGGCCGGTCCGATCGCGTTGATGAGAGTCCCGACCCACCTGCAGCTGACAGTCACCGACACGGCCCTGCTCATCGAGCCGCAAGGACTGGACCGCTGGTGGGCGGGGACAGGCAGCGTCGAGGTGCCGCTCGCGGCGATCGCCTCGATCCGGATCGTGCCGCGGTCGGAGGCACCGGCCGTCGCACCCAAACACAAGCTGCGGCCGGGCGCGTTGCACATCGACGGCGTGATCACCGCCGGGGTGCACGACGGGACGTTCTGGGACGTGCGCGACGGCGACCAGCTGCTGATGATCACCTGCCGGCCGGAGGCGGAGTTCAAGGCGCTGGTGCTGCAGTTCGCCAACCCGTTCGCGACACTGACCCGCACCCGGACGGTGGTCGCGCACAACGCCTCGCGGAGCACTACCTTCTAGGGCATGAGGGATCCGCTCGCCGATCTGCGGCGCATCGCGTTCCTGCTGGAGCGGGCCGGCGAGAAGACCTACCGGGTCCGCGCGTTCCGCGGCGCGGCGGCCACCCTGGCGAAGCTGCCCGAGGGTGAGCTGGCCGCGAGAGCCCAGGCCGGCACGCTGAAGGACCTGCAGGGCGTCGGTGAGGTGACCGCGCGGTGCGTGGTCGAGTCGCTCGCCGGCGAGGAGCCGGTCTACCTGCGCCGCCTCGAGTCCACGGCGGGGCAGGACCTGGACGAGGCGACCGCCGCGATGCTGGCGGCGCTGCGCGGCGACTGTCACGCGCACTCGGACTGGTCCGACGGCGGGTCGCCGATCGACGAGATGGCCCTGGCCGCGGCCGCCATCGGGCACGAATACCTGGTGCTCACCGACCACTCGCCGCGGCTGACCGTGGCGCGAGGACTGTCCGCGGAGCGCCTCACCGAGCAGCTCGACGTGGTCGCCGACCTCAACGCGGGCTTCGCCGGCCTCGGCATGTCCTTCCGGATCCTCACGGGCATCGAGGTCGACATCCTCGCCGACGGCTCGCTCGACCAGACCGACGAGCTCCTGGAGCGGCTCGACGTGGTGGTCGGGTCCGTGCACAGCAACCTCAAGGACGAGCCGGACGTGATGACCCGGCGGATGGTCACCGCCCTGGCGAACCCGCATCTGGACATTCTCGGCCACTGCACCGGACGGTTGATCACCGGCGGGCGCGGGACCCGGGCGGAGAGCCGGTTCGATCCGGAGCGGGTGTTTGCCACGGCGGTCGAGCACGACAAGGCGATCGAGATCAACTCGCGCCCGGAGCGGCTCGACCCGCCGAAGCGGCTGCTGCGGGTGGCCCTGGAATCGGGCTGCCGGTTCTCGATCGATACCGACGCGCACGCCCCCGGGCAGCTCGACTGGCTGTCAAACGGCTGCGCGCGCGCCGTCGCCTGCGGGGTCCCGCTCGACCGCATCGTCAACACGCTGCCCGCCGCGGACCTGCTGGCGTGGACGAAGACGCACAAATAGCCCCTGCGAGATACCGACGCCGCACAGCACGATGATGCCGCCGACCGGCTGGTTCCAGGTCAGGTGCTCGTGCAGGACGACGACGCCGGCGACGGCGCCGACGAAGGGCGGCAGGTAGGTCACCATCGAGCCGGTCGTGATCCCCGCGGTGCGCACCACGTGGTTGTTCAGCGCGAACGCGATCCCGGTGCCGAACACGCCGAGCGCGACGACCGCCAGGTACACCCTGGGCGAGTGCGACAGCGGCGACGGCGGCGCACCGGCGATCAAGGGCGCCACGACCAGCAACTGCAGCGTCGACATGGTCAGCTGGCCGACCGACAGCTGCAGCGGTGACAGCTCGAAGCGCTTCATCAGCCAGCGGCTGTAGTTGAACGCGATGCCGTAGCAGCTGACCGCGCCCAGCAGCATCAGCTGGCCGTCGAGCGAACTGCCGCCGACGCCGTTCCACACGCCGAGGACGACCAGTACCCCCGCGAACCCGGCGAGCAGACCGGCGATCTGCCGCCGCGACGGGCGCTCCGACCGCATCGCGACCAGGGTCACGACGAGTGTGGTGAGCGGGGCGGTGCCGTTCCAGATGCCGGCAAGGACCGACGGGACCCGCTGCTCGGCGTAACCGAAGAGCGTGAAGGGCACCGAGGTCGCGACGATCGCGTAGACGAACAGGTGGATCCAGAGCCGGGTCCCGCGCGGCAGGCGTAACCGGCGGGCGAACAGGAAGATCAGCAGGGTGAGCGCGCCGAGGAGGATCCGGTAGCCGGCGATGTAGACCGGTTCGAGTTCGGCGAGCGCATCCTTGATGAACATGAAGCTCGTGCCCCAGATGAGGGCGATGGCGAGGAACGCGGGGAGCCATCGGGCCGCGTTAGGGGCAGGAGAGGTCATGGGCCTTACTCTGCGCCCGCCGACCGGCCCGCGTCGCGCGGATTTCGGACCTCTGACCGCAGGTCAGGCCACTGGTTGTGAATTGGCCTCAACACGGGCGACAACAAAGAATGCGGTCGCGTAGGGTCGGCGCGTGGGATCTATCGATGACATCGCTGACCGCTATGTCGAGCAGTGGGCGCCCCTCGACCCGATCGGGGCGACCTTCGTCGGAGTGGCCGGGTTCGACGACACGTTGACCGACCTCTCGCCCGACGGTTTCGCCGCCCTTGCCGACCTCGACCGGCGCACCCTCGCCGCGCTCGCCGCCGAAACACCCGCCAACGAGACGGAGCGGGTGGCCAAGGAGGCCATGCAGGAGCGCTTAGGGCTCGCCCTGGAGCGGTTCGAGGCCGGCGACATGACCAGCGACGTCAACGTGATCTCCAGCCCGCTGCACGGGGTGCGCAGCTCGTTCGACCTCATGGCGACCGAGGGCGAGGAGGCCGCGGCCAACGTCAAGGACCGCCTCGGTGCCGTGCCCGCCGCGCTGGAGCAGTGGCAGCGTTCGCTGCTGCACGCCGCGCAGCAGGGGCACGTGGCGCCGGCCCGGCAGATCGTCGAGGTCGCCAAGCAGTGCGAGGTCTGGGCCGACCCCGACGGTGACAACTTCTACCCCGACCTCGCCGCCAAGGTGGGCGACGGGGTGAGCGCCACGCTCGCCGCCGAGCTCGCCCGCAACGCCGAGGCGGCCCGCGCCGCCACCGTCGCGCACGGGGAGTTCCTGCGCCGCGAGCTGGCGCCGCTGGGCCGGGAGAAGGAGGCCGCCGGCCGCGAGCGCTATCAGCTCGCCTCCCGCTACTTCCTCGGCGCCACCGTCGACCTCGACGAGGCCTATGCGTGGGGCTTCGAGGAGCTCGCCCGCCTCGAGAGCGAGATGCGCACGGTCGCCGACAAGATCGTGCCCGGCGGCTCGATCGACGACGCGGTCGCCGCGCTCGACGCCGACCCGGCCCGCACGATCCGCGGCAAGGAGGCGTTCCGGGACTGGATGCAGTCCCTCGCCGACGCGACCGTGCAGGAGCTCAACGGGCAGCACTTCGACATCCCCGCCCAGGTGCAGCAGATCGAGTGCATGCTGGCGCCGACGTCCGACGGCGGCATCTACTACACCGGGCCGAGCGAGGACTTCTCCCGCCCGGGCCGGATGTGGTGGGCGGTGCCGCAGGGCGTCGAGGAGTTCTCCACGTGGCGCGAGGTCACCACGGTCTACCACGAGGGCGTGCCCGGCCATCACCTGCAGATCGGCCAGACCTACGTGCGGGCCGAGCTGCTCAACCGGTGGCGCCGGATCCTGGCGTGGTCCTCCGGGCACGGCGAGGGCTGGGCGCTCTACGCGGAGCGGCTCATGGACGAGCTGGGCTACCTCGCCGACCCGGGCGACAAGCTCGGCATGCTCGACGGCCAGGCGTTCCGCGCCACCCGCGTGATCATCGACATCGGCATGCACCTGGAGCTGGAGATCCCCCGGGACAACCCGTTCGGCTTCGCGCCGGGCGAGCGGTGGACCCCGGAGCTGGGCTGGGAGTTCCTGCGGGCGCACTGCCGGGTCGAGGAGAAGAGCCTCCGCTTCGAGCTCAACCGCTACCTGGGCTGGCCCGGCCAGGCCCCGGCGTACAAGCTCGGCGAGCGCGCCTGGCTGGCCGCCCGCGACGACGCCCGGGCCCGCAAGGGCGCCGACTTCGACCTGAAGGCGTTCCACCGCGACGCGCTCAACCTCGGCTCGCTCGGCCTGGACCCGCTGCGGGCCGCCCTCGCCCGCATCTAAGGCGTGTTTGGTAAGTGGGGTCGGAGCGAGGCGAGGCCCAGGCGTCGGCTGGGGCCGCGCCGGGCGCGCCCGGATACCGGTGTTGTATCCGGGTGTGACCGGCGCGGGTCCAGGCGACGCCTGGGTCCGCCGCAGCCCGGCATCCACTTACCAAACACGCCTTAAGCAGTGGGTGCGCTCGACGGCATCCTCGTCGCGGACTTCTCCAGAGTCCTCGCCGGGCCGATCGCCACGATGACGCTCGGCGACCTCGGCGCCGACGTCGTCAAGGTGGAGCGGCCCGGCGCGGGCGACGACACCCGCTCGTGGGGTCCTCCCGGCACCATGGAGCGCTTCGGCCTGGGCTATGCGCAGATCGACAACCCGAGGCTCGTCTACTGGATCGAGCTGTTCGCTGCCACGGGAGTGCCGTGCGGGCCGGTGAACACCGTGGCGGAGGGGATCGCGCTCGCGGAGCGGCTGGGGTTGGCGCCGGTGGTGGAAGTCGACGGTGCCAGGTCGGTGGCGTCCCCGATCAGACTGTCGGAGACCCCGGTGACCTATCGACTTCCACCCCCTCAGGACGCGTAGGCGATGCTCAGTGCGTCTGCGGTCAGGACATTGGACTGCACGTAGACGAGCTCGATGGTGCAGTCGGTGTAATACCCCGGCAGCGGGATCGGCGGCGGCGGGAACGACGGGGTGAAGGTCAGCGGGATGATGCCCAGCACCTTCGCGGAGAACTTCGACGTGTAGAACTTCACGTTGCCCTCGACGGTCAGCTTGCTGCTCTTCGTCAGCAGCAGCTTCGGCGCGCCGGGGGTCTGCAGTTCGAACGGCGTCGACACCGAGTTCTTCATGCTGAACGCCAGCACCTTGACCTTGGTGCCGTCCTTCTTCGTCAGTTCCGCCACCCCGTCGTAGACGAGGCTGTCCATGGTCATCGTGTCGGCGAGGAGGATGGACGGCGCGGCGGCCACGTGCGGCTGCCCCTCCGCGATCTTCGCCTTCTTGTCGTTGATCGAGGCCGAGGCGCTCGGGCAGGCCGTCGCCTTCGCGGGTGACTTCGCCGTGCCCGGCACCGCGGCCGACGTGGCCGGTGACCCGGCCACGGCCGGCGGTGCGGTGGTGGCCGACGCCGAGGGCACCGGGTCGGCCTTCTTGCCGCCGCCGAAGATGCCGCCGAGCCAGCCGAGCAGGCCCGGCTTGTCCTCCTCGGTCTGCGTCGGCGACGGGCTGGGGCTCGGCGCCGCCGAGGTCGCACCGCCGCTGGGCGCCGGCTGGGTGCCGGTGCCGGTGCTGCTCTTCACCGAAGGGCTGGCGCAGGCGGCGGGCGCCGCGAACGCCGGCGCGGCCCCGTGGGTCGCCCCGATCAGCGAAGCGCCGGCGACGGCGCCGGTGAGCAGCAGCGCGAACAGCGGGACGCCGAGCCCGCGCCGCCGCGGCAGGCCGTCGTGGCCCGTCGGCGGACGCTCGTCGTCGGCGCTGCCCGCCCCACCGCCGGTGGGTCCGTCGTAGTCGTCGTGCAGCGGGCTGCGCTGCGCGATCGGCAGCGAGTCCGTCAGCACCCCGGAGGTGTGCCGGGGCGCGGGCTCGTCGAACGCGGGCTGCTCCCGGGTCGGCTCCTCATAGGCGTCGGCCGGGTCGGTCGCCTTGCGCAACGACGGCCGCGCGTAGTCCGAGTCGGCCGTGTCCTCGGTGAGCAGGTCGTTCAGCGGTGCCCGCTCGTACGCCGGCGCGGTGTCGTCCTCGTCGGTGCCTTCCGCGGCGGGTGCGGCCCCGGGCGACCACGCGGCGGCCAGGCCACCGCCGATCACGCCGAAGACCATGCCGACGAAGAAGCCGCCGAGGTTGAGCCCGATGATCGAGTACAGCGCGGTGAGCGTGCCCAGGATGCCGTAGAACAGCCGCTGGCCGGGGGACAGCCAGGTCAGCACGCCACAGAGGATCAGCATCGCGGGAATGACGTAGGACAGGAACCCTGTCGGCCCGAAGTGGACCTCGAGGGCGAGCTGCAGGTTGGCGCTGAGGAACAGTTCAACTCCGGACAGGAGCATGAACCAGCCACCCCAGAACGGCCGCTGGGCGCGCCATCCACTGAAGCCACCGGCGGTCGCACGACGCCTGACGTGCGAAGGGTGGGGAGTGGTCACAGGATCCTCCAGCAGGGACAGAACGAGCGGGAACGCAACTGGGCCCGCGGGTGTGACGCCGCGGGCCCAGGCAGTGGAACTAGAAGCACTCGAAGGGGGTGCCACCGGTGGAGAGGCTCAGGTCGAGACCGGTCAGCTTGAACGTGCCGGCCGTGGTCGACCAGGCGACCTGCTTGAGGTTGGTGATGACCACGCTGTCCGCCTGCTGGGCGAAGCTGCCCTGCAGGCCCTTGGCGTTGGCGCCACCCTTGGTCAGGTCGGACGCATCGATGCCGATCTGGATGTTCTCGAACGTGGCGTCACCCTTGAGCGACGTCAGGTCGATCAGCAGGTCGGTCGCCTCGGCGGGAGCACCCGCGGCCTGACCGGCGTGGATCACCATGCTGACGGGCAGCCCGGGGACCTTGACCGACTGGCACAGGTTGTACAGCTTGGCGGACTTGATGCCGGAGACCGCGACGAAGTGGTTCTTCGGGTCTGCCGGGTTGGCGGGGTTGCCGCCCTTCTCCGTCGCGAGGCCGCCGTACTGGACGAAGCCGGTGCCCTCGAGCTTGTCGGCGGAGACCTTGAACTGCTGGCCGGAGACGCTGAACGACGCGGCGATCGCGCCGGTCGCCTGGCCGAAGACGATGGCGCCGGCGATGAAGGTGGCGGGCACGACGACGGTTGCGAAACGCTTCCATCTCGTGCGGCCCTTCACCGCGCTGCCCTGAGCTACGGACACGTGAAGCTCCTCTTGGGTCGCGGGGGTGCATGCGGCGCGGCGCTCCCTGTCACTACGGGCGCTCGCACCGGTCTTGGTGTCTCGACGCCCCGGCCGGCCCTGCGCGCGCAGGGGGTGGAACCGGGGGGTGGGGCGTGCGGACGATGTTGCCGCCTCCCACGTGCGCGGACAAGGCCCGTAGTTACTGGCCGGTAACGCCTCAAGTCCAGAAATCGCACGCTGCGTAATCAGTTACCGGAGTGTTTCCGGGCGATGACCGGCCTTCAAAGAGCGCAAAGCCGGACAAAGTCGCGCTGTGACGGTTACCACATGTGAGCGATCTTGCAAGAGGTCACGGTTCCATAACGACAAACCTCAGAGGTTCTCAATGTGTACATCGACCGTCATGACTTCTTCGCACAATGGCTGAAATGCCGCATCTCGAAAAACTCAGCATTGCCGTTTGTCCCGCGTGGTGGTTAGTTAGCTCTGATAACTAACAGGGTGGCCGCCATCCACCACAACAGTTGTCATCGCCCGCGCGCGCGAAGGGTCGGCGCCCTACCGCGACACGGTCTCAGGAAGCGCGATCGGCGCGCGTCTTGCCTGGCTGGAACCCCCATCAGCCCAGGAAGGACACCCCGCAATGGCACCATCCCCGCGCCGGTGGAGAAGGCTGTTCACCGCAGCCACCCTCGCCGCCGGCAGCTCCGTCGTGGCCGCGATGGTTCACGCACCCGCCGCCTCCGCGATACCCCTCCCGGCCACCGACTACCAGCACGTCCAGCTGGCCCTCGGCAGCGCCGAACTTGGCGAGCCGATGTCGCTGGCCGTGATGCCGGACCGCACCGTGATCCACACGGCCCGGGACGGCACAGTCCGCGTCACCGACGCCGCCGGAAACACCAAGGTCGCCGGCAAGCTGTCCGTCTACACCCACGACGAGGAGGGCCTGCAGGGCGTCGCCGTCGACCCCGGCTTCTCCTCCAACCGCTGGGTGTGGCTGTACTACTCGCCGCCGCTGTCGACCCCCGCGGGCGACTCGCCGGCCTCCGGAACCGCCGCGGACTTCGCGCCATGGAAGGGACATCTCAACCTGTCCCGCTTCACCATGAAGTCCGACAACACGCTCGACTTCGCGAGCGAGAAGATCGTCATGACCGTCGACAACGACCGGGGCAGCTGCTGCCACGTCGGCGGCGACATCGACTTCGACGCGGCGGGCAACCTCTACCTGACCACGGGTGACGACACCAACCCGTTCGAGTCGGGCTCCTACGCGCCGATCGACGAGCGGACCGACCGCAACCCGCAGTACGACGCGCAGCGCTCCGCGGCCAACAGCAACGACCTGCGGGGCAAGGTCCTGCGGATCAAGCCGAACACGGACGGCACCTACGCCATCCCGTCCGGCAACCTGTTCGCGCCCGGCACCGCGAAGACCCGTCCCGAGATCTACGCGATGGGCCTGCGCAACCCGTTCCGGATGAGCGTGGACAAGCCGACCGGCATCGTCTACCTGGGCGACTACGGCCCGGACGCCGGCGCCGCCGACCCGAACCGCGGCCCGGGCGGCCAGGTCGAGTTCAACCGGATCACCGGTCCCGGCAACTACGGCTGGCCGTACTGCACCGGCACCAACACCAGCAACGAGACCTACAACGAGTGGAACTTCGCGACCAACTCGACCGGTCCGAAGTACAACTGCGGCGGCGGACCCACGAACAACTCGTTCCGCAACACGGGTATCACCACGCTGCCCGCGGCGAAGTCCAGCTGGATCCGCTACGGGTTCGACTCGACCCCGCCGGAGTTCGGCGGCGGTTCCGAGTCGCCGATGGGCGGCCCGGTGTACCGCTACAACGCCGGCCTCAACTCGGCGGTGAAGTTCCCCCAGACCCTGGACGGCAACTTCTTCGCCGGCGAGTACGGTCGCCGCTGGATCAAGCCGATCAAGGTCAACGCGGATGGCAGCCCGGGTGAGATCTCGACCTTCCCGTGGGCCGGCACCCAGGTCATGGACATGGCCTTCGGCCCCGACGGCGCGCTGTACGTGCTCGACTACGGCACCGGCAGCAACAACCAGGCGCTGTACCGGGTCGAGTACATCGGCGGCGGCAACCGCGCGCCCACGGCGAAGATCACGCCGTCGGTGACCTCGGGCCCGAACCCGCTGACGGTCAGCTTCTCCTCGTCCGGTAGCTCGGACCCGGAGGGCGGCGCGCTCACCTACGCCTGGGACTTCGACGGCAACGGCACCACCGACTCGACGGCCGCGAACCCCTCGTTCACCTACACCACCAACGGCACGAAGACGCCGACGCTGACCGTCAAGGACCCGCAGGGCCTCACCGGCTCGGCGAGCACCGTCATCACCGTCGGCAACTCCGCGCCGGTCGTCACGCTGAGCACGCCGGCGAACGGCCAGCTGTTCAACTTCGGCGACACGGTGCCCTTCACGATCAGCGTCACCGACCCTGAGGACGGCACGATCAACTGCTCGCGGGTGAGCATGACCTACTCGCTGGGTCACGACAGCCACGCGCACCAGATCACGTCGAAGACCGGCTGTACCGGCTCGATCACCGTGCCGGTCGACGGTGAGCACGACGCCGCCGCGAACATCTTCGGCGTCTTCGACGCGGCCTACACCGACAACGGCGGGCTGACCACGCACGTGATCCGCACGCTGCAGCCGAAGCACCGCCAGGGCGAGCACTTCGGCGCCCAGTCGGGCATCCAGGTGGCCGCGCACGCGACCGCCGAGGGCGGCAACACCGCCGGCTTCATCGAGAACGGCGACTGGATCTCCTACACGCCGTACCTGCTGAACAACGCCACCCAGTTCACCGCGAGGGTCTCCTCGGCGGGCGCCGGCGGCACGATCGAGGTCCGCGCCGGTTCACCGACCGGCACGCTGCTCGGCACCGCCACCGTGACCCCGACCGGCAGCTGGGACACGTTCGCCAACGTGTCGACGAACATCGCCGGCGCGCCCAGCACCGCCACCACCCTGTACCTGGTGTTCAAGGGCGGCGCGGGCAACCTGTTCGACGTCGACGCGTTCACGTTCACGACCGGGACCACCTCGACCGGACCGACGGTCAGTCTCCGTTCGCTGACGAACAACCTGTACGTGTCGGCGCCCAACGCGACCACCGCGCTGATCGCCAACTCGGCGACGATCGGCACCGCGCAGCAGTTCGAGCTGGTCAGCCTCGGCGGCACCAAGGTGGCGCTGAAGTCCAAGGCGAACGGCCAGTTCGTCTGCGCGGAGAACGGCGGCGCCAACCCGCTCCTGGCGAACCGGCCCTCGGCCGGGTCGTGGGAGACGTTCAACCTGATCCGCAACGCCGACGGCAGCGAGAGCCTGCAGGCGACGGTGAACAGCCAGTACGTCACCGCGGAGAACAACGGCGCCGGCTCGCTCATCGCGAACCGTGCGTCGATCGGCCCCTGGGAGAAGTTCGAACTCATCGGGGCCTGACGATTGTTGGAAAATGTGCGGTCCTATCGCGCACTTGTGCGGGATATTGATGAGTGACTCTTGACACTCTTCGTTGGATCGTGAGTGTATGTGTTGGTCCGTGGGGACGTCCGTCGTCCCCACGGATCAGCCTCGGCCGCCACCGGGGCTGACGCATACCTCGAGGAGCCCCTCGTATGAAGCTCTCCAGATGGTTCGCCCTTGCGCTGGCCCCGTTGCTGGCCACCGCGGGCACCGTGATCCTCACCGCGAGTCCAGCGAGCGCCTGGACCCCGAAGACACCCCCGATGACCACCCCGTGGACCAACTCGGTGTCCACGACCAACCCGCTGCCGGAGTACCCCCGCCCGCAGCTGACCCGCACCGACTGGCAGAACCTCAACGGCATCTGGGACTTCGCGGTCACCGGCACCGGCCAGACCACCCCGCCCGCCACGTTCGGTGAACAGATCCGCGTGCCCTACCCGGTCGAGTCGGCGCTGTCGGGCATCCAGCGCAAGGTCACCGAGAACGACAAGCTCTGGTACCGCCGGACCTTCACCGTCCCGTCGGGCTGGGCCGGTCGCCGGGTCCAGCTCAACTTCGGCGCCGTGGACTGGCAAAGCACCGTCTGGGTCAACGGCACCCAGGCCGGTGCCGTCCACAGTGGAGGCTACGACGCCTTCACCTACGACATCACGCCCCTGCTCAACGGCGGCACCAACACCATCGTCGTCGGCGTCTACGACCCCACGGACGCGGGCACCCAGGCGGTCGGCAAGCAGCGCCGCAACGACGTGCTCCCGCACGCGGGCGGCGGCATCTTCTACACCGGCTCCTCCGGCATCTGGCAGACGGTCTGGCTGGAGCCGACCCCGACGGCCCGGATCACCCGCGTGGACCTGGTCCCGAACATCGCCAACAACACGCTGTCGGTCAACGTCCAGGGCGCCGGGCTGTCCGGGCACACCGTGACCGCCACCGTGCTCAACGGCGCCACCCAGGTGGGCACCGCCAACGGCGGCACCGGCACCGCGTTCAGCGTCCCCGTGCCGAACGCGCACCGCTGGTCGCCCAGCGATCCCTTCCTGTACACCGTCCGCGTCGAACTCAAGAGCGGCTCGACAGTCGTGGACACCGTCGGCAGCTACGCCGGCATGCGCTCCATCTCGATCGGCAACGTCAACGGCAAGCTGCGCATCCTGCTCAACGGCCAGTTCGTCTTCCAGTCCGGCACCCTGGACCAGGGCTACTGGCCCGACGGCATCTACACCGCGCCCACCGACGCGGCCCTGCGCTCCGACCTGCAGGCGCACAAGGACCTCGGCTTCAACATGGTCCGCAAGCACATCAAGGTCGAGCCGCAGCGCTGGTTCTACGCCGCGGACCAGCTCGGCCTCCTCGTCTGGCAGGACATGCCGGCCATGCCGACCGGGAAGAACCCGACCACCGCCGCCCGCACCCAGTGGGAGGCCGAGTATCACCGCATCATCGACCAGCACCGCAGCTCGCCGGCGCTGGTCATGTGGGTCGACCAGAACGAGGGCTGGGGCCAGTACGACCAGGCCCGCATCGCCAACGACGTCAAGGCCTACGACCCGTCCCGCCTGGTCAACAACATGAGCGGGGTCAACTGCTGCGGCTCCGTCGACGGCGGCAACGGCGACGTGCTCGACAACCACATCTACGTCGGTCCCGGCTCCACCCTGCCGACCGCGACCCGGGCCGCGGTCCTGGGCGAGTTCGGCGGCCTCGGCCTTCGCGTGGCCGGCCATGAATGGTCGCCGGGCAACGGCTTCAGCTACGAGGACCAGGCCAACGCCGCGGCGCTCAACAACCGCGTCGTGGGCCTGTATGACCAGATCCGCACCGGCGGCATGCCCGCGGGCCTGTCCGCGTCGGTCTACACCGAGATCACCGACGTGGAGAACGAGAGCAACGGCTTCCTCACCTATGACCGGCAGGTCGTGAAGGTCGACGCGGCCCGCGTGCGCGCGGCGAACCAGGCGCTCATCAACGCCTCCACCAACCCGCCGGCACCGGCCACGCTGCCCACCAACGTGTACCGGTCGTTCCGGGTCGTGACGCCGTGCTGCACGACCCGCTACATCCGGCACCAGAACAGCCTCGGCTACACCGAGGTCGTCGACGCCAACAGCAGCGCCCTGCTCAAGCAGGACGCCACCTGGCGGATCGTGCCCGGCCTGGCGGACTCGTCGTGCTACTCCTTCGAGTCGCGCAACTACCCCGGGCAGTACCTGCGGCACCAGGCGTACCGCATCCGCAAGGACGCCAACGACAACTCGGCGCTGTTCAAGGCCGACGCCACCTGGTGCGCCCAGCAGGGCACCGGCGGGGTGCGGCTGACCGCCTGGAACTTCCCGGGCCAGTACCTGCGGCACCGCGCGTCGGAGCTGTGGCTGGCGACGCCGGGCGGGCCGAACGCGTGGGACAACCCCACGAGCTTCACCGAGGACACCACGTGGTCCGTGGAGAACCCCTGGGCCCCGTAAAAGGGCGGATCGGAAAGGGGGGACGCCGACCGGCGTCCCCCCTTTCTAGCTCCGTCGGCTTCGCCAGCGGTCCCGTGGGGGACTGCGCCTCCCCACACCCCCCATGCTCGCTGCGCTCCCACTCAAGCCTTTTACGCCCGCATGACGGTGGCGATCGGGATCCGGGCGGCGCGGATCGCCGGGATGGAGCCGCCGAGCAGGCCAGCCACCAGGCCGGCGATGACGCCCGCGACGCCCGCCTGCCACGGGAAGGTCATGTCCTGCAGCTGCGGCACCCGCGAGCCGAGCATCCCCGACCCGACGTCGAGTGCCACCACCGCGAGGCCGATCGCGGCCGCCGCGGTGAGCAAGCCGGTCAGCAGCGTCTCGGCCAGCACGATGCCGGCCAGCAGCGAGCGCGGCGTGCCGACCGCGCGGCGCAGCGCGAACTCCTCGACCCGCTCGCCGACGGTGGCCAGGCCCACGTTGAGGATGCCGGCCACGCCGATGAGCAGGACCAGGGCGGCCATGCCGAGGAAGATCCAGCGGATGATCGCCAGCTCGCCCGCGATGTCCTTGCGGGCGTTGATGGTCTCGACGTGGATCATCTCCTGGGGCACGCCGAGCGCGGTGAGCTTGCGCATCACCAGCGCCTCGGTCTCGCCGGCGGAGGGCGCGAACATCAGCTGCAGGCCCGGGCCGTACATCTGGTTCGCGGTCGTCTTCGGCATCCAGTTGCGCATCTCGTCGACCCGCACGTAGGCGGTCGGCTGGGAGTTGCCGTCGTCGATGACGCCGATGATGCGGGGCGTCGGGTTCGCGATGGCGCCGTCGACGCGCATCTCGGCCGGGATCTGGTAGCGGGTGAAGCCCTTCGCGGCCTCCTTGTTCAGCACCAGGCGCGGCGAATACGACGGCTCACCGCTGAAGTCGAGCCAGTTGCCGGCCACCGGGCGGAACGGGCGGAACTGCCGGATGTCGCCGGTGAGACCCTGCAGGACCAGCTCGACCGCCTGCCCCCGGGTCGGCTGCGCCGTGAGCTCGTTCTGGATGGGGCGGCACGCGCCGGTCATCGGGTCGCAGTACATCTCCATCTGCGGCCCGTAGTAGCCGCCGTCGTTGTTGTCGAACGGCGCCGCGCCCTGGTTGATCGGCAGCACGTTCGGCTCGCCGATGATCGCCTGGTATTGCATGAGGCCGATGGCGTCCGGCTTGCCGGCGACGCTGGTGAGGGCGGCGTCCATCGCGTCGGGCATCGACGGCACGTACATCTGGCGGGTGCCGTCCTTGCCGACGTGCAGCTCCAGGTCGGCGAGGCGCAGCGTCTTGGCCGTCTCCGCGCCGGCCTGCACGGTGACGACCGCCAGGACACCCAGAAACAGGCTGATCATGGACAGGAACGTGCGCAGCTTGCGCGACCGGATGCCCTGCCCGCCGATGATGAGCGCCGAACGGAACCGGCCGGAGAGTCGGATCATGCCGTCACCTCCGCTACGCTCCGGCGCCGGCCTGATCGCAAACCGCGCCCATGATGCCCGGGCTCTCCGCTACGCTCCGGTCCGGTCATGTCAGCACCCCGTCGTTCAGGGACAGCACGCGCTGCATCTTGGCCGCGTGGGCGTGGTCGTGCGTGACGAGGATCAGGCCGCAGCCGCGGTCGGTGGCGGCCCGCATGACCTCGATGACGAGGTTGCCGGTCTCCGTGTCCAGCGCGCCGGTGGGCTCGTCGGCCAGCAGCAGGCTCGGGTTGCGCACGAGCGCCCTCGCCACCGCGACCCGCTGCTGCTCGCCGCCGGAGAGCTTCGCCGGGCGCTGCTTGGCCAGGTGCGCGATGCCGACCTGGTCGAGGGCCTCCAGCACGCGGGCGCGCCGGTGCCGCCGCGGCAGCCAGCCCTGGCCGTTGACCAGCGCCATCGCCACGTTCTGCGCGGCGGTGAGGTGCTTGAGCAGGAAGAAGCGCTGGAAGACGAAGCCGAACTCGGCGCTGCGGAGGGCGGCGGCCTTGCGCTCCGGAATGCGGGCCAGATCCCGGCCGCCCATGAAGTAATGCCCGTCGTCGGGCCGGTCGAACAGGCCGATGAGGCTCAGCAGGGTGCTCTTGCCCGACCCGGACCGGCCGAGGATCGCCACGCTCTCGCCGCGTTCGACGGTGAGGTCGACGCCGTCGAGGATCACCCGGGGCTCCTGCTGGCCCTTGAGGGTCTTGGTGATCCCCACCATCTCGATCAGCGGACTCACTTGCTGAACCCCGGGACCGGCTCGCCACCGCCGCCGTTGTTCTTCGCCGCGGGCAGGTTCGGGCCGGGCACCGCCACCGTCTCGTCGCCGTTGAGGCCGCTCTTGATCTCGATGACCTTGCCGTCGCTGAGGCCGAGCGTCACCTCGCGGGTCTCCCGCGTCTGGTCGGGCTTGACGATGTCGACCTTGCCCTTGCCCTGCGAGCCGGCGACCGCCTCGACCGGCAGCACCAGCGCGTTCGCCGCGCGGGCGGTGATCACCTCGACCGTGGTGGCGGCGCCGTTGATCGCTTTGACGTCGGCCGGCGGTACGCAGACCAGGCGCATGCCCGTCGGCTCCGACGGCTGCTGTTGCTGGCCGATGACCTTCGGCGGGGGCGCGGCCGAGGCGGACGGGTTGGGCGCGGGCGTCACCGGCTCCGGGATCGTGCCGGCCGGCAGCGCGGCGAGCGTGCCGAGGACCGTGCACGGGAACGGCCCGGGGCCGCTCTTGATCTGCGCCTGCACCGACTCGAGCTTGTCGGAGATCTGGTACGCCTGCGAGCCGTCGATGTCCGCGACGACGCCGTAGCCGACCTGCTTCGCCGAGACGATCGGCATGCCGGCGGTCACCTTGGACCGGTCGTCGACGAGGCGGCCACTGAAGATCGCGCCGGCCGGCACCTCGATGGGCGTGGCCTTGCCGCTGACCCAGATGTTCGCGACCTTGGTCGGCTTGGTCGGCGTGCTCGTCGACGTCTTCACGTCGAGGTAGCGGATCTCCCCGTCGATCGGGGCGACCAGGCCGAACGTGGGGCTCAGCTGCACCTTGCCGCTCAGGCTCACCTTGTTGGTCAGGTCCTGACGGGTCGGCTTCACCGTCGTCATCGTGGTGCCCCGGTCGGCGAGCCCGGGGGTGTTCACCTCCTCCGCGCCCGATGCCGTGCAAGCAGTCAGTGCAGTCAAGGCACCGGCGGCGGCCACCGCGATAAGGATTCGTCGCACCCGGGTTCACCCCCAGCAAGGATCGAAGTCCGGCAAAGGGTAGCGGTCGTCCGGGTGAGGCGATGCCCCGTCATGAATTTCATCAGGGTGAGGAAATGTACTGAACACGACAGCGTTTCGATGCAACCCCCGGCACAGTGCATCCAGCAGCATCGACCAACATCGATTGGAGTACGGATGCGCAGCAGACTGCTCGCCGTCGCCACCGCCATGGTGACGGCAGCCCTCCTCCTCACCCCCGCCCCCGCGCAGGCCGCCACCCCTGACCGCTGGGGCTTCGCGTTCGTGAAGGACCCCACCATCACGGTGTGGAACACCCTGCCCACCACCTACCAGTGGGGCAGCTGGAAGACGTTCGCGCCGGCCGCCTGGGCCGACGGGATCAAGGTGACCACCGGCCGCTACCTGGTGCGTTACCCGCAGATCGGCGTCGCCGGCGCGCGCGGCATCCCGCACGTGACCGCGGTCAGCCCCGACGGCCGCTTCTGCGAGGCGGTCCGCTGGAACATCTCCGGCGCCGACGAGATCGTCGACGTCGCGTGCTTCAAACCCGGTGGGGTGCCGATCGACACCCCGTTCACGGTGCTCTGGACGCTCAGTTCCGGTGTGGTACCGGCGGCGAACACCTACGCGTCCGTGCAGGTTTCCACCCCGGGCGCGATCGTGCAGCAGTACAACTCCACCGGCGGCCCGGTCACGGTGGGCCCGTCGTCCCCCGGCTACTACACGGTGCGCTTCGCCGGCGTCGGCGGCCCCGGCATCCAGGCCGGGAACCTCCAGGTGACCGCGGTCCAACCCAACGCGCAGGCCCGGCGGTGCAAGGTCGCCCGCTGGGGCTGGTCCGGCACCGACGTCATCGCGCTGGTCGCCTGCTACAACCCCGCCACCGGCGCGCTGATGGACTCCGACTTCGTGGCCTCGTTCCACCGGCAGCGGGCGGTCACCGCCAACCTGCCGGTCTACTTCGGCTACGTGGCCAACGCCTTCGCCGGGCAGACCAACTTCAACAGCCTGTACGGCTTCGGCGCCAACTCCATCGGCGGCATGGTCATCAAGTATCCGGACCTGCACCAGAAGGAGACGCACTCGCAGGTGACCGCGTTCGGCGACACGTCCAACTACTGCGGCCTGGAAAAGCTGTGGAGCGACGCCGGCGGCACCGCTCTGGTCAGCATCGCCTGCTTCACCAACACCGGGACGCCGGTGGCCGACCGGTACCTGTCGACGTTCACGTCCCGCATCTGAGAAGACGGGCGCCCCGCACCGGTGACCGGTGCGGGGCGACCCTTCCTGGGACGCGTCAGACCTTGTAGGTGAAGGTCGACGCGGTGGCAACAGCGCTGGTGCCACCCTTGGTGATGACCTGGATCTGCACGATGCCGGGCGCGCGCGGCGGCAGGTACACCTTGAGCCGGCCGTCCGACAGCTTGGCGAAGGAGACCATCGCCCCGTTCGAGGTGACCCGCTCGACCGTGCCGAAGTTGGACCCGGCGACCTCGACCGTCGTCCACGTCTTGGTCCCGCCGATCGCGGGGGTCACCGTGGTCACGGTCGGCGCCGGCGGCGCGACGTAGGTGAACGGCGCGGCGGTGCCCTCGACGACGCCGCCGACGGTGGTGACCTTCACCGTCGCCTGGCCGGCCGCGTGCACCGGCATCGTGACCTTGAGCTGGGTGTCGGAGACGCGCTGGTACAGGGCGCTCACGTTGCCGACGCGCACCGCGGTGACGCCGCCGAGGTTCGTGCCGGTCACGATCACCGGGGTGGTCTGATAGGTCGGGCCGCTGGTCACGCTCAGCGAGACGATGGTCGGCGCGGGCGGGTTGACGATCGCCAGCTTGTCCGCGGCGACCGTCGCGCTGGTGCCGGACGCCGTCATGACCGTCACGTCGTAGATGCCGGGGGTGAGCTTGGCCGGGACCGCGAACGTGATCGTCGTCGGGGACAGCACCTTCACGTTGGTGGCGGCGTTGGCGCCGATGCGGACCGCGGTCGCGCCGTCGAGGTTCGTGCCGGTGACGGTGAGGACGTCGCCGCCGAGGACGGAGGCGCTCGCGGCGCTGAGGCCGGTCACGACGGGCAGCGGCGCCTGGTACTGGAAGCGCGCCTGCGAGTTCAGCGCGCTCGCCCCGGCGGCGTTGCTGACGGTCACGTCGACGGCGCCCTTGGCGTGCGGCGGCGTCGTGGCGACCAGGGTGGTGACCCCGTTCGTCTCGACCTTGCGGAACTGTGCGGTGTTCTCACCGAACCGCACCGACGTCGCGCTGCTCAGGTTGCCGCCGGTGATGGCGACCTCGGTGCCGCCCGTGACCGGGCCGCGGACCTGCGACAGCGTCGACACCGACGGCCGCGGCGCGGCCACGGACGCCGCCGTCACCCCGCTGATCGTGTAGGCGGCCAGGACGTTCTTGGTGACGAACGCCCACGCGAGGTGCGCGTCGCCGGCGGCGCCCCACGAGGTGCCCCACTGGTTGCGGATCCACACACCCTCCGCGTCATACGCGTAGGCGGTCACCATGTGCCCGCCGAGGTTGGTCCCGGCCGTCGTCTTGTACAGGGCGCCGCCGGTCAGGTACATGAAGTCCTTGTAGACCGGCATGCCGATGGCGACCGGCGAGCCCGCGGCGATCGCCGTCTCCAGCGCGATCTGCCCGGCGGCACCCTGGCCACCCCCGGCCCACAGCGTCGTCCACTTGGAGACCTTGTAGTTCTTGGCGTTGGCGATCTCCGAGGCGGTGGGCGGGACCGTGTAGTTGTTCGTGCCCTGGACGTAGTCGTCCTGCGTGTCGACGCCGTTGGTGGCGGCCTCGGTCAGCGCCTTCTCCGGCACCAGACCCGCGTTCGGCGCGCCGCCCTTCTGCACCGCGCGCATGTAGAGGTACAGCGGCGCGTACGGAGCACCGGCCGCGCCGTCACGCTTCGCGTAGTAGCCCATGATCGAGTGGGCGACCGTCCAGGCCACGCACGAGCCGATCTGGCCCTGGTCACCGACGGACGGCAGGTTGGGCTTGAGGGTCGCGCTGTCCGGCAGCGCGGCGGCGACACCGATCTTGAGCTTCACGTCGGTGCGGGTGGCCGGTGGGGTGAACCCGCCGACGGCGTGCGGCAGGGTGGTGCCGGCCGTGCCGGCACCCGGCGTGGTGACGTTGATGGTGCCGGCGTCCGGGGTGGTGGCCGCGGCCGCCGGGGTCACCGCCACGAGCGTGCCGCCGGCGGCCATCAGCAGGCCGAAGGCGGTGCGGGTGATGCTTCGTGCTCCAGGGCGCATCCGTGCTCCTCAAGGATCGGTGACCGCGACGTGCCTGCCATCGACTCCCTGGGAGACGGCCTGAGACGTTGCCGCAAAGACCGCCCTGCCGGTGTCCACCGGTCGGGGGACATCCGCATTAGGCTGCGGGATCATGCCGGTGATCGTGCTGCTCGCGGCGATGGGGGCCTTTCACGGCCTCAACCCCGGCATGGGCTGGTTGTTCGCGGTCGCCAACGGGGTGCAGGAGCGCAGCCGGGCCGCGGTGCTGCGCGCCCTCGCCCCGGTCGCCGCCGGGCACGCCGCCTCGATCTTCGTGGTCGCGGGCCTCGTCAGCGCCCTGCAGTCGGTGGTCGCGACCCGGTTCGTGGCGATCGGCGGCGGTGTCGTCCTGGTCGGCTTCGGCCTGTGGCGGGCGGTGTCGCGCCGGCACGTCGGCGCACCCGGCCTGCACCTGTCCGCGACCCAGCTCGCCGGGTGCTCGTTTCTGATGTCGAGCGTGCACGGCGCCGGGCTGATGCTCGTGCCGGTGCTGGTCGCGAACCCGCCCGCCGGCCTCGGCCACAACCACGGCGCCGGCGGCGACCCGCTGTGGATGGGCTTCCTGGCCACGGGCGTGCACACCGCGGCGATGGTCGCGGTCGCCGGCGCCATCGCGCTGCTGGTCTACCAGGCGGTGGGCCTGCGGCTGGAGCGGCTGGCCCGCGTCGACCTGGACACCGTCTGGGCGGTGGCCCTGGTCGGCGCGGGCGTCGCGACGATCGCGCTGTCCGCCTAGTTCGCCTAGTTCGCTGGCACGTCCGTGACCTGGGTCGACTCGCTGAGTGTGTGGACGCCGGGGGCGGGCATCCGCACCCACGCGACCCGGACGGTGGTCCCGATCCACGCGACCCCCAGCGGGCCCGGCCGCAGGTTGCCGGCGACCACGCCGCCGCTCACCGGGGACGCGGTGACCTTCCCGGTCGCGACGTCGACCTTCAGCAGGCGCACGGTCGCGTCGCCGGCGCCGTCGTTCACCGCCACCGCGAGGGTCCTGCCGTCCGGGGAGAGCCGGGCGGCACGCATCGTCGGGCAGGACCACGGCCGCAGATCCGTCGTCGTCTTGCGCCCGGTGTCCAGCGCGGTCGCCGTCAGCTGGCAGGACTCCTGCGACACGGCGAACAGGATGCCGCCCTGGACCGAGAGGGTGTTCGCATCCCACCCGGGCACCGGGTCGAGGGTGGTGAGCCGCTGCTCCGCGCCGGTGGCAAGGTCGTGCGCCATGATGCGGCCCGGGGTGCGGTACAGGTACGCGGTCGTCGCGGTCGCCCCGATGAGCTGGACGTCCTGGCCCTGGACGCGTACCTCACGCTGCTGGGTGATCTGCCCGTCCGGCATGAGCACCAGGAGCCGGACCGAGTAGTCGGTGACGTCCGGGCCGTCGTCGCGCTGTACACCCGGCTTGAGGTTCTTGCCGCCCAGCACGACGGACCGCTTGTTGTCGATCGGCAGCCAGGCCCGGATGTCGTCGACGACCGCCGCCGGCACCGCGGTGGTGACGATCCGCTCGCCGGCGCGCAGCTCCAGCAGGGCCCGCACGTCGGGCACCGTGACCCGGGTGCCGTCCTTGCCCGCCCCCAGCGCCCAGCCCGCATCCAGCGGCAGCCGTTGCTCCTGCTGGGTCGAGGGCTGGGTCGACGGCTGGGTTGGCGCCTGCGTCTGCGGCGCTGACTGCTGCGCGGTGGCGGGCACCTGCGCCGGTGCCGTGCCGGCCAGCCGCTGGTTGAGCGCCACCGTCGCCCCGGTCACCACGGTGACCGCCACCGCCGCCGCCACCGTGGCCAGCGCGGCGCGCCGGCGGCGGTGCGCCCGGTGCCGCCGCAGCACGGCGGCGAGGTCGGACCGGCTGGGGGGCACGGTGTCGGCGGCGCGACGGATCGTCTCGGCGATGTCGTCGGTCATGACTGCTCCTCACCCAGCGTCTGGCGCAGCTCGGCGAGGCCGCGCGCCATCCGGCTCTTGACGGTGCCCTCGGCGACGCCGAGCACGGCGGCGGTCTCCACGGTGGACAGGTCCAGCAGGACCCGGCAGACGATCACGGCGCGCTGCGGCAGCGGCAGTTTCCGCAGCGCGGCGAGCGCGCCGGCGTGCGAGTCCGGCCCGTCGACGTGCTCGCCGACGCCCGTTTCCGCGGACGGCAGCGGGCGTTCCCGCCGGACCTTGCGCCACCAGGAGGTGGCCCAGTTGAGTCCGACGCGGAACGCCCAGCCACCCGGGTTGTCGTGGGCACGGACCCGGCCCCAGTGGGCGTAGGCGCGTGCCATCGCCTCGTCCGCGGCATCGCGGGCGAGATGCGGATCGCCGAGCGTGACGGCGAGCGCGCGGTAGAGCCGATCGGCTTCGGCCCGGTAGAACGACTCGAAGTCGTCGGCCGGTGCCTTGGACATCGCTGTCATCACTGGCGTCCCCACAGCACACACACGCATGGGGGCACCGATGCGTTCCCTACTTCTGCAACGCCGCCGCGACGGCCTCGGCGAGCGTGGTGGTGGGGCGCCCGATCAGCCCGGACAGGTCGCCGCTGGGCACGTCGAGGCTACCCTGGGCGATCGACTCGTCGGCCGCGGCGAGCACTCGCGCGAACCCTTCGGGCAGCCCGAACCCGATCAGCGCCTGCGCGTATTCGTCGCCCGGCAGATCCTGGTACACCACCTTGGTGCCGGACTGGGCGGTGACCTCCGCGGCAAGATCAGCCAGGGACATGGTCGTGTCGCCGCCGGTCTCGTAGATCTTCCCGGCGTGACCGTCGCCGGTGAGCACCGCCACCGCGCCGGCGGCGAAGTCCTCCCGGGTCGCGGCGGCCACCCGGCCCTGACCCGCCGCGCCGAGGATCACCCCATGCTCCAGCGCCGTGGCCAGGCTGCCCGTGTAGTTCTCGAAGTACCAGTTGTTGCGCAGGAACGTGTAGGGCAGGCCCGACGCGACGATCAGCTCCTCGGTCGCCTTGTGCTCGGGCGCGAGCGGGTTGATCGAGGTGTCCGCCCTGGTGATGCTCGTGTACACGATGTGCCCGACCCCGGCCCGCACCGCGGCGTCGACGACGGCCTTGTGCTGCGCGACCCGCCGGCCGGCCTCGCTGCCGGAGATGAGCAGCAGCCGGTCGGTCCCCTCGAGCGCCGGCACGAGCGTCTCCGGCCGGTCGTAGTCGGCGAGCCGGACCGGCACGCCGAGGTCCTTGGAGGTGTCGCGGACCGCGGCGACCACGGGGGCGCCGCGGTGCCGGAGCGCCTCGACGACGAAGCGGCCGAGGTGGCCGGTGGCACCGGTGACAGTGATGGTCATGAGAACTCCCTCGTCCTGGTTGCTCTCCCACAGTAAGCACTAACTTCTAGAAAGTGCAAACCTTGAGTTACCGTTGTCTCATGTCCTTCGAGGAGCTGGTCTTCGACGTCTTCGCGAGAAACTGCACGTCGCGACCCGTCATGGACACCGTCGCCGGCCGCTGGGGCATCCTGTCGATGGCCGCGCTGCTCGACGGCACCCACCGGTTCAACGAGCTGCGCCGCCGCGTCGACGGCGTCAGCGAGAAGATGCTGTCGCAGACCCTGCACGCCCTGGAGCGCGACGGCCTCGTCCTGCGCACGGTGCAGAGCACGATCCCGCCCCGGGTCGAATACAGCCTCACCGACGCCGGCCGCCGGATCGCGGCCAAGCTCCTCGAGCTGATCGAGCTCGTCGAGGCGGAGATGCCCGGCATCACCGCCGCCCAGTCCCGGTACGACGGTTAAGTTCGAGCGTGTGCCTCGATCAGGTCGGCGACCCGCAGCAGCGGCCCGAACTGCGCCGGGATGCCATCCGGCGCACCGATCCGCCCTGGAACGAAGGTCAGCAGCTCGTTGCCCTCGACACTCCAGTCCGGCAGCCGCCCTGCGACGTGCTCCGCGACCAGCGGCCCGCCGAGCACGGCCCTGACCAGGCTCGGGTCCGGCGAGTTCACCCGGTACGCGCTGTCGAACGCCTCATACCCGATCGCGGTCGCCTTGTCCCCGAACAGCGATCGCCACAGCTTCGACCCGCCGCCCCGCCGGTGCACCGCGACACTCGGCCGCGGCATCCGCAACCGCACCACCACGGCGACATGATGATGCGTGGTGGTCGTCGTCTGGCTCGCCCCGTTGGCATCGGTGGACGACGACGTCGTCGTGTACGAGTAGTCGCCGATGGCCACCGGCCGCCCACCCAGCGTCCCGAACAGCGCCAGCGACACGCCCCGCCGGTTCCTGCCGGGCATCCGCCGCCCCCAGTCGACCTGCGGCTTGTCCACGACCTGCCAGCCGTGCCGCTTCGCCCACAGCCGCAACGCCTCCTGGCGCTCCCGCTCCCGGCGCGCCGCCATCACCGCCGCGATGACGACCAGCACGATGATCGCCCCGAAACAGGCGATGACGCTCACCACGACCGCCGAGGCCTCCATGGACCCACGCTAAAGTCCCCGTGCCACTTCCGCCTTTCCGCGAGGACCCCCGCATGCACCTGTTCGAGTCCCTGATCGAGCCGGCGGCCGCCCTCACCGTGATCCCGGAAGCCGCCGCCCGGCACTGCTACGGCGGGCTGCCGGGCCTGCCCGACGGGACGGACTGGCCGGCGTACGGCGGCACCCCCATGACCCTGCTCGCCCGCCTCGACTGCGCCGACCTCGCCGCCGTGCTGCCGGAGACCTGGACCCTGCCCACCTCCGGCACCCTGCTCTTCTTCTACGAGGACGACTTCACCGCCGGCGCATCCGCCGCACCGGACAGCGTTGAACACGACGACGGCTGCCGGGTGCTGCACGTGCCCGCCGGCCTGCCCCCACGCCCCGCCCCCGCCGGCGTCCAGGTCATCCCGCCACTGCCCCTCGCGGCGAACCGGGTCGGATCGGTCCCGCCTTACGAGGCCCCCGCTCTCCGCGACGCCTTCACCACCGACCCCGTCGGCGCCATGAACGCCCGCGACCTGGCCGAGGACACCGCCGGCCGCCCGCCGCGACACCAGGTGCTCGGCTGGCAACGGGACGCCTTCCTGCACCTGCCCGGCCTGCGCCCACTGCTGCAGCTGGAGGCCGAACCGGGCACCGCCTGGGGCGAGGTCGTCAACGTCTCCTTCTGGCTCCCCGAGGCCGACCTCGCCGCGGGCCGCCTCACCGGCGCTCGCCGCTACCTCGAAACCGCCTGACCCCGGCGACTGACCCAGCACCTCTCGCCGGGGATCGCCGGCCATGCGCAGCGGCGTGCCCGTCTCGCCTTCACGATCGAAGCCACGGACGGGCCGCTTCGGGCCAGCCCACCCGGACCAGCCCACCCGGACCAGCCGTTCGGACCAGCGGCCTCGAACCAGCCGCCCTGGACCAGCCGCCCTGGACCAGCCGCCCTGGACCAGCCGCCCTGGACCAGCCGCCCTGGACCAGCCGCCCTGGACCAGCCGCCCTGGACCAGCCGCCCAAG
>NZ_JBFAPO010000054.1:16734-35129 GCF_040676755.1 Dactylosporangium sp. NPDC049525 | reverse complement strand
CTGGACCAGCCGTCCAAGACGAGCCGCCCCCGAGCCAGCCGCCTGGACCCGCCGTCCAGGGCGAGGCGCCCAAGCCAACTGCCCCCGGACGACCACCAGACGGCTTCGATCAAGCCGCCGCGGCCGACTGGTCCCGGGGTCCGAGGTCCGAGGTCCCGCGGAGCAATGCATCCCCGCGGAAACCTCGCACCCGGACGACGCCCGCCTCCGCACCACCTATCCGGCGACCAGGAGCGCCTCCAGCGCCTCCGCCGTGCCCGGATGCGAGGCGAGCAACGCCTGAACCGCGGCCCGCCCGGGCACGGCAGGCGCATGCAGCAGGTCGAGCCCGAGCCACCCGGGCTCTCCCCCACCGTCACCCGGAAACCCGAGCAGCTCGGCGACGCCGTCGCAGGCGGAGGGATGCTCCGCCAGCAGGCGCAGGACCGGCACCGCCGCATCCCAGCGGGCCGACCCCGGACCGAACCCGTCGCCACCTGACCCGCCCGCGGCGCCGAACCCGGCCTCACCGCCCCCGCCAGCAAACCCGCCGGCAAATCTGCCGGCAGACCCCGCGGCAGGCCCGCCGGCAGATCCGGCGCCCGAGCCGGCTGCCCCGGCACCACCGGCGGCGGGGGTCCACGGCGGGACCCAGGCGTCGACGGCCGGCAGCGTGGCGGGGAACGTGCGCCCCGCCTCGCGGATCAGGACCGGCACCAGCTCCGCCGCCTGGTCGCGCAGCGTGGTGATGAGCGTCGGGAGCCAGGGCAGCAGGACGGGGTCGGGCAGGTGGGCGAAGGCGTCCGACATCACCTCGACCACGAACGCGGCCAGCTTCGGCACCGGCTCCAACGCCTGGACGAAGCCGCTCAGATACTGCGGGAACGTCGGCACCACCAGCGGGTTGCGGAGCAGGTCGGCGCACCGGGCCCGCAGGTCTGCGAGGGGCAACAGGCCGAGCTGGTGGTGTGCGGCCCAGAGCAGCGCGACCTTCGCCGGCGACTCGGGGTGCGACTGCCGGACGGCGATCTCGAGCTGGGCCCGGTCGCAGCCGAGGGACAGCGCAAGGCCCTCCATGGTGAAGAGGAAGCCGAGCATCGCGCCGACCTGCCGTACACCGGTCTCGTCGTCGACGAAGGCGGTCGGGAGCAGGGTGCAGTAGTGCGCGTAGCCGGCGGTGACGAACGACGCGCACCACGCGGGCAGCTCCGGCTCGGTGGCCCGGTAGTGCGCGAGGAGCCGCCGGATGCGTCGCAGGACGTCGGGGGCGTCGTCGACGGTGCGCTCGGCGGCGAGCAGCTCGACGGCCCGCGCACCGAGCTCGTCGGTGAACCGGCGGCTGCCGAGGAACAGGATCGAGTCCTCGACGGCGCGCAGGGCCACCGCCGCGGTCGCGTCGGGCGCATACACGGACCGGCGGAGCCGCCGCTCGACGACCTGTTCGACGGTGACGCCTTCGTAGCCCAGCTCGATGATGTACCGCTGGTGCCTGCCGATGGCGAGGTCCCAGCTCTCCTGAATGGAGCGCTCACCGAGCCGGCGCGAGCCCATGATCGGGCGGACGGCCCCGTCGGGCAGCAGGTAACGCAGCATCCACAGCAGGTGCGAGCACGGGATCAGCTCCGGGTGGCCGTTGAGGTCGAGCAGCGCCCGCTGGACGGTGCTCTTGCGCAGGTCGAGGCCGATCGGGGTGAGCCGGTCGTAGACGTCGCGGGCGAGGGGCGGCAGGGCGTCGTAGCCGACCTGGCCGACGCGGTCGCCGCCGAGCAGGATCTCGCAGAGCCGCCGCACGTCGCGCCGGCCGGGGATCACGTCCTTCTCGATGCAGGTGACCGCCGCGTCCTGGAAGTCATACGGCGTGGGCCGGGCCCGGTTGCGCATGCCGGCGAGCAGGATCGACGTCTCGAAGACGGCGATCGCGTCCGCGGTGCTGGCCAGATAGCCGTTGCGGCGGGCCAGCCGGACGATGTCGACGCACCAGCCGAGCAGCTCCTCCTCGTCGAACCCGTGCAGGTCCGGCGGGCTGGCCAGGAACTGGGTCAGCTGGTCGGCGACGGGACCGGCCTCGACCGCCGCGACGGCCGGGCGGGCCGCGCGTTTCCGGCTCCCCCGCTGGCCTTCGAGCTGGAACGTGGCGAGCTTCGAGCGGCTGACGGCCTTGGCCCAGGTCGCCGCCGCGATCGACACGGAGCCCGAGGCGAGCCCGAACTGGCCTTCGATCGCGGAGTGGCTGGAGGGGATCAGCCCATAGAGCCACTTCGTCGCGGTGCGCGGGGTGATCTCGAACGGTGCCGCGTCGGGCCCGGTGCCGAACTGCTCGACCCGGCTGGCGGCGTGGAAGGCCCCGCACACATACAGGCAGTCGGCCCGGTCGACGCCGGACGTGGCGAGGTGCTCCCGCATGCGCGTCCACATGTAGCGCTCGCGGTCCTCGTCGACGGTGACCCGCTCGGCGCCGCTGGGCGCCAGCCGCCGGAAGAGGCTGCCGATGAGCACCATGACCTGCCGGTAGGTGGCGTAGTCGGCCTCGACGAGCGGCTGCTCGACATACTGGTCCCACCATTCCGACCAGTGCCGCACCTTGCCGTGGTGCAGCAGGTGGGTCTCCAGCTCGGCGAAGCGCGGCCGCAGGTCGCCGATCTCGATGCCGACCGCGTCGCCGTGCAGGTCACCGGCATCGTCCTCGTCCGACGCGTCGGCGTCGCCCGGCGCGGCCTCGTCGGAAGCCTCGGACGTGCGGGGCTGCCACTGGAAGACGTGGTCGGTGGAGCGGTCGACCAGCACCAGCTCGACGCCCGGGGTGTCCAGCGCGTAGGCGATGGCCTGGTATTCGGCCGACGCCTCGGTGATGGGCGCGATGACGCTGAGCGGGCCCCAGTCCTTCGGGAACCTGTCCAGCTCGGAGGCGAACGCCTGCAGCGCCACCGGCAGCCGGCAGTTGCGCAGCTCCGTCAGCAGCGGCGCGAGGTCCTCGCACAGCTCCAGGTAGATCACCTTCGGCTGCTTCTCCCGCAGCCTGCGGACCATGGCGAGGGCCGACGCCGGCGAATGGTGGCAGACCGGGAAGATCTCCAGCTCCTCGCGCAGCGCTCGGTCGACGTCGTCGACGATCCCGGCGAGGATGTCGGGCACGGCGCCCGGCGAGCCGGCGAACGCGGTCGCCGCCTCGACGAGCTGTTGCCGCAGCGCCCCGAAAGGCTCACTCATGACAGGGTGGCGATCGCCTCGCGGCCGCCTTCGAGGAAGGCCGACCAGTCCCCGCCGTCCTGCTTGCTGCGCGGCTCGACGACGCCGTGCCAGTACTTGTTGAGGATCGCCAGGTCCTCTGGGCTGCGCCGGGCGAGGGACCCGACCAGCGAACCGGCGAGGGTCTGCGCGCGCAGGGTGCGGTCGCCGAAGAAGGTGCTGTGCAGGATCGCGTCCTCCAGCACGCCGATCTGCTCGGCGGTCGACAGCGCCGACTCGAGCTTCTCGTCGTCGCTGGTCGCCGACGCGGCCGCGGTGCGCAGGTCGGCGAAGCTCTGCAGCAGGATGTCGAGCAGGTTGGGCGGCACGTCGAGCTCGATGCGGTGCCGGCGCAGCAGCTCCGACGTGCGGAACCGGACGATCTCGGCCTCGCTGCGCTTGTTGGTCACCACGGGGATGCGCACGAAGTTGAACCGCCGCTTGAGCGCCGAGGACAGGTCGTTGACCCCGCGGTCGCGGCTGTTGGCGGTCGCGATGATCGAGAAGCCCGGCTGCGCGAAGACGATGTTGTCCTCGTCGAGCTCGGGGATCGACACGTACTTCTCGGACAGGATCGAGATGAGTGCGTCCTGGACGTCGCTGGTGGAGCGGGTCAGCTCCTCGAACCTGCCGATCACGCCGCGCTCCATCGCCGTCATGATCGGCGACGGGATCATCGAGGACCGGGACTGGCCCTTCGCGATGACCATCGAGACGTTCCACGAATACTTGATGTGGTCCTCGGTGGTGCCGGCGGTGCCCTGCACGACGAGCGTCGAGTTGCGGGAGATGGCCGCGGACAGCAGCTCGGCGAGCCAGCTCTTGCCGGTGCCGGGGTCACCGATGAGCAGCAGGCCGCGGTCGGAGGCGAGCGTCACGATGCTGCGCTCGACGAAACTGCGGTCGCCGAACCACTTCTGCGACACCTCGCGGTCGAGGCCGCCGGCGTCGCCCAAAGAACGTCCTTCTGTGCCGAGCACGAACAGGCGGACCATCTTGGGGCTGAGCCGCCACGAGAACGGCTTCGGCCCGTCGTCGATCGACTCGAGCCAGTCGAGCTCGTCGGCATACTTGACCTCGGCGGGGGCGCGCAGCATGTCGTCGGTCATGTCGGTCTCCTATGCGAGGAAGTTCTTGAGTTCGGTGATGAGCTTGCGGATGTGACCGGAGATCACGGGGGTGCCCATGTCTTTGAAGCGCTGGCGGAACCACGGGTTGACGCTCTGCTGGCCGCCGCTGCTGACCGAGCCGATCGGAATGAACCTGACGCCTGAGCGATGCACTGCCTGGATGCCTTCCAGCAGCGGCTGCGAGCGGTCGAACTCGTAGAAGTCGGAGATCCAGACCATGACCGTGTTGCGCGGGTCGGAGATCTTCGGACGGGCCATCGCCATCGCGACCGGGCCGTCGTTGCCGCCGCCCAGCTGGGTGCGCAGCAGCACCTCGAACGGGTCGTGCACCCATGGGGTCAGGTCCACCGCCCGCGTGTCATAGGCGATGAGGTGCACGTCGACCTTCGGCAACCCGGCGAAGATCGAGGCGAGAATGGTGCAGTTGACCATCGAGTTGACCATTGAGCCGGACTGGTCGACGACCACGATGAGCCGGGCCGGCGTGGTGCGCTTCGCGGTCTGCTTGTAGAAGAGCCGGTCGACATAGAGCCGCTCGTCGTCCGGGCTCCAGTTGGTCAGGTTCTTCCAGATGGTGCGCTCGAGGTCGAGGTTGCGGTAGACCCGTTTCGGCGGCACCGACCGGTCGATGACGCCGGCGCTGCTCTGCTGCACCTGTGTGCGCAGCACCTCGGCGACCTCGTCGACGAACCTGCGGATCAGCGCCTTCGCGTTGGCGAGGGCGATGCCGGACAGGTTGGCCTTGTCGCGCAGCAGCTGCTCGATGAGCGACATGCTCGGGGTCAGCTGCTTGGCGAGCGCCGGGTTGGCGAGGACCTCCCGCAGGTGCATCCGCTTGACCAGGTCGCCTTCGAGCCCGCCGAGCACCCCGGCGAGCCCGCCGGCATTGGGCCGGCCGCGCAGCTCGCCCGGGTCCACGCCGAGGGCCCGCTCGAACCAGCCGGCGTCGGCCTGCCAGTTGGACAGCTGGGTGGCGGTCACGTTGCCACTGCCGGTGGCGAACACGTTGATGAGCAGCTTCGACACGAGCGCGGCCCGCCGGACCTCATCGCCCTGGGGGACGTCGTCGGAGGGTGCCATCAGCCCGTCGAAGGCGCCGGCCAGCTCGGGGTGGCGCTGCACCAGGTTGTCCACGGAGACGCCCGGGTCGAGCAGCGCCGCGGGCAGCCCGATGTCCTCGACGATGGCGACGCTCGCTGCCTCGAGGGCGTGCTGCTCATCGGCATCGAAGACGCGGGCCAGCATCCGCCAGTAGAGCACCTGGCGCCGGTTCTCATCGCTCACGCGGCCATCTCCGCCATGCTCCGGGCCGCTCATTTGCGCAGCAACCTTCCGGCCCGCTCGCGCAGCACCGCGACCGCGTCGCCGGCCGCCGCGGCCGCCTTGACCACCTTCGGGTCGGTGGGCCCGAGCGCCCAGTCGGTGGTGTGCACCGCGACCGGCTGACGCTTGATCATGGTGAGCACCGCGATCGGCTGCACCGACCACCCGCCGTCGTCCCAGCGCAGCAGCCCGATGCAGGCCTGTGCGGCGGCGACGAGCTGCGGGGTCAACGGCCCGCACGACGGCAGCCGGCTCATGTCGACGGCAATCGTCTGGTCCCCGAGCGTGAACGCCCCGTCCGCGGTCGTCTGGCCCTCGACGAACACCGGCTCGCTGATGCGGGCCGGGTGGCGCTCCAGCGGCGGCACCGCCGGTGCGTCCGCGCCCGCAAGCAGCACCCGGGCGGTGGCGAACGGGTCCGCCTGAGATCCGGCCTTGGCCCGCGCGTCGCTCCAGACGAGGTCGCCGCTGTCGAGCAGCGGCATGTCGGTGACGTCGAGCGTCAGTCGCTCCGCGAGCGCGCCGAGCAGCACCGGATGCGCCGCGAACAGCCGCCACACGGCGGGACCGACGATGGTGTCGACCTTCGGCGCGGCGACGCTGGTGCGCACCAGCCGCGGTGCGGCGCCCGGCGTCTCCAGGACGCCGTGCACCTGGACCTGCACGGCGGTGGCGTGCTCGTGGACATCCGCGCCGAGCACCAGCAGCCGCCCGGTCACCGGCTCGGACAGGGTGGCCCGGCCGCCGTCCTGGGCGAGCAGCATCGCCCTGCTCCACAGGTCGCCCCAGCGGCGCACCGGCAGCCGGTCCATCGTCGCGATCGGGCTGCAGGCGCGCAGCTCGGCGGCGAGCCCGTCGAGCAGCGTCGCGAGACGCCGCAGCCGCGGCTCGGCCAGCGTTGCCTCGATGACCTGCCCCGCGGCGGTGACGAGGTCGTGGTCGACGCCACGCCAGCCGGTGATGGCCAGCTCCCGCAGCCACGACCGGCTCCCGGCGAGCAGGTTGCCCGCGGTCGCCGCGTCGCCCGCGCTGCCGGGCCACGCAAGCCTGGTGCGGCCGAGCGCCGCGTCCGCCTGGCCGAGCAGCGCGTCGTGGACGGCGCCGAACAGCGCCGATCGGGCGCCGGCCAGGACGAACAGGTGCTCGTCGGCGATCGACCCCGCGGCGATCTTGTCGACGGCCTCGGCGACCCGGTCCCGCAGCGGGCTGCCGGCGAAGGCATCGGCGATGCCGCCGAACGCCGACGGCGAGACGCGGGCCAGGCCGTCGACGAGACTCTGGTCGAAGGAGGAGATCAGGTCCAGCGCCTCGGGCACGCCCGCGGCCGGATCGGCGGTCAGCGCGCTGAGCTGGGTGGGAAGCATCAGCGCGCCGCCCCGACGGACGGGAACCAGTGCAGCTCGGGCACCGGCAGCGTGGTGTCGGGCAGCTCCAGATAGGCCAGGTGGCGCAGGAAGCTGCTGAACACGGTCGCCGCCGGGGACGGCTCATGGTGCGCGCGCAGCCCAGCGGTGAGGCTCGTGCCCTCCTCGACGTCGATGCGCAGGTAGCGGGCGACCCGGTCGGCGCCATACTGCAGCACCGCCTCGTCGATCAGCGCCTGCAGGTGCTTGCACGGATAGGACCCGCGCAGCCCGCCGCAGGGCCGGTTGTTGTTGGTGCTGCAGCTCAGCCCGTGGCTGCCCGCCCCGATCGAGGAGACATAGACCCGCTCCACGTCAGAGCCGCTCGACACGACTCCCTGCAACCGCCCGTCGGCCAGCTCGACGAACGGCACCTTGGCCAACTTGCGGGGCTTCACCGGCGGGATGATGGGCGCTACCGAGCGCCGCTCAACGTCCACAGCCATCGACCTCCAGCGTCGGACGATCCTTGACGCCGGTAGTTCTACAGCATCGGTACGACAAAATTTTCGACGGCGGCATTCAGGCAGTTCGGGACGTCCTCGGCGTGGTACGGCCATTCACTGGGCTCGATATTGTCGAGGAACGCCCCGTATACGACGGCCCCGAGCAGCGGCGCGACCGGGCGCAGCAGCGTCACGGCGCGTAACGGATCACAGCCGGGCACGGCGGCCTGCCACAGCGAGGCCCACCGGTCCAGCAGCGCCGCCGGCGAGGACAGCCCGATACACAGCCGGAGGATGTCGAACCCGGGATGGCCGAGATAGGCGTCGCCCCAGTCCAGCACCGCTGGGGGTACACCATCCGCAGAACGCACGTTGCCGGGGTGGAAGTCACCATGGACCAGCGTCTCCGGCACGCCGCACGCGGCCACCGCCGACAACCGTCCGGGCAGCTCGGCCAGGACCTGGTCGAGCCGGTCGACCCGCGCCAGCCAAGGGGCGGCCACCGCGGTGATCTGCGCAAGGAGCAGCCGGCCGCGCCGGTCCTGCACGGCGAGATCAGGCTGGTCGGCAAGGAACCGCAACTGCACCCCATGCAGCAGGTCGACCATCGGCAGCCGGTCGGCCTCGGGCGCGCCGAAGCGGTCCTCGCCGGGCAGGTGCGACAGGAGCTGCCGGCCCTCACCGTCGGCGGCGAGCACCGTCGGCGCGGCCCCGGGCGCCACCGCGTTGATCCAGCGCAGGACCGCCGTCTCGCCGCGCAGGAACGCGGGCAGCTCCTTCAGCCACACGGTGCCGTCGCCGGTCTCCAGCCGCCACAGCGAGGAGAGGTTCCACGTCTTGACCTGCACGGCGTCGTCGAACGAGCCGGCCCACCGCAGCGACCGGGCCGGCCCGCCGACCTCGGCGTACGGCGCCCGCAGCGGATGCGGCGCCAGCGCGAGATCGACGGGCGTCACGCCGGAGGGCGGCGCGGAGACCTCGGCCAGGTAGGTCACCGCACCACCGGGCTGCTCGGGCAACGACGCCGAGAGCAGCCGCAGGATCGTGACCCGCACGCCGAAGCGCGACCGGGCGGCGGAGACCACCGAGGCGACCTCCGACCACCACGGCACCTCGACCTCGAACGGCGGCAACGCGCCGAGCACGGCACCGCCGGTCGAGACGAGCACCAGGGTCACGGTCCGCATGTCAGATCATGCTGGCGTGCGCGGCGACCAGCCTCCATCCGGCCGGGTCGCTGAAGACCCAGGTGCGGGTGTACCGCATCCGCGCCTCGAAGTCCTGGCCCTTGAAGGTGCCGGCGAGCCGCCCGACGAACCAGGTCACCCCGGTCCGCCCATCGACCAGGCAGCGCAGGTCCTCCTCCTGCACGGCGGTCATCTTCTGGGCGCCCGAGCGGTGCAGGAGGAGGTCGTCCTCCTTGCCGTACAGCAGCCCGTCGGGGCCGGTGAACACGAGACGGTCGTCGATCATCTCGTCGAGCACCGCCACGTCGCCGGCCAGCTGCGCGGCCTGCACCCGCCGCTCGGCGGCCTTGAGCAGGTCGACTGTCGTCATAGCGTCCGCGCCAGACGGTCCGCGACGAGACGGGTGAAGCGGGCCGGGTCCGTGAGCTCCCCGCCCTCGGCGAGCAGCGCCACCCCGTAGAGCAGTTCGGCGGTCTCGACGAGGCCGGCGTCGTCGCTCTTCTCCGAGAACGCCGAACGCAGGCCCGTGACCAGGGGATGCGTCGGGTTCAGCTCGAGGATCCGCTTGGTGTGTGGCATCTCCTGCCCCATCGCCCGGTACATCTTCTCCAGCGTCGGCGTGATGTCGTGCGCGTCGCCGACGATGCACGCCGCCGACGTGGTGAGCCGTGAGGAGAGCCGGACCTCCTTGACGTCGTCGGTGAGCTTCTCGCCGAGCCAGGTCAGCAGCGGGGCGAACTCCTCCTGCTGCTCGGCGGGCGTCTCCGAGGCGCCGAGGTCGACCTGACCCTTGGCGATCGACTGCAGCGGCTTGCCGTCGAACTCGTTGACCCGCTCGACCCACACCTCATCGACGGGGTCGATGAGGATCAGTACCTCATAGCCCTTGGCGAGGAACGCCTCCATGTGCGGTGAGTGCTCGACCATCGCGCGCGACTCGCCGGTCATGAAGTAGATGTCCTTCTGGTCCTCCTTCATCCGCGACACGTAGTCGCGCAGCGTGGTCAGCTCGCTGGACGCCGTGGACGGCAGGAGGAGCAGGTCGAGCAGGGTGTCGCGGTTGTCGGCGTCGTCGAGGAGGCCCTCCTTGAGCGCGCGGCCGAACTCGCCCCAGAACGTGCCGTACCGCGCGGCGTCCTTTTCCCGCAGGTCGGTGAGGGTCGACAGGACCTTCTTCACCAGGCGGCGGCGCACGGCCTGGATCTGCCGGTCCTGCTGCAGGATCTCGCGGGAGATGTTGAGCGACAGGTCGTGCGCGTCGACGACGCCCTTCACGAACCGCAGGTACTGCGGGGTCAGTGCCTCGCAGTCCTCCATGATGAAGACGCGCTTCACGTAGAGCTGCACGCCACGCTTGCCGTCGCGGCTGAACAGATCGAATGGCGCCCGCGACGGGATGAACAGCAGGGCCTCGTATTCGAAGGTGCCCTCGGCCTTCATGTGGATCGTCTCGAGCGGATCGGTCCAGTCGTGCGAGACGTGCTTGTAGAACTCGAAATATTCCTCGTCGCTGACCTCGCTGCGGGGGCGGGCCCACAGCGCTTTCATCGAATTCAGCGGCGTCTCTGCGCCCTCCATGCGGATGGGCCAGGCGATGAAGTCCGAATAGCGTTTGACGATCTCCCGGATCTTCCAGTCCGCGGCGTAGTCGTGCAGCTGGTCGTCGGTGTCCTCGGGCTTGAGATGCAGCGTCACGGACGTGCCCTGCGGCGCGTCCTCGATCGCCTCGATCTCATACGTGCCCTCGCCGGTGGACTCCCACCGGGTGCCGCCGGTCTCGCCGGCCCGCCGAGTCACCAGCGTGACCTTGTCCGCGACCATGAACGTCGAGTAGAACCCGACGCCGAACTGCCCGATCAGCTCCTGCTTCGCGGCGGCGTCCTTCGACTCGCGCATCTTGCGCAGCATCTCGGCCGTGCCCGACTTCGCGATCGTGCCGATGAGCTGGATGACGTCGTCGCGGGACATCCCGATGCCGTTGTCCCGGACGGTCAGCGTCCGCTCCTCGGCGTCGACCGCGAGGGTGATGTGCAGATCGTCGGTGTCCGCGACGAGATCCTTGTCGATCATCGACTCGAGCCGAAGCTTGTCCAGAGCATCGGATGCATTGGAGATCAGTTCCCGCAGGAAGATGTCCTTGTTCGAGTAGATCGAGTGGACCATCAGGTGCAGGAGCTGCCGCGTCTCGGCCTGAAACTCCAGCGTTTCGCTGCTCACGTGAAACCCCTTCCGTGAAGATGCCGCAGAAAAGGATACGTGGGCGCTGCGGTAGAAAGGTGACCATGAGGCAGTACCTGCTCAGCGTGATCGAACCCAGCGAGGGTGAGCCGCCGTCGCCGCAGGAGATGGCGGCCATCGACGCGGACGTGGCCGCGTTCAACCAGGGGCTGCGCGACGCCGGCGTGTGGGTGTTCTCCGGTGGGCTGTTCCCGCCCGCCGCCGCCACCGTGCTGCGGCCGAAGGACGACGGGGTGCTGCTCAGCGACGGGCCGTTCATCGAGGGCAAGGAGCACCTCGGCGGCTTCTGCGTCATCGCCGTCGAGGATCTCGACGAGGCCCTCGAATGGGCCGGCAAGGCGATGCGCGCCACGCGGCTGCCGATCGAGGTGCGGCCGTTCAGGTGACGACGGACCCGGTCGAGCAGGCCTTCCGGGAGCAGTACGGTCGCGCGGTCGCCGTCCTGGTCAGGATGCTCGGCGACATCGACCTCGCCGAGGAGGCGGTCCAGGAGGCGTTCACCGCCGCGGTCCAGCACTGGGCGCGGGAAGGCCCGCCGGCGAGCCCGGCCGGCTGGATCATCACCACCGCACGGAACCGCGCCGTCGACCGGCTGCGCCGGGAGGCCAAACGCGAGGACCGGCACCGCGAGGCGGCACTATTGCGGGACACCGTCAGCGAGGAGCCGCCCGACCGTCTCCGGCTGATCTTCACCTGCTGCCATCCGGCGCTGTCGACGGCCGTGCAGGTGCCGCTGACCTTGCGGCTGCTCGGCGGCCTCGGCACCGCCGAGATCGCACACGCGCTGCTGGTGCCGGAGGCCACCGTCGCGCAACGGATCGTCAGGGCGAAGCAGAAGATCCGCGATGCCGGCATCCCGTACCGCGTGCCGCCGGACGAACAACTGCCCTCGCGGCTGCGCCCGGTGCTCGCGGTCATCTACCTGATCTTCAACGAGGGGTATGCGGCCAGCTCCGGCCACCGGCTGATCCGCGACGACCTGTGCGCGGAGGCGATCCGGCTCGGCCGGCTGCTGCACGAGCTGATGCCGGACGAGCCCGAGGTCACCGGCCTGCTGGCGTTGATGCTGCTCACCGAGGCGCGCCGGCCCGCACGCACCGGCCCCGGCGGCGAGCTCGTCCTGCTGCGCGACCAGGACCGCGGCCAGTGGGACGGCAGCCTCATCGCCGAAGGCCACCTGCTCGTCAGGCAGTGCCTCGACCGTGACCGCCCCGGCCCCTATCAGCTGCAGGCCGCGATCAACGCCGTCCACACCGACGGACCAGACACCGACTGGCGGCAGGTGCTGCCGCTGTACGACCAGCTCCTGCACCTTTCTCCGACCCCGGTCGTGGCACTCAACCGGGCGGTCGCCGTCGCCGAGGTGACCGGTCCGGCCGCCGCACTGGACCTGGTCGAGGCGCTGGACCTGGCCCGCTACCACGTCTTTCACGTGGTCCGGGGTGACCTGCTGCGGCGGCTCGGCCGCGAGCCGGAGGCGCGGGAGGCATTCCGCCGGGCGGCCGATCTCGCCGGCAACGACGTGCAGCGGTCATACCTTCTGACACGTTGCTCTTCCGAACCGTGACAAGCGGTGGCACGCTCGAATGGTGAACCACGTAGCCTTGGCCGAGCTTCTCGCGATCACCTTCATGGTCGCCGTCCTCGCCCTCGCGATCGTCGCGGTCCCCGCACCGAAGCGTCGCGACGGCGGCAACGCCCGCGGGATGAGCGCCGACCCGCGTGCGTGGCGCGGCAACTTCTACGTCAACCCCGACGATCCAGCGCTCTTCGTGCCGAAGCGGCAGGGCGCCGGCTGGACGCTCAACCTGGCCCACAAGTGGACCTGGCGGCTGATCTGGCTGACGATCGGCTCACTGGTCGCCATGGTGATCCTCAGCACAACCCTCGCCCACGACTGAGCGACGCCCGGCTGCGGCCCGTTCCAGGCGCCGGGCCAGCGCCAGGACCTCGGCGCGCAGTTCGTCGGGGCGGTGGACGGTGAAGTCGCAGCCGAGGCCGGCGAGCAGTTGTGCCATCCCGTCGAGCCGTTCGGCGCGGCAGGTGAACAGGACGCCGTCAGGGTGGTCGGTCAGGGTACCGACGACCGGCGGGATGCGGCGGGCGGCGTCGGCGAGCCCGATGCGCAGCAGCACCTCGACCTCGTGCCGGTAGGGCACCGTGGCGAGCCCGGCAACCACGTGGGCGATCGGATCGAAGCCGTCGGGTGCCTGGAAGTACACCTCCAGGCTCGTGATCGAGCCGATCCGGTCCAGCCGTAGCGTGCGGATCTCGCCGCTGCGATGATCATGGCCGGCGGTGTACCACCGTCCGTTGTGGACGACGACGCCATACGGGTCGAAGTCACGTTCGGTGTCGTCACCGCGCCAGGAGCGGTAGGTCACCCGGACGCGGCGGTGGGAGCGGGCCGCCTCGCCCAGCGCGAGCAGGTGGCCGGTCGCCGGCGGTGCCGACTCGCGGGCGGGTGCGGTGAAGCCGAGCGTCTCGCGCACCGCCTGGACCCGTTCGCGCAGCTTCGCCGGCAGGACCCGCTCGATCTTCGCCAGCGCAAGGGGCGTCGTCACGCCTTGCCGGGCGGCCACGAGCAGGCCGAACACGACGGCGACGGCCTCGTCGTCGGTCAGCATCAGCGGGGGCAGCTTGTAGCCGGGTAGCAGCCGGTAACCGCCATATCTGCCACGCTCCGCCTGGACCGGCACCCCCAGGTCGGCGAGCGTGCCGGCATACCGCCGGACGGTGCGGCCGTCGACGTCGAGGCGTTTGGCCAGCTCAGGGCCGGTCAGGCCGGGCTGCGCCTGCAGCAGCTCCAGCATCGCGAGGACCTTTTCGGTGGACTGTGCCACTGGTCCTGTATATCAGGGCGGAATCGGCCCGGATTCGGCCCTACGGTCGTGGCATGACGAACTTCATCCTGGTGCCGGGCATGTGGCTCGGCGGCTGGGCCTGGGACGCGGTCGCCACGCGGCTGCGCGAGGCCGGCCACGACGTGACCGCGCTGAGCCTCGACCTGACCGCGGACGCGACCCTCGACACCCACATCGAGCAGGTGACATCCGCCGTGGACGATGCGGTGGATGTGGTACTGGTAGGGCACAGCTACGGCGGCCTTCCGGTCCGGGGCGCGGCCGACCGGCTGCCGGACAGCGTCGCCCGGGTGATCTATGTGGACAGTGGCCCGGTGCCTGACGGGATGTCGCAGGCCGACATGGGTGGACCGCCCACTGTGGACGGCGCGTTCATCCCGCCGCCGTCGTTCGACCCGGCGGACGACCCGGTGCAGTTCGCCGGTCTCGACGGCATGACCGGCTGGATCAGCGCGCGGACGGTCCCGCACCCGGTCGCCAGCGCCCTGTCGCCATTGAAGTTGGGCAGCGCCGGGCAGCCACCGACGGACCTGGTGTGCACGACGTTCTCGGCGGCGGTCGTGCAGCAGATGATCGAGGAGGGGCACCCCTTCTTCAGCGGACTGGATCGGCGGGACTACCGCGTACATGAGCTGCCCACCGGGCACTGGGCCATGTTCAGCCGGCCGGAGGACCTCGCGACCCTGCTGGACGCGATCGTTTCCGGCCAGCCTGCCGCGGGTTCCGGCCAGGGCGGTGGCAGTTTCGGGGGGCGGCGGTAGGTTCTGGCCATGCGGACGGTGGCGGTGCTGGCGCTGGACGGGGTGATCCCGTTCGATCTGTCGACGCCCCTTGAGGTGTTCGGGCGTTCCGTGCTGCCGTCTGGGCGGCCGGCGTACCGGGTTGTCGTGTGCTCGCCGTCGCGCTCCGTTTCGGCGGGCACCTTCCGGCTATCTGACTTATCCGATTTATCGGTTATGCAGGAAGCGGCGACGGTCATCGTGCCGGGCTGCGCCGATCCCGCCGCGGCGGTGCCGCCCGACGTGCTGGACGCGTTGCGGTCGGCCGCCGCGGCGGGGACCCTGCTCGCCTCGATCTGTTCAGGTGCGTTCGTCCTCGCCGCGACCGGGCTGCTCGACGGGCTCCGGGCAACCACGCACTGGGCCGCCGCCGCGCAGCTGGCGGCCGCGTTCCCGGCGGTGACGGTGGACCCCGACGTCCTGTACATCGACAACGGCCAGGTCCTGACGTCGGCGGGCGCGGCCGCTGGCCTCGACCTGTGCCTGCACCTGATCCGCCGGGACTACGGCTCCGCGGTCGCCGCCGACGCCGCCCGGCTGTCGGTGATGCCGCTGGAGCGGGAAGGCGGGCAGGCACAGTTCATCCCGCACGACCAGCCGCCGACCCCGCAGGGTGCCGAGCTCGAGCCGCTGCTGCGCTGGATGCAGGACAACCTGGGCCGCGAGCTCACCTTGGACCGGCTCGCCGCGCGGGCGGGCATGAGCGTGCGCACCCTCAACCGGCGCTTCCGCGACCAGACCGGCACCACCCCGCTGCAATGGCTGCACCGGGCGCGGATCCGGCGGGCGCAGCACCTGCTGGAGGCGACCACCGACCCCGTGGAGCGCATCGCCGCTCAGGTCGGGTTCGGCTCGCCGACCGCATTCCGGGACAGGTTCAAACGCATCATCGGTACTGGTCCGCACGCATATCGGCGGGCGTTCCGGGCCACGTGAGCCGATTTTTTGTCGGGGGGTAGGTGCAGACTGCAAGCATGGGTCCGGGGAGTCGTGGTCGTAGCCACAAACGCAGACATCGCCAGCAGTCCGTTCACCGCCGCACGCCGCACCGGCGGGCTCCTTCGACCGCGGCCGGCCCGCCGGGCCTGTTCGCCGCTGTCGTCGGTGACGTCGACCCCCTCCTGCGACGCATCCTCGGCGGCCCCGCGGCGCTCGTCCCCGACGACGACCCGACCGACGCGGAGTTCGCCGGCGCGGCGTTCGTGTCGATGGCCGCACTCACCATCGGCGACCCGATGGCCCGCGTCACCGCCGGCGGCACCCTCGAGGCGGTCCTGCTCTCCGACGTGATCCCGAGCTTCGAGCGGGCGGGCACGCCCATGGCCCCCGCGGTCGTGCTCGGCCTCGGCAGCGTCGCGGGCGGCCGGGTCGCCGCCGCGGCCGCCGCCGCCGTCGAGCGGATGGTCGCGGGCGGCGCGCACCGCCCCGTCTGGTCGCCGGAGCTCGCCGGCCCGCAGCGCGCCGGCGGCTGCCACCGCCTCGTCGCCGCCGACGGCACCCCCGTCGGGTTCGGCTTCTCGGTCGCCCGCGCCGGCTGGACCCGATCCGTCGAGTGCTATCTGGACCGCACCGACGGCCGGCTCATCCGCACCTATCTGACGTTCCTCGTCGGCGTCGGCTCCCCCGCCCACGAGCAGCAACTCGGTGTCCGGCGCCACCTGCACGAGGCGATCCGCGCCGTCCGCGAGGACGTGCCGCCGGCCGACTTCCGCGCCCTGGTCGAGGACGCGCTGGAGCGCAGCGACGCCCACGACCGGCACCGCCCGACGCCGCTGATCGACCCGTTCGTCTTCGCCGGCGAGGACGCGTCGCTCAGCGCGGCGTCGCCGATCGACGACGCGCCCGCGAGCCCGCTGACTCGCACCGTCACGCCGCTGCTGCGCGCGTGGATGCGCAGCCTCCCTCGCGAGGTCCGCAGGTTGCAATGACGGGCGATACTGGCAGTCGCGGGGGACGAACGGCTGGTTTCGCAGGATGAGCGGTAGGTTCCGCGAGACGAGCGGTAGGTCTCGCGGGACGAGCGGCAGGGTCTCGCGAACGAGCGGCAGGTTTGCGGCAAGCGGCAGGCGAGGATCGCAGCAGTGGACGACACGCAGGGCAGCCACGCGACGGTGCGCACCATGCCGGAGCTCGCGAACCTCCTGCGCAACCTGCGCCGCCGGCAGTCGCGCCGCACCGGCCGTCCCCCGCTGACCTACCGGCAGCTCGCCGCCCTCACCGGCTGGTCACACGGGATCATCGGCGAATACCTGGCCGGCCGGGTCCTGCCGCCGACGGACCGCTTCGACGACCTCGTGCGGCTGCTCGGCGCCACCCCGGCGGAGCAGATCGCCCTGGCCTCGGCCCGCGACCGGGTCGAGGAGCAACGCACCGCGGCGCCCGACCACGCCGATCAGCGGTCCCGCGACTGGTCCGGGGTCGCGCCGCGGCAGCTGCCCGCCGACCTGACCACGTTCGCCGGCCGGACCTGGCAGCTGGCCCTGCTCGACCGGCTCACCGCCGAGCGGCGCCCGATCGTGCTGTCCGGCACCGCCGGCGTCGGCAAGACCGCCCTCGCCGTGCACTGGGCGCATCAGGTCGCCGGGCTGTTCCCCGACGGCCAGCTGTTCCTCGACCTGCGCGGCTTCGGCCCCAGCAGCCGCGACCCGGTCGCCCCGGCGGACGCACTCGGCGTCGCGCTCGGCCTGCTCGGCGTCCCGCCCGCCCAGGTGCCCGCCGAGCCGCAGTCCCGCGCCGGCATGTATCGCGGCCTGCTGCGCGACAAGCAGATGCTGATCGTGCTCGACAACGCCGCGACCGCCGAGCAGGTCCGCCCCCTGCTCCCCGGCAGCGGCGCCAGCCTCGCCCTGGTCACCAGCCGGGTCGACCTCCCGGCCCTGGTCACGGCCGACGGTGCGCACCCCGTGACCCTTGACCTGCTCGACGCCGCCGACGCCCGCACCCTCCTCGCCGGCCGCATCGGCGCCGCCCGCACCGACCGCGAGCCCGAGGCGGTCGACAGCATCGTCGCCGCCTGCGCCCGCCTGCCCCTCGCGCTGTCGGTGGTCGCCGCCCGCGCCGCGCTGCACCCCGACTTCAGCCTCGCGGCGATCGCCGCCGAGCTGTCCGGCGCCCACAGCCGCCTCGACGCGCTGCGCTCCGACGACCCGAAAGCCGACGTCGAGACCGCCTTCTCGTGGTCGTATCAGCGCCTCACCCCGCCGGCCCAGCGCCTGTTCCGCCTCGGCGGCCTCCACCCGAGCCCCGAGCTGAGCATCCCCGCCGCCGCGGCCCTCGCCGACCTGCCCGTCGCCGGGGTCCGCCCGCTGCTGGCCGAGCTCGTCCGCGCCCAGCTCATCATCGAGCTGCGGCCCGGCCGCTTCGGCATGCACGACCTGCTGAGTGCTTATGCGTATGGCCTGGCCCACGACGACGAGCCCGCCTCGGAGCGCGTCGCCGCCCGCCGCCGCCTCATCGAGCACTACACCCGGGCCGCCACCACGGCCGCGATGATCCTCAACCCGTCCCGCCTCCCGCCGACCTCCGAGGCGTCGCCACGAGACCCGGCCCTTCCCGCCTCGCCACCACTTCCAGCTCAACGCCGCCCCGCATCCCCTGCCCCACAACGCGATCCAGCGCCACCCGCCAACGCCGAGAACCTCGCCACACCACCTGCCCCACACCACGAACCGGTGCCGTCGCCCGCCAACGCCGGACGCCTCGCCACACCACCTGCCCTACAACGCAATCCAGCGCCACCCGCCAACGCCGAGAACCTCGCCACACCACCTGCCCCACACCACGAACCGGTGCCGTCGCCCGCCAACGCCGGACGCCTCGCC
>NZ_JBFAPO010000054.1:0-16635 GCF_040676755.1 Dactylosporangium sp. NPDC049525 | reverse complement strand
CACACCACCTGCCCTACAACGCAATCCGGCGCCACCTGCCAACGCCGAATGCCGTCCAGCAGTGCCTGCCCCACAACTCCGTCCGATGTCCTACGCTCCGCGATCCGGGCTGCCTGCCGCCCAACGCAAGCCGGCGACGCCCGACCCGCGATCCGGACCCGCCCCGCTCGTCACACATCGCGAGCCAGCGCCGCCTCCCTCCCGGCCCGAGGCGGCCACCACCCAACCACGGCTCACACCACCCGGACCGCCCCCGCTCGTCCCGCGATCCGAGCTGGACGCGCTCACCGCGCAACGCCGGGCGGCACCCTCCATCGGAGCCGGCGAGTCCGACGCGGCCGGCGAGTCCGACGCGGCCGGGCCCCACCAGAGCGGACCTGCCGCAACGGGACCGGCAGCACAGAACCCGGCGCGCGACGGGCTCGACCCAGCGGGGGTGCCGGACCCCGGTGACCTGGACGGCGTTCCGGCCGACGAGGCGGCGGCCGCGGAGTGGTTCGCGGTGCACCGGCGGGCGCTGATCGGGGCGGTGCAGGTGGCCGTCGCGTGCGGGTTCGACCGGGAGGTGTGGCGGCTGGCCTGGGCCATGGCCGACCACCTCGACCGGGGCGGGCACTGGGGCGACTGGATCGCGACGCAACGGGCCGCGGTCGGCGCCGCCGAGCGGCTGGGTGACACGGCGGCGCTCGCGCTGGCGCATCGCAGCCTGTCCAGCGGGTACATCCGAAGTGGACGGCACGCCGAGGCGCGGCGGCATCTGCAGGTGGCGTTCGACCTGTTCGTCGAGCTGGCGGATCACGCCGGGGCGGCCCGGTGCCAGCACGCGCTCGCCTGGTTGCTGGAGACGCAGGACCGGTTCGCGGAGGCGGTCGCGCACGACGAGCGGGCGCTGGACCTGTTCCGGCTGGCCGACGACCCGGTCGGTCAGGCGCGGGCGCTCAACTCGGCCGGCTGGCACCATGCCCGGCTCGGCCATCACGACCTGGCGCTCGAATGCTGCGAGGAGGCCCTCGAGCTGCAGCGCGGGCTCCGCGACGCGGCCGGGGTCGCGGCGACCCTCGACAGCCTCGGCTATGTCCATCACCGGCTCGGCGAGCACGACCAGGCGATCGAGCGTTACCAGGACGCGCTGCTGCTGTACGCCGAACAGGGCGACCGCTTCAACGAGGCCGACACCTCGATCCGGCTCGGCGACGCCTGGGCCGCGGCCGGGCGGTGGGACGTGGCCCGCGAGACGTGGCTGCGCGCCGTGGAGACGCTCGACGGTCTTGCCCACCCGAAGGCGGCCGAGGTCCGGACCAGGCTGCAGGGCCTCGACGCGCCGGCGGTCGACGCGCTCCGGTGGCCCGTCACCACCTGACGACGCTGCGACCGCCGGGGACGACGGTCACCGCAAACGTGCTGCCCGCGGCGGCGGGCCACCGGGGCAGATCGCCCGAGGCGGGCAGCCCGGAGCGAGCTGCCAACCGGAACAACCCGGAAGCGATCGTGCCCGCCCGCGGCCGGCCGACGCCGCGATCCTGGACAGCGTTGGACAGCACAAATGCGGAGCGGACCCGACGACGCTGTCGGGCCCGCTCCTCCCCATTCCCGCGAACCAAGACCAACGAAACTCAGTCCAGCGAATTACGACCACAAAGCCGGGACGTTCGGTGGCTCCCAGCCGACCTGCGAGGTGTGGCCTTGCAGGCAGCGGTAGGACCGGCCGCCGTAGGTGACGGTCGCGCCGGTCGCGTATACGGTGTTCGGCGCCCACGTTCCGCCCTGCGGCGGGGTCGTCGTGGCCGTCGCGGTGGGGCCCGGGCCGCCACCCGAGGTGACGAGGGTCAGCCCGTAGGCCTGCAGGATCTCGTTGACGGGCTGGTAGTACATCGTGCCGCCGGAGGTGCAGTTGCCTGAGCCGCCGGAGGTCACGCCCTGCGCCTGGGTGCCGGACAGCCACGAGCCGCCGGAGTCGCCGGGTTCGGCGCAGGCGTTGGAGCGCACGAGCCCGGTCACGGTGCCTTGGGAGTACGTGACGGACGCGTTCTTCTGCTGGATCGTGCCGCAGCGCCAGCCGGTGGTGGACCCGGAGCGGCAGACGGAAGCGCCGACGGCTGCCTCGGTCGAGCCGGCCACGGCGACGGTGCCACCGCTGTAGTTGTTCACCAGGCCGCGCGGGGTGTTGCCGGCGTCGACCTGTACCCAGGAATAGTCGTTGCCGGGGAAGCTCGACCCGCGGAACGTGCCACTCGGTTGGGTGGTGCGGGCGCCGCTGGTGCCGCAGTGGCCGGCGGAGACGAAGCCGCCGTTGACGGAGAACCCGATGGAGCACCTGGTGCCGCTGCCGATGTAGTACGCGTTGCCGCCGACCACGTCGATGTACGGCTTCGGGTCCTCGCTGGTTGCCTCGACACGGACCGCGGCCGGGTCGACGGCGGCTGCGGCCAGGAAACTCTGCGCCAGGGAGCCGAGGACGACGACGGTGTTGGCGCGCAGGTCCGCGTACCAGCCCTTGACGGTGCTCGGGGCGGCGGCGGAGTGCTGGTCGAGGCGGGCGACGATGTCGTTGAGCTGCGCTTCGCTGCGGCCGACGAGGACCGGGGTCGCGCCGAGGTTGCGCACCGCCTTCTGCTGCACGAGGTCGGTGACGCCGACGGCGACCGACCGGCCGTCGGCGGTGACCCAGGTGCCGCCATAGCCGGCGCCGAGGGTCTTGCGCAGCACCTGCTGGGTGGTCGCGGCGCGGCTGTCGAGAGTCAGCCGGTCGCGGGCCTGCGCCGGGGTGAGGTGCAGGTCGCGCTGGAGGGCGCTGAAGACGGCGGGTGCCACGCCGGGCGGCGGCGCGGCGGCGGTGTCGCTTGCGGCAAGGGCGTTGTGGGTGAGTACGCCGGTCGTGACCAGGGCGGCGGTCACGGTGACGGACAGCACCAGGGCAGTTCTGCGCATCGCAGTTCCTTCCCGGAGGGGAGCAACGGAGCGTGGGGGTGGTGGCCGGCATCGGGGCGGGGGAGGCTCCCGGCACCCCGATGCCGGAGACTGTGAGACGTGCGCAACTGGCTTGTTAACTCCAGTTACCGGCGTTGTTGCGTGAACGCTAGGACGCACACAGGCGGCTGTCAATACGCAGTTGATGTGGGAAGGTGGCGCCGTGACGGAGGAGGAGTCGCTCGGCGCGCGGATCAGGCGGCTGCGCCTCGAACGCGGGCTGACGCAACGGGAACTGGCCGAGCCGCGGTACACCCGCGCGTTCCTGGCCGCGATCGAGGCGGGCGTCCGCGTCCCGACCTCCGAGACGCTCGCCCACATAGCGGGCACGCTCGGGGTCGACGCCGACGACCTGCGCCACGGCCGCCCGGCCGACGTGGCCGGCTCGTTGGCGGCCGTGCTGGCCGAGGCGCGCCGCGAGCTGTCCCGCGGCAGGACGGCCGAGGCCGCGACGAAGGCGGCCGACGTCGAGCGGCTGGCCCGGCGATACGCGCTGGCCGAGCTCGAATGTCGCGCCGTCCACCTCGCCGGGGACGTCGCGCTGCACACCGGCGACGTGAGCGCGGCGATCCAGCGGTACACGACGGCGAAAACGCTGCTCGAGCCGCAGCACGTGACGCTGCGCGCCGCTGTCGTTGCGCGCGAGGCCTACTGCCTGCAGATCACCGGGGCCACCGGCGAGGCGATCACGCTGCTCGAGGCGGAGTTGCGCAGCGTCCGCGCCGCCACCGACCCCGATCCCGACGCGCTGATCCGGTTGACCAGCGCGCTGGTGTACACGTTTCTCGAGCTGGACTGGCGCGAACGGGCGCGGCGCCTCGAGCGGGAGGCGCTTGCGCTGCTGCCACGGGTGCGTAACCGCGAGTGGCTCGCGCAGTTCAGCGTGACGGTCGCCCAGGTGCGGCGCGACCACGATCTCGCCGACACTGAGCGGCTGCTCGGTGAGGCCCTCGCCATCTACACCGACCTCGGCCTCACCCGAGAGATCGGCATCTGCCAATGGGCACATGGGTACGTGCTGCGCCGCGTCGGGCGGGTCGGCGAGGCCGCCGCGCGGTTCGAGCAGGCCCGGGCCATCCTGCTCGAGGTCGGCGCGGTGCAGGACCTGGCCGGCGCCACCCTCGAACTGGCCGAGGCCCGCCGGCTCGACGGCGACCTGGACGAGGCGGAGCGGCTGGCCACCGAGGCCGCGGGCATCTGCCACCGCACCCAGCACCAGGAATGCATGGCCGAGGCGGACCGCATCCTCGGCCGGATCGCCGGTACCCGCACTCCAGGCGACCCGATCGCCGATCAACTCCTCAGCAGCGCCGCCGATCGTTACGCGGAGTCAGGACTTACCGCCGAACTTGTGACGACGAGCCGCTTGTTGGGCGAGCAACGGCGGGCTGCCGGTAACGTCGAGGGTGCGGCGGAGAGCTTCCGGCGGGGACTGCTCGCCGCCGCCCGCCCTTTGGTGACGCCTCATGAATGACGGCATCGGCGGGCGGATCCTGGCCCTGCGCACCGGCAAGGGCCTGACCCAGCGCGACCTCGCCGAGCCCAACTACACCGCCGCCTATGTCTCATCCGTCGAAAACGGTCACCGCGTCCCGTCCAACGACGCCCTCGCCCACTTCGCCACCCGCTTGTCCGTCGACGTCACGCAACTCACGACCGGCCGCCACCCCGGCGACGCATTGTCCATCGAGATCGACCTGTTGCAGGAGCGGCAGCCGCGGCGCTGGCACGAGCAGCGCGCGGCCGACCCGGCCGAGTCCCCGGTCCGCAGGGCCGCGGCGGAAGTCGTGCTCGGGCGGTGGTCGCTGGAGGCCGGTGCACCTGACGACGCCACCGGCCACTTCGACCGTGCCCGTCTGCTCGTCCCACCGACCCTCGCCCACCTGCGGACGCCGGCCGTCGTCGGGCTCGCCCTGTGCGCACGGCTGCAGGGGGATCCGGGGTATGCCGCGTATCTGCTGACCGACTTCCGCGACGAGCTGCATCGCGCCGGGCTGCCGGATCCGGCGGCGGCCCTTGCGATCCACGCGGTGCTCGCGCTGTGCCAGTCCGACCTGGGCGAGGACGCCACCGCGGCCGCGGAGACCGCCCTCGCGTTGGCCGGGCCGGTGGGCGGCGTGCTCGAGGCGCAGCTGGCCGTGGTCCGGACCCTCGCGGCCTCGAGCCACCTGACGGAGGCGAGGGCGGCCCTCGCCGCGGCGGCCGCCGCGGTGCTGGAGTCGTGGCTCGCGGACGAGATCGCCGGCGCGCACCGGATCCGGGCGCGGGCGCGGCTGTCAGCGGGTGACCTGGCCGGCGCCCTGACCGACCTGACCGCGGCGCGCCTGCGTTCGACGGGGGCGGCGGCCTTGGACGCGCTGGTTGACCTGGCGGAGGTGCATCGCGCCCTGGGAGACCCGGCGACCGCCCGGACCCTGCTGTCCGAAGCCGACCGGCTCACCGCTCCCGGCGGATCCGCGAGCGAGGTCCGGCAGGCTCGTGCCCACCGGGTGCATGCCCTGCTCAGCCAGGACGCCGGCGAGTTCGAGGCGGCCGAACGGCATCTCCGCGCCGCGATCGCCATCCACCGCCGGACCGGACCGCGGCGGGAGCTCGCCCAGCTCTCCCTCGATCTGGCCGACCTGCTGACCGCGATGCGCCGCCCGGACGACGCGCTGACCGTCCTCGCCGACGGCCTCACCGCCGTCGACGGCCACGCCGCCGTTGACGGCCACGCCGCTGCCGACGGCTACGTCGGTGAGTGGTGAACGGATCAGTCCGCGAGGCGGGCCGGGAAGCCACCCGTGGCGATCGGCCCCCACGACTCGATGGTCACGCGCAGCAGCGACTTGCCCTGCTGGCGCATCGCTTCGCGGTACTCGTCCCAGTCGGGATGCTCGCCGGAGATGCAGCGGAAATACTCGACCAGCGGCTCCATCGCCTCCGGCAGGTCCAGCACCTCGGCGACCCCGTCGACCTGGACCCAGGGACCGTTCCACTCGTCGGAGAGCACGACGACCGACACCCGGCTGTCGCGACGGGCGTTGCGTGCCTTGGCACGCTCGGGATACGTCGAGATGACGATCCGCCCCTGCGCGTCGACACCGCTGGCGACCGGCGATGCCTGCGGGCGGCCGTCGGCGCGGGTGGTGATGACCAACGCCCGGTGCCGGCTCGAGAGGAATTCGATCAGTTCGGAACGGCTCACGTCAGTGTTTGTCGCAATGGTACGGCCCATGCCTCAACCCTAATCGCACCAAGGGTTGAAGGATTTCTGAACTGTGGTTAGGTCGGCTGGTGACCTCCGACGCACCCGGCTGGGAAGCCATCGACGCCGCGCTCGACCGCCTTTACCCCGGCGTCGAGCCCAAGCACTACGCCACGCTGGTGAAATGGTCGCTGGGCGGCCCGGACCCGCTGGACGGCATCAGCTTCTATGCCCGCGAATCGCCGGTCCCGCACTGGCACATCGTCAGCTATGGCATGAGCGAGCTGTATTCGGCGCCGAATCCCGACGCGGAGTGGTCCGGCTGGGGATACGAGTTCACGTTCAGGGTGCGCCGCGAGCCGGGTGAGACCACACCGCCCGTCTGGGCCGCGAACTTCCTGCAGAACCTGGCCCGCTACAACTTCGGCAGCGGCAACGGTTTCGCGCCCAATCACCAGATGGACCTCAACGGGCCGATCGCGTTGGAGCACCAGACACTGATCCGCGCCATCGCTTTCGTCGAGGACCCGGAGCTCGGCATCATCGAGGCCCCGTTCGGCAAGGTCCGGTTCCTGCAGGTCTTCGGCATGACCCTGGACGAGTATGCGGCGACCCAGACGTGGAGCGTGGAGGCGGTGCTCAACCTCGCCGTCGGGTACGTGCCGCTGTTCATCACCGACCTGCGCCGCAACTCGCTCACCGACGTCCCCGCCTTCGCCGACAAGGTCGCCGCGGGCCGCCGCCGCGACGGCTCGTCCACCGGCAGCCTGGCCGTCGCCGAGTTCGCCTGGCTCCCCGACGGCGACGGCTACCGCCTGATCGTCGGCGCCCACGCGGTCGAGCGCATCGCCGCGATCCTGCGTGGTCGCCTCCGCTTCGGACGGACCCTCGTCGTCAACGGCCCCGACAGCAGCGTCGAGTTCTCGCCCGGCAGCTTCGCCCTCGGTACCAACAACGACGGCGCCCTGTTGAAGATCGTCCTCACGGACGAGGCCCTGGACCACCTGACCGGCGTCCTCGTCCCCTTGGCCGGCGCGTCACCGGTGCCGGAGGCTCCGGGCCTGATCGTCGACGTCCGCCCGACCCTCATCCGCGACGGCGATGGCAACGTGGTCGAACGGATCGGCTGAGCTGTGCCCGGACCCCGGAGAAAATGTCGGTCGTCTCCATAGACTGGAAGCATGCTTGACCACATCGGGATCCAGGTCGCCGACCTGACCGCCAGCAAGGCGTTCTACGACGCGGTCCTCGCACCGCTCGGCGCGAAACGCATGATGGAGTTCCCCGGCGTCGCCGGCTATGGCGTCACCAAGCCCGACTTCTGGCTCGGCCCGGTGACCGTCGACGTCGTCCAGCGCGAGCTGCACGTCGCCTTCTCCGCCGCCGACCGCGCGACGGTCATCGCCTTCCACGAGGCCGGCGTCGCCTTCGGCGCGGAGGTCCTGCACGCCCCGCGGGTCTTCCCCGAATACCACCCCGACTATTTCGGCGCCTTCCTCCGCGACCCCGACGGCAACAACGTCGAGGCCGTCTGCCACCTGCCCGCCCCGTAGCCCGCAACGACCCCGCCCCGCCCCATAGCCCGCCCCGCACCGACGGCGGCGGCGTCCTGGACTCCGCAGTCCCGCTGCGCGTCGCCGCACCCGGCACGGCTCCGTCCCGAACGCGTCCGCACGTGGCGGCCCATGTGGTGGCCCCGGCACATGCCGCCCATCGCATTTGCCGCCCGCACGTCGCCGCTCCACGTCGCCACCCGCATGTGCCACCCGCACGGCGCGGCCCGCACGTCGTCCGCCCTCACGGCGCCCGCCCGCATGTGCCGCCCGCACGGCTCCGTCCCGAACGCGTCCGCACGTGGCGGCCCATGTGGTGGCCCCGGCACATGCCGCCCATCGCATTTGCCGCCCGCACGTCGCTGCTCCACGTCGCTGCCCGCATGCGCCGCCCGCACGGCTCCGTCCCGAACGCGTCCGCACGTGGCGGCTCGTGTGGTGGTCCCGGCATGTGCCGCCCATCGCATTTGCCGCCCGCACGGCGCGGCCCGCGCGGCGCGGCCCGCACGGCGCCGCTCGGCGTCGCGCTTCCGCAGCTGCCCTTGCGCTGCAGGGCGTGCGGCGTATCGCGCCATCGCAGCTTCCCCGCACACCGGTCGACGCTGGAGCCCCAGCGTTGCCAAACGACTGAACAGCTGCCGCTGAGGCGACCGCAACGCCACCGAAGCTGTTCTGCATGCGGACCTGCGTGCAGCGGTCGGCGTCCCGGAATCCCCGCACAAAAGCCGCGAGTCCGGGCATTGACCAACGCCTGGCTGGACCCGCGAGGCATCGACAGCAGTGGCGGATGAGAACGCGCGGCCAGCGGCACCCCAGCCGAGCCGGCGGCCACCCCGGCAGCGCGACTCGGTCCATGCCCACCAAGGCCGCCCCGGTGAGCAAAAGCCCGCCGAAGGCCCCGATGCGGGCGGCGCAGCAGGAAGCGGCGCAGGTCAGCGGGGGTGCCGGGAAATCTGCAAAATTCTTTGCGTCATGCTGCAACCGGCCGCTCAGGCATCGCGTGTTGGTTGCGTGCACCGGGGAGAAGCCCGGGGCGAATTCGGGGAGGACGGGCACATGGCGATGCGCCAATCGGTGTCGGAGGACACCGGGCCACCGCAGTTCGACGCATTCTATGCTGCGCATTTTCAGCGGCTTTCGCTGCAACTCTACGCGTACACGGGAGACATCGGGCAGGCGCAGGATTTCGTGCAGGAGGCGTTCTGCCGGGCGCTGCCGAAATGGAGCAGGATCGCGCGGTACGACGATCCGGTGGCCTGGCTGCGCAAGGTCGCATGGAATCTCGCGACCAGTCGTTTCCGCCGGTTGAAGGTGCAGCAGGCGCATGCCAGGCGATACCGCGAGGAACACGTCGAAGGGCCCGGGCCGGATCGGGTGGCGCTCGCCAGAGCGTTGAAGGCGCTTCCGGAGAACCATCGCAGGGCCGTCATTCTCTTCCATCTCGCCGACCTTTCCGTGGCGGAGATCGCCGAGCAGGAAAAGGTGGCCGAAGGCACCGTGAAAGCGTGGTTGCACCGGGGGCGGGCCGCGCTCGCCGTTCAGCTCAGTGAGGCACGGACCGATTCCAGAATGGAGCAGCGCAATGGCTGACGAGCAGCACCTCGACCTTATCGACAACGCATTCTCGAACTTCCGTGAGGACGGTCCGTTGCCGGCGCCGCTGGGCACGGGCGCGGTGCGCACCACGGTCCGGCACCGGCACCGGGTGCGGGTCATGACCGCCGGGGCGCTCGCGGCACTTGCCGTCGCCGCGCCGATCACGGCGTATGCGACCGGCCGCCTCGACTCCAACGGTCCGCCGACGGTGCCTGGCGCGACCGCGACGGTCAGCGAGTCGGCGGCGCCGGAGCCGACCACGGTGGAGCCGACCAAGTCGGCCCCCGACGGCAGGATCACCCAGACGGATCTCGGCAACGCGGTGCTCGACCTGCCGAAGTGGGTCGACGAGCAGCTGAACCAGGGCATGTGCCCGACCGGGCGGCAGCAGTTCAGCAAGGGCAGGACGAAGGCGGCCGACGACGTCGCGGACTTCAGCCACATCGGTACCGCTGCCGTCAAGAAGGTCGTCCACGCCGACGTCGACGGTGACGGCGCGCAGGAGACGGTCGCGGTGATCGAGTGCATCACCGGGGAGCTCGGCGTGCAGGCCGTCGTCGGCTTCGACCGGGACGCGTCCGGCGCCATCGTGACGATGGGGCTCGTCGTGGGCAGTGACCTGGGGGGAGCGGCGAAGGGCCGGCCCGAGGTGATCCGCGACATCCGCGTCGCCGGCACGAAGATCGAGGCGGAGCTCGGCGACCTGGTCATCTGCTGCGTCGACGACGAGCAGCCGGTGACCAACTACCACTGGCGTACCTACTCGTGGACCGGCACGGCGTTCGCGCAGACCGGCGGCCCGACGGCGATGCCGCAGAACCCGCGGCTGACCAACCTCGGCGTGAAGCTCACCGGCACGCCGGTCCGCGTCAACGGCACCGAGATCACCGGGGCGCTGACCGCGACCATCCACAACGCCGGCCCGACGGCGCAGGAGCCGGTGCTCTGGCTCACGGTGCCGGCCGGCATCTCGCTGAAGAACCTGCCAAGTAACTGCCGGCTCCTCAACGACGTCGAGGTCGTGCTCCGCTGTGAGCTGCCGAAGCTCCAGGTCGGCAAGGACACCACGTTCAAGGTCGACTTCGCCGGCCCGGCGGCCACGTTCCCCGTCGGGACGCAGATCGAGGCCGTGATCCACGTGTACACCAACATCACCGATAGGGACCACGACGAGCGGGACTACTACGGCGACACCGACCCGCGCGACAACTTCACCGCGCTGAAGTTCACCGTCAGCAGCTGAGGCTGCCAAACCCCCGGCCCGGCGACGCCAGACGTTGCCGGGCCGTCGGCGTCATGGCGGGGCAAGCGTAGAATCAACGGTGACGTCCGGTCCCGGGCGACCTTTTTCTCTTGGCCGCACCGTCGGCGCGCCGCCCGTTCGATGGGCAGGCGATGGTGATCCCCGGCTGACTGACGACACCGTCCAGCAGTCATCACATCGGGAGCAGCCATGACCGTAGCGAAATCCAAGATCCTCGCCATCCTGCGCAGTCGCGGGCAGAACGACCGGGCCGACTGGGTCGACCGGACGATGCCGGACGAGATCGACACCGCCAAGAACTCGGGCCTGCTCAACCTGCTCAAGCTCGACCTGGCCGACCTGACCTGAGCCGACCTGACCTGAGCCGGCCTGAGCATCCCGCTAGGCGGTCAGGTCGCCCAGCGCTCGCAGGTCGGTGACCGCGAGGCGGGCGACCTCGCTGAGGCGGCGGTTGGTGCGCCGGGCGTTGGAGCGCAGCAGCTCGAAGGCCTCGTCCACGGAGACGTTGAACGCCTGGGCGACCGCGCCCTTGGCCTGTTCGATGACGATGCGGCTGTTCAGCGCGCCCTGCAGCTGCTCGGTGAGCAACTCGCCGCGGCGGATCGCGCGTTCCTGCAGCAGGCCGATCGCGGCGACGTCGGCCATCGCCTGGATGATCTGCACGTCGGCGGCGTCGAACGCGGCGTCCCGGGTGCCGAAGAGGCCCATCGCGCCGATGACGTCTTCTCGTAACCGGAGCGGAAACGCGTGCACGGAGCGGAAACCGGCATCGGTCGCGTAGGGCGCGAAGCGGGGCCAGCGGGCGCCCGCGGTGCTCAGGTCGGCGTTGACGACGGGCTCGGCGGTGCGGAACGCGTCCAGGCAGGGCCCGTCCTGCCACTGCAGCTGGAAGACCTCGAGCAGTTTGGTCGACTCGTCGGACGCCGCCATGAAGTGCAACCCGCCCCGCTGGTCGGCGAGGAGCAGGCCCACCGTGGTGTCCTCGACGAGGCTGGCCGCCCGGTCGGCGAGCATCTGCAGGAACTCGATCAGGTCGAACTCGGCGACGAGCGTGTCGGCGACCTCGACGAAAATCGCCGCCAGCCGTTGCTCGGATACCGTGGTCATGACAGCTTCCCGGCCTTCCCTGCGGTCGTCGTATGGTCCGCCATGCCGGCTCCTCCACTACGCTCTGGATCGGTCATGGGCGCTCGATGTCGAAGCGCAGCCGCCGGGCCACGATGTCGGTGGCCACCGCGCTCAACGCCCGGTTCTCGGCGTAGGCGTGGGCGCGGATCCGGATCATTGCCTCGGCGAGCGGGACGCCGAGCTGGACGCTGACCATGCCCTGCGCCTGGAAGATTTCGGCTCTGGGCCCGAGGTCCAGCGTTTCGGGGCCGCGCTCCTGACCGTCCAGCAGCAGCGTCACCAACTGGTCGGCGATGGTGAGGGCGCGACCGACGTCGGCCCGGGACAGGGGCCCGGGACTGGTCCGGAACACGTCGAGCACGCCCAGCCGGGCCGCGCCGACCTGCAGCGGGAAGGCGAACACCGCGCTGATTCCCTCGGCCCGTACCGCTGGGGTGTAGACCGGCCATCGCCCGGCGGCGCCGTCGGCGAGGTCGGACACCAGCACCGGGGCACCGGCGGCGAACGCGTCGATGCACGGGCCTTCCCCGTAGGTGAACTGGAGCTCCTCGACCACCGCGGTGTGCGCGTCGGATGCGTCCGCCATGCCGTGGACTCCGTTGTCGGCCATCACGCTCACCCCGACACCTGAGGCGGACAGCGCCCGCACGGCGTCGATGCAGGCGTGCTTCAGATCAACCATGACACCCGCCTCCGGAGCGCCGTCGCAGCCAACGCTGGGCCCACACAGCTGAGTGGCGCTGCCGGGCCTGGGCAGCCGGACGCCGGGGCCGGCATCGCTACCGCTGACGCTACTGCAATTCGCACCGGCACCCCACTACCCCGGCGACGCGGCGCCCGCGGCGAGGACGGCCGCCAGTTCACGGGCGATGTGCCGGTCGTACACCGGGCCGAACCACCCGGAAGGGGTGCGCAGGTGCTCGACGCTGCGCCGGACGGCGATCGCGGTCAGCCACGAGCGGGCGTCGCCGGGCCGGGTGAGCGGGGCGAGCCACCACACTTCGAGGAAGACCGCCCTGGTGATGGCCGGGGCGGCCGCGGTGTCACCGGTCTCGGCGCCGACGAGGTCGAGGATGCGACCTGCCATCAGGTCATGGAGGTGTACGAACGCGGCGGCATCCCGCCCGGCGACCCGCTCCAGCAGCACGCCGATGTCGGTCGAGACGGGCTCAGGTGAGGCGGGCCGCACCGGCGCCCACGCTGTCCAGGTGGCGCAGGACCTCGCGCCACGACCGCCAGAGGCTGGTCTCGCAGTAGTCGACGCCGTTCTCGGCGCAGAAGCGGCGCACGAGGATCTGGGCCCGCCGCAGGTTGGCGCGCGGCATGCTGGGGAAGAGGTGGTGCTCGATCTGGTAGTTCAGGCCGCCGAGGGCCGTGTCGACCAGCCAGCCGCCGCGGACGTTGCGGGACGTGAGCACCTGCCGGCGCAGGTAGTCCAGCTGGTTGTCGGCGTCGAGGATCGGCATGCCCTTGTGGTTCGGGGCGAACGCGCTGCCCAGGTACACGCCGAACAGCCCCTGGTGAACGGCGATGAAGACCAGGCCCTGCAACGGGCTGAGGACGAGGAAGACCGCCGTCAGGTACAGCACGACGTGCGTGCCCAGCAGCGCGATCTCGGTCGGCCGCCGGCGCAGCTTCGCCCGGAACACGGCCTGAGCGCTGTTGAGGTGCAGGCTCATCGCCTCGAGGGTCAGCAGCGGCAGGAAGAGGTAGCCCTGCACGCGGACGAGCGCCGCCCGTAACCCGCGCAGCCCGGCGGCCTGACCGGTGCTGAACGCCAGGGGCGCCACGACGATGTCCGGGTCGGCGCCTTCGGTGTTGGGGTTGGCGTGGTGCCGGTTGTGCTTGTCGATCCACCAGCCGTAGCTCAGCCCGATGGCGAGGTTGGCGTGGAAGAGGCCGAGGAGGTCGTTGGCGCGGCGCGACCGGAAGATCTGGCGGTGACCGGCGTCGTGGCCGATGAAGCCCACCTGCGTGAACAGCGCAGCGAGCAGGACCGCGGTGAGCAGCTGCCACCAGGACTGGCCGATGAGCACGAACGCCGTCCAGGTGGCGACCAGCATGCCGCCCACCGCCGCGATCCGGGTGACGTAGTAGCCGTGCCGGCGATCGAGCAGGCCGGCCTGTTTCACGCGGCGGGAGAGTTGTGCGTACTGGCTGCCGACGTCGCCCTGCGTGGGCTCGACGTATGTGCTCATGGTTGATCCCCGACCGTGGGAGGCGTGAAGGCGATAGCAGCGCCACCAGGGTCTGGGGAGGCCCTCCCAACGGTACCCCGGCGGGAGCATGCCCGCTTGGCGTCGGCCCATGTCACTGCGGTCGATGGGTCACGGGCGTAGCATCAAGGCACCCTTCTGCCGCCTCTGCCGCTTGCACCTCGACAGGAAGTGCGCCATGGATGCACCGGCGATCATCGAGTGCGCGGCGATCATCGGCTGCCTCGCCCTAGCCGCCCGCGCGGTGCGGGTGATCCGGCCGCACGAGCGAGGCGTGGTGGTCCGTCTCGGCCGGCCGCGAACGGCGACGCGAGCCCCGGGTCCGACGTTCGTGCTGCCCGGCATCGACCGGCTGCACCGGATCAGCCTGTGGACGGTCGTGGTCGACGTCGCCGCCGAGGACGTGATCACCCGGGACAGGGTCGCCGTCGGGCTGCACGCGCTGGTGTCGTTCCACGTCGTCGAGCCGATCGGGGCGCTGTTCCACGTGGAGGACTACCAGCGGGCGGTGCTGGCGACCACCCGCGCCGCGATCCGGGCCGCGATCAGCCGGGTGGACCTGCGTGACCTGCTGGCCAACCGCGCCGACCTCAACGCGGAGCTCACCGGCGCGGCGGCCGCCGCCGTCGATGACCGGTGGGGCGTCAAGGTCGATCGGGTCCAGCTCGAAGAGCTCGGGCTGCCGGCATCGCTCACCAGGGTCATGGCGCGGCAGGTGCGGGAGCACCGCCGCGTCGCCGGCGTCACGCCCGCGCTGAACGTCCCCACGCGCGGTGTGACGAAGACGAGAGCGGCAGGCGCGGCGAAGGGCGTGGGCCCCGCCGCCTGGACCGGCCCGCGGTCCCCGATGGACTGCTGACCGGCCCGGACCCGCCGGACGTGCGGCGCTACGCCGCGTGCAGGATGGCCGGCGCGCGGCGGCGGTTGGTGGCCGCGGCGGCCGCGGCCATCATCGCCCTGGCGCTCGCCTCGCCGGTCGCGGGTGGCACGACGAGCAGGTCGATCTGGGTGCCGCGGTCGGTGGTGGCGACCACGACCGCCGGGTCCACGGTGCTGAACCAGCCGGTCCGCACGACGCCGCCGTCGACCGCCAGCCGCCGGACCTGGGTGTCCCAGGCGTCGGCGTTGAGCATCAGCCGGTGGATCGGCCCGTAGCGGGCGGCGAGCGCGACGACCAGCCCCGGCAGCTCGGCGACCGGATCAGTGGACCGGGGCCACCAGCCGCCGTCGAGCACGGACTGGTCGGTGCGCGCTTCGGCGAGCTCCAACCGCGGCGAGGACGGCGGGCCGGGCGGCACGACGGTGGCGCGTTGGGCGGTGGTGAGCATGGCGGACCGCTTCCATGAAGCTCGCGTCGATCAGGGCGGGCCGCGACTCGAAGGACCGAAGGCTCCCCGGCGGTGGACCGATCGCCAAGGGCTGGAGCGACGCGCTCAGCCTACGCCCGTACCAAGGCCGCGAACGGCGTCCGCAGCTTGTGTTTCGAGGGGGCGGGTGCTACACCGGTGTTAGCACTCAACCTATGCGAGTGCCAGCCGCATTCAGTTGTGACCGTCCGCCACGGTCATCGCAGGTCGGTCCGAGCAGTGCCGCCCGTTTTGGCACACCGATCCAGAGGACGACGCAGATGGCCAAGTTGATCGCATTCGGCGAAGAAGCCCGCCGCGGCCTTGAGCGAGGTATGAACATCCTCGCCGACACGGTGAAGGTGACGCTCGGCCCGAGGGGCCGCAACGTCGTCCTGGACACCAAATGGGGTGCGCCCACCATCACGAATGACGGTGTGAGCATCGCCAAGGAGATCGAGCTCGAGGACCCCTATGAGAAGCTCGGCGCCGAGCTGGTCAAAGAGGTCGCGAAGAAGACCGACGACGTCGCCGGTGACGGCACGACGACCGCGACCGTCCTCGCGCAGGCGCTGGTCCGCGAGGGCCTGCGCAACGTCGCGGCCGGCGCCAACCCGCTCGCGCTGAAGCGTGGCATCGAGGCGGCGGTGGCCTCCGTCATCGAGGAGCTGGCGAAGCTCGCCAAGGACGTGGAGACCAAGGAGCAGATCGCGGCCGCCGCGTCGATCTCCGCCGGTGACTCCACGGTCGGCGAGATCATCGCCGAGGCGATGGACAAGGTCGGCAAGGAAGGCGTCATCACTGTCGAGGAGAGCAACACCTTCGGGCTGGAGCTGGAGCTCACCGAGGGCATGCGCTTCGACAAGGGCTACATCTCGCCGTATTTCGTGACCGACACCGAGCGCATGGAGACGGTCCTCGACGACCCCTACATCCTCATCGTCGAGTCGAAGATCTCCGCGGTGAAGGACCTCCTGCCGGTGCTGGAGAAGGTCATGCAGTCCGGCAAGCCCCTCGCGATCATCGCCGAGGACGTCGAGGGCGAGGCCCTCGCGACCCTGATCGTGAACAAGATCCGCGGCACGTTCAACTCGGTCGCGGTGAAGGCGCCCGGCTTCGGCGACCGCCGCAAGGCGATGCTGACCGACCTGGCGATCCTGACCGGCGCCCAGGTCATCTCCGAGACCGTGGGGCTGAAGCTGGAGAACGCCACGCTCGACCTGCTCGGGCACGCCCGGAAGCTGGTCGTCACCAAGGACGAGACGACCCTGGTCGAGGGCACGGGCGACGCCGATGGCATCAACGGTCGGGTGGCGCAGATCCGGGCCGAGATCGAGAAGTCGGACTCGGACTACGACCGGGAGAAGCTGCAGGAGCG
>NZ_JBFAPO010000053.1:0-81709 GCF_040676755.1 Dactylosporangium sp. NPDC049525 | reverse complement strand
CGCCGACGGGGCCGCCCCCGCGGTGCCGAGCGGGCGGGTGCTGCGCGGTGGCGGCGGGCGACGCCCCCGGCGCCGGGACTGGCGCGACGACGCCCTCGCCGCCGAGGCAGCCGGGGACCTGAAGCGGGCCGCCGAGATCCACCAGTCGCACCACGACCTGATCAGGGCCGCGCACCTGTACGAGCGCGCCGCCCGCGAACAGTAAAGGAACCCGCCGCATGCTGGAGCTCGACCTGCCCGACCTCGCCGCCGTGCCGCTGCCGCTCGTCGACGACGACACCGTCGTCCGCGGCCCCGACGACGTGCCACCGGAGCCGCCGCGCCGGCTGTTCCTCGGCGGCCCTCTCGCGGTGCCGCTGACCGCGGCGACCGTCGGCGAGGACCGGGACCTGCGGGCGTTCGTCGAGCAGGACGGCGAGCAGCACCGCTACCATCTGGTGCACCTCGCCTTCACGGCGACGGCGGGCCCGGACGAGCCGCCGCTGCAGTCGGCCGAGCTGCACCTGCGCCTGTCCAACGACGCCGGCGTGGCACCCGCGGTCGCCTGGTCGATGGCGCCGGAGCGGGTCGTGGATCCGGCGCAGCTGACGACGAAGTACGCGCTCGGCCCGAAGCTCGGCCTGCTCGGCGTCGACGCCACCCTCGGATCGGTCGAGCGCACCACGGCCAGCCCGTCCTCGCAGGTGTTCCTCGAGGCGCTGCGGCTGCTGCGGTCCGACCCGGCCTGGCGGTTCCAGCGCACGCCCGGCCTGGCCATCGACGGGAGCTGGCGGCTCGTGCTCGTGGTGCGGGCGCCGCGCGGCGTCACCACGCACCTGTCGGTCACGGCACGGGCCACCGTGCGGCGGGGCCGGCTGTTCGGCTTCCGCACACCCGACCTGCCGGAGGCCGGCCTGGCCGCCACGTCGTTCGAATGATCACGCCGGCGGGCGTCCCGCCCGCCGGTGAGCCTCAGCCGCCGGCGAGCCGGTGGCGGGCCAGGACGTTCGCGACCTCTTCGAGGTCCTCGTGGTCGGGGTCGACCAGGTTGAGATCGTCGTGGAGCTGCTGGAGTTCGGTCAGCGCCTCGGCGGTCCTGCCTTCGGACAGCAGCAGCATGCCGATGGTGCGGCGCAGGTCGATGGCGGTGGGGCTGACGTCGCCGCCGGTCAGGCGGGCCTGGTCGAGCACCTGCCGGAACTGGTGCAGGGCGGTCGTGGCCTGGCCGAGTCCCGCCCGGCAGTAGGCGGCCTGTCGCAGGCACTGCAGGGCGTCGGTGCTCGCCGGGCCGGCGGTCCGGGTGTACGCGTCGGTGAGGGCGTCGAACTCGGGCAGTGCCCGCCGGAAGTCGCCGCTCAGCACGAGGACGGCGGCCCGGCGTTCGCGGAGCCTCAGCACGCGGGGGCTTTCCGGGCCGAGCGCGGCGGCGGCCGGGGTGATCACGTCCTGCAGGACCTCCGCGGCCTGGGCGAAGCGCTCCTCGGCCAGCAGCGCGTCGGACCGCGCCACCGCCGCCTTGATCGCGTCCCGCACGCCGGTGGCGAGGACCGCGGCCGGTTGGGTCGCGGGGACGGGCGGCGGCGTGGCGGCGACCGGGCGGGGGCGTGGCGCGTTCGGCCGGCGGTACAGCAGGGTGGGGTCCGGCATCCCGCTCGGGCCCTGCTCGGCCGCCGGGGGAGTGGACCCGGGCGGGGGCAGGAACGGCAGCAGCCGCTCGTAGACGTCGTAGGCGTCCGCCGGGCGCTGCTCCGGCACCTTGGCCAGCAGGTCGAGCACCAGCTGCGCCAGTGCCTCGGGCACGTCCGGGCGCAGCCGGCGCACCGGCCGCGGTGCCTCGTAGACGTGCTGCTGCATCAGCTGGAACTCGTTGGCGCCGTCGAACACGGACCGTCCGCACAGCAGCTCGTGCAGCACGCAGCCGAGGGCGTAGAGGTCGCTGTGCGGGGTGATCTGGACGCCCTGGATCTGCTCGGGTGACATGTACCGGCTGGTGCCGACCGGGTTGCCGGTCACGGTGAGGCGGGTGACGTCGGTGCGCAGGATCGCGGCGATGCCGAAGTCGAGGAGCTTGACCTCGCCGGTTGCGGACACCAGGACGTTGCCGGGCTTCAGGTCGCGGTGCACGACCGGGACGGCGTGCGCGTGGGACAGCACGGTGCTGACCTGCGCCGCGATCGCCGCGGCCCAGGTGATCGGCAGCGGCCGCCGCGGGTCGACGAACTCGCGCAGGGACGTGCCGTGGACGAGCTCCATCACCAGGTACACCTGGTCGTAGGAGCGGTCCAGGACCGCGTCGTAGACCTGCGGCACGCCGTGGTGCCGGATCCGGGCGGTCACCCTGGCCTCGCGGCGGAAGCGCCTGGCGAACTCCTCCGCCTGCTCCTGGGAGGAGATGACGTCGGTGCGGATGAGCTTGACGGCGACCTCACGGTCGAGGACGCCGTCGTAGCCGCGCCACACCTGCCCCATGCCGCCCGTGTCGAGCTGCTCGACGAGCTCGTACCGGCCGGCGATCGGCTCTGCCCGCACTGGTTCCCGCTTTCATCGGGGGAGGGGTATGTCAGGTGGTCGATGCTCGTGCCGGGACGGTCAGGGCGTGTCGTCGACGACGCCCTCCTGCCGGCGGATCATCTGCCAGGCGGCGCTGCGGGCACTGCGGTTGAGGGAGCTGCGGAAGTCCGGCTCCGGGCCGAAGTACTGCCGGCCGATGTCGGCGATGGTGTCGAAGTGGTCCATCATCTTGTCCTCGAAGATCGGGATGAAGACGTGGCCGAACGCCTCTTCGTCGTTGGCGACCGCGGCGAGGCGCGCCCTGGGTTCGGCCATCGCCTCGGTGAAGGGTTTGATGACGTCCTGCTCGGTGAACGCGGTGCCGTACTTCTCGTTGAACTGCTCGATCAGCTCGGACAGCAGCGACTTGGCCGCGTCCTTGGCGCCGCTGGTGCCGTCGCCGAAGCCCTTCAGCATGACCGGTCCCTCGGGGACCAGGCTCACGTCGTGGTCGCCGGTGTGCGTCACCCGCAGGTGGGTGAGGTCGACGTCGCCGATGTCGACGCCGCCGTCCCGGCGGCGCGGCAGCCGGTTGAGCAGGTGCCGGCCGTAGAGGTACAGCCGTTCCAGCTCCGCGTCGGTGTAGGGCACGACCTGGGACAGGAAGCCGTACTTGCGCACGTAGTCGTTGAGGTCCGCGCGGAACGCCTCGGCGGTCTGCTGGTCCTCCTCGTCGTCGCTGTCCAGCAGCGCGCCGAAGCGGGCGACGGCCGGACCCATGTGCCGGTACAGCTCCGCGTGCAGCTTCTCCCACTTCGCCGTGTTGCCGGCGGCGAGTTCCTCGGCGGCCAGGTACGCCTCCACGAACGCCTGCATCTCCGCCTCGACCAGCAGCGGCGGCGACATCACCCTGCCCTGCGCGGTGTACAGCAGGTTCGGATCCGACGGCATGGTCGCCGCCTCCTCGAAGAACTCCCGGAACGAGTCCTTCACGTCCTCGGCGTCGTTCACGAAGTCCAGCACGGCGAGGTCGGCCTGGCTCTTGCGTTCCGCGGTCCGATTCAACCGTGACAGCGTCTGCACGGCCGAGATGCCGGTGAGCTTCTTGTTGACGTACATGGTGGTGAGCAGCGGCTGGTCGAACCCGGTCTGGTACTTCTCCGCCACCACGAGGATGCGGAACTCGCGCTGGCCGGTGCCGCCGGAGCGCGACAACTTGTCGTCGGCCCGGGTGTAGGCGAACGCCTTCGGCAGCGCGGTCTCCGGCAGCCCGCCGTTCTCCTGCGACTCGGTCGTGTCGTCGCCGTCGTAGGTGAGCGTGCCGGAGAACGCCACGAGCACGCCGAGGTCTTTGTAGCCGCGGTCGTCGACGTACCGCTTGATCGAACGGGACATCTGCACGGCGCTGTGCCGCGACGCGGTGACCACCATCGCCTTCGCCCGGCCGCCGAGCCGCCCGGCGGTGTGCGCCTGGAAGTGCTCGACGATGATCTGCGCGTGCTGCGCGACCGTCGAGTCGTGGGTCAGCGCGTAGCGGGCGAGCAGCGAGTTCGCCTTCTTCGGGTCGACCTCCCGCTCGTCCGGGTTCTCGTTGACCAGCTTCCAGTACGTGCCGTACGTGACGTAGTTGCGCAGCGGGTCGAGGATGAAGCCCTCCTCGATCGCCTGGCGCATCGAGTACGTGTGGAACGGCCGGTACACCCCGGTGTCGTCGGGCGTGCCGAACAGCTCGAGGGTCTTCGCCTTGGGGGTCGCGGTGAACGCGAAGTAGGACAGGTTCGCCGCCCGCCGGCGTTTGGCCGCGTTCGCCGCCAGCTTCGCCTCGGTGCCCGCCGCCACGCTGGTCGCGCCGGCCTCGTCGGCGTCCGCGTCCAGGCCGAGGTCGCGCAGCACCGCCCGCACCGCGGTGGCCGCGTCACCGGACTGCGACGAGTGCGCCTCATCCACGACGATCGCGAACCGGCGGCCCTGGATCTCCGTCGGCTCCCGCTTGAGGTACTCCACCAGCGCCGGGAACGTGTGCAGCGTGACCGTGACGATCTTCCCCGTCTCCTGGGAGAGCGCCTTCGCCAGCTGCTCCGACTTCGCGCCGAGCTTCTCGTCGATCTTCACCACGAGCCCGGCGGTCTGCTCGAAGCTGCCGACCGTCTCCCGCAGCTGCGCGTCAAGGTTGCGCCGGTCGGTGATGATGACGACCTTGTCGAACACCGGGGTGCCCGGCCGCAGGCCGGCCAGCACCGCGTCCGGGTCGAGCCCGGCGGGGTCGCCGGCGGTGTGCAGCGACGACAGGCGGTGGCCGAGCCACGCGATCGTGTTCGACTTGCCCGAACCCGCGGACGCCATCACCAGGTAGTTGTGGCCCGCGCCGTGCCGCGCGATGTGCGCGACCAGCCGCTGCACCACGTGCCACTGGTGGTAGCGGGGGAAGACCGTCGTGCGGCGGCTGCGCCCGTCGGCGCTCTTCTCCTTGTGCAGGTGCACGAAGCGCTCCAGCAGCTCCAGCCAGTTGTCGCGCTGCCACACCTCTTCCCAGAGGTACGAGGTCGGGTAGGTGCCGAACGCGGTGGCCGGTGGGTTGCCCTTGCCGCCGGGCTTGCCGGGTCCTTCGGAGCCGGTGTTGAACGGCAGGAAGCGGGTTTTCGCACCCCGCAGCTGCGTCGTGACGAACACCAGATCCGGGTCGACCGCGAAGTTGGCCACCACCCGGTGCGCGAACAGCAGCTCCGTCGGGTCACGGTCGGTGCGGTACTGGTGTTTCGCGTGCTCGACGCCCTGCCCGGTGAGCGGGTTCTTCAGCTCGGCGGTCGCAACCGGGATGCCGTTGACGAACAGCGTCAGGTCGAGGCGGTTGCCCTTGTCGGCCTGCTTGGTGGCGTACTCCAGCTCCTTGACCACCGTCAGCCGGTTGCGCCGGTAGTCGGCGAGGATGGCGTCGGACTCGACGAAGGACGGCTTGAAGTACGCGACCCGGATCCGCACGCCGTGGTCCTTGACGCCCTTGCGCAGGACGTCGAGGACACCATCGTTCGTGATCGCCTGCGCCAGCCGCTTGGCGAACCCCTGCCGCGCGGCGCCCGGGTCGCCGCCGTAGTAGCCGGTCAGCTCCGACCACTCGGCGGCCTGGGTGTCCTCGACGAACGCGAACAACTGCCGCGGGTCCAGGCCGAGGGCGGCGTCGTAGTCGGCGTTGTCGCCGAGCTCCCATCCGCCGTCGTCGCGGAGGGAGGCGACGATGGCGTCGCCGAACACGGACTCGTGATGGATGGGGCTCATGGCGCTCAGTCCTCGATTCCTCGGCCGCTCGCGGTGGACACGTCGAGCTGACCGGTGACGGCGGCGGCGATGAGCGCCTGGCGCCGCTCGCTGAGCAACGCCTGCTGCCTGCCGAGCTGGGTGATCAGCCGGTGCTGCCGGGCGCTGCCCGCGTCCAGCCCCGCCACCAGCCTGTCCTGGGTGGCCCGGTCGGGGAACGGGAAGCGGTGCGCCCGCAGCTGCTCGCTCGTCAGGTGCGCGATGGTGGTGGTGTTGCCCTCCACCGCGAAGACGTTGAGCGCGGTGGCGGCCCGCATGCAGTAGAACAACCAGCGGGGCGAGCTGTAGCCGCGCGGCCGGGCCCGGTGCAGCGCCTTCTGGTAGTAGATCTCCCCGACCGCGCCGTCCCAGATCGCTGCCCGTCCCGGCTCGCCGCCCTCGCAGATCATGAGGTCGCCGGGCAGGACCCGGTAGCGGACCTGCTCGCCGGGTGGGAAGTCCATCTCCAGCAGGTCGTCGGTGAGGATCCGGTCCCACTGCACGTTCGTGTTCCGCAGATACGGTCGCAGGCTGCTGCCGTGCGCCCGTTCCTGGTTGAGCATCTTGCCGAGCAGTACCTCGAACTGGTGCCCGACCGCCATGACCGGCCAGCTCCGCGGGACGCTGCCGAGCCAGGCGATGCCGGAGTCGCGGCGTTCGGCCGGCTCGTCGAGCCCGACGACGGCTTCGAACACGGCGGTGAGGTGCCGTTCGTCGAGCAGCTGACGCTGTCGCTCGCGCCTGGCGTGCAGCTCGTCGATGCGGGCGGTCTCGGCGCCGAGGAAACCGGCGATGTGGCGCTGCTCCTCCCGCGGCGGCAGCTGGACCGCGATGTCGGCGAGGTCGTCCCAGTACAGGCGCCACTGCGCGGGGCGGATGCCCTTGGACCGCAGCAGGAACTGGCTGATCAGCGGCCGGGATCGCAGCAGGAAGTGCAGGTAGCCGGCATGCACCGCCGAGCTGACCGCGCACACCAGGTAGTCGGGGCTGACGATGCCGTGATGCTGCGAGACCGCCAGGGACCCCTGCCACGCCTTCATCTTGTTGACGACCAGGTCGCCGGGCCGGACCACCTGATACCGCGACAGGTCCACGGGGGTCTTGTTGAAGTTGTCGTCCCGCGACGACTTCGGGATCACGCCGTAGTCGCGGTAGACGGACAGCACCTGCAGGTCCGGCCGTCCGACCTCGTCGCGGGGCCGCAGCAGATACCTGAGCCGAACCGAGGCCGTGGTCACTGTCCGGTCACCTCACCGAGCATGGCCTGGATCTCCGCCTCCAGCGTCTTGAGCTCGGCGTCGATCTCCGCCAGCCGGCGGGGCGGCTGGTACACGTAGAAGTGGCGGGTGAAAGGGATCTCGTAGCCGATCCTGGTCTTCTCCGGGTCGATGCGGGAGTCCGGTGCGTACGGCAGCACCTCGCGCCGCAGGTATTCGTGGACGTCCTCACCGAGCGGCACGTTCTCGTAGTCGCGCAGCTCGGGGTCCGGTTCGATGACGTCGCCCTTCAGCTGCGGCTCGCCGTCGGCGTCGCGCACGCCGATGACGTCGCGCAGCGCCGCCAGGAACGGCTGCTTCGGCGTCCAGGTCAGGTTCGCGGCGCGCACCGCGTCCCGCAGCCCGGCGAACGCCGCCTCCTTCGTCGCCCATTGCGTGCCGGCCAGGGGTTTGACGGCGTCGGCGAACTCGTCGACGTCGACGTGCTTCGCCAGCGTCTTCGACGCCCGGACGGCGGCGAGGGTCTCCTCGGTGACCTCGAACCGCAGCCTCAGCGGGCGTTCGACGGTGATGCGCTGGTAGCCGAAGTCCTCGCCGCGGAAGATCTTCACATTGCCGTGCGCCGGGCGGTCGGTGTCGGCGGCGACGTCCAGTGCCGCCGCGTACCGCTGGGTGATCTCCGCGATGTGCTCGGCGGTGAGGTATTTGCGCTTGTCACCGAGCGACTTGCGCATCTTCGCGAAGGACTCGCGGGCGTCGAGCAGGATCACCTTGCCGCGGTGGCCTTTGGCCTTGCGGTTGGTGAGGATCCAGAAGTACGTCGAGATGCCGGTGTTGTAGAAGAGCTGGTCGGGCAGCGCGACGATGCCCTCCAGCCAGTCGTTCTCCAGGATCCACTGCCGGATCCGCGACTCGCCGGACTCGGCCGCGCCGCTGAACAGGGGCGAGCCGTTGAAGACGATCGCGACGCGGCTGCCGCCCTTGCCGTCGGCGCCGACCGGTTTCATCTTCGACAGCATGTGCTGCAGGAACAGCAGGGAGCCGTCGTTGACCCGGGGGAGGCCGGCACCGAAGCGGCCGCTGTCGCCCAGCGTCTCGTATTCGTGCTCGACCGCGTCCTTCACCTTCTTCCACTCCACGCCGAACGGCGGGTTGGCGAGGATGTAGTCGAAGCGGCCGTGCTGGTGGCCGTCGTCGCTGAAGGAGTTGCCGAACTTGATGTTGTCCGCGTTCTGGCCTTTGATCATCATGTCGGAACGGCAGATCGCCCAGGACTCGGGGTTCAGCTCCTGGCCGTAGACCTCGACCGTCGCGTCCGGGTTGAGCCTGGTGATGTGCTCCTCGGCGGCGCTCAGCATGCCTCCGGTGCCGCACGCCGGGTCCAGGACGCTGCGGAAGACGCCCGGCACGCTCAGCGCGTCGTCGTCGGGGGCGATGAGGAGGTTGACCATCAGCTCGATGACCTCGCGCGGGGTGAAGTGCTCACCGGCGGTCTCGTTGGACTGCTCCGCGAAGCGGCGGATCAGCTCCTCGAAGACGTACCCCATCTGGTGGTTGGACACGACGTCGACCCGCTTGCCGGCGGCGTCGAGCGTGAACGGGCGCAGGTCGAGGTCCGCGAACCGCCCGACCACGCGGTAGAGCAGGCCCGCCGCGTCGAGGCGCTTGATCTGCTGGGCGAAGTCGTACTTCTCCAGGATCTCCTGCGCGTTGTCGGAGAACCCGCCGATGTAGGCGTTCAGGTGCTTCGCCGCCTGGCTCGGGTCGTTGGTGACGGTCTTGAGCGTGTACCCGCTGATGTTGTAGAAGCTGTGCCCGGACGCCTTGCGGAGGAACTTCTGCAGGTCGATGTCCTGCCCGCGGAGCCGCTCGTACGTCTCGCAGACCTTGGCCCTGGTCGGCTCCAGGACGCACTCCAGGCGGCGCAGCACCGTGAACGGCAGGATGACCTTGCCGTAGTCGGACTGCTTGTAGTCGCCGCGCAGCAGGTCGGCGACCGACCAGGCGTGATTGGCCAAGGTCGTGTGCGTGCTGGTGTTCAACAGGTTCCTTCCACTGGCCCGCCCGACAGGGACGGATTCGGACGGGGGTTCACGAGGAGGCGGGTGCGGCCGCGGGCGGCAGGAGCGCGCCGGCGGTGAGGCCGGTCCCGAGCGTGTGCGCGGTCTGTTCGGCGAGGCGGTGGGCGAGGTCGGCGGCGGTGCGCAGCGCCCGCAGCTGCCGGAACGCGTGACCGTACCGCTGCTGCTCGGTCAGGGGCAGCAGCGGCACCCGGAGCCGGCGCACGTCGACGCGGACGATCGACGTGCCGGTGGCCGCCGCGTTGACGTTGTCCTCGGCGGACAGGAAACCGGCGAGGAACCACGCGTCGAGCCGCCGCGGGTCGGGCCTGAGCAGCGAGAGATGCCGGCCGAGGAGCTGTCCGGTGTCGCCGTCGTCGGCGACCCTGACCGTGTGGGGGCCGGCGCGCAGGGTCTCCGGCAGGATGACGTCGCCCGCCCGGATGCCGACCTCCGCGCCGGGCGGGTCGTCCGCCGTCCCCGACGGCGGCTGCCCCTGCACCACGTCCTGCAGCGTCAGGACGCGGACCCCGGCCGGCGGTCGGTCGGCGTCGGTGTCGGCGGCACGGCTGGGAGCGGCCGCCCGCAGCAGGGTCAGCGCGCCGCCGCGGAGCAGGTCGGCGACGGTGGCGGTGCGCCAGGAGCGCGGCTCGGCCCCCGCCGGCGGGCAGCTCTCGGCACCGCTGAGGGCGGTCAGGGCCGCGGCCGCCTGGTGCAGGCGGCCGTGCAGCGCGCGGGCGGTCTCGGCGTGCTCGTCGGGCCGGACGGTCGCGCCGTTCGTGCGGACGTGCCGGGCGGGCGTGAGGTCGACCGACGCGTCGAGCAGGTCGATGACCGGGACCGCACGGGCGGTGCCGTGCACGGTCCCGAGGTCGCCGCCGGTCGTGGTGTAGGCGCGCCACGCGGTGATGACGGCGTCCCGCGTCGCGGGCCAGTCCAGCGGTGCCCGCCGGGCCGGCTCGGCGGTGGCGTGGCGGTGACCCGGTTCGGCCGAGTCGACGAAGAGCACGGTGTGCGGCGTGGTGTCCTGCGGATGCGGCCGTCGCAGCAGCCACAGGTGCAGCCCGACGTGGAAGGGAGCGGCGGCGCCGGCCGGGAGCGCCACCACGGCTCGCAGCGCCCCGCTGCGGACGAGCTCGGCCCTGATGCGGCGCCCGGCCGCCCGTTCGGCGCTGGCCGGCGGCATCAGCAGGACCGCCGGGGCACCCGCCCGCAGGTGCGCCAGGCAGTGCTGGACCCAGGCGAGCTCCGGCTCGCCCTTCGGCGGCAGGCCGTGTGCCCAGCGGGGATCGTAGGCCAGCTCGTCGTGGCCCCAGTCGCGGTTGCCATACGGCGGGTTGCACAGCACCGCCTCGGCGGCCAGGCCGGGGAACGCGTCGGCGCGCATGCTGTCCCCGGCGCGGACCGTCGCGGTGCGGGTCAGGACGCCGAGGCGCACGGCGGCCTGGATCGCCTGCACGGCAACGACGTCCTGACCGTACAGCTCCCGCGCCCCGCGCCGCGCGGCGGCGGTGAGGAGGCCGCCGGTGCCGCAGGCCGGGTCGAGCACGGTCGCGGGGAAGGTCTCGCACTGCTCGGCGAGCAGGTCCGCCATGAGGTCGACGAGCGGGGCGGGGGTCGGGTAGGTGCCGCTCTCCTCGGCGCCGCGCTCGGCGAGCACGTCGATCGCCCGCGTCGCCCCCTCGTCCCGGACGCAGCGCAGGAGGGCCCGCAGCGCCGCGACGTCGGTGGCGCGGTATGCGAGGCCCTCCACGCCGGGGAGGTCGGCGGCGTGGGGGCGGACCGCGGCCGCCGCCCGCTGCGGGAGCCTGTCGTCGGCAACCTCGGCCAGTGCCCGCAGGTCGGTGCCGCTGAGCCGGTCGGCGGCGAGGACCAGCGGCAGCAGCCTGCCGGTCGCCGTGCTGCCGCCGGCAACCGCCCGCAGTGCGGTCCGCAGCTCCTCGGCCGGGGAGCTGGCCGGGAGCTGGTCGCGGCCGGCCAGCCAGGTCCGCACTGCGGTGAGGTCATAGGCGGGGCTGGCGTCGGTGCCGCCGACCGGCGCGGGGAAGTCGGCGTGGCGCCGGCGCCAGTTGCTCACCGTGGCCCGCGTGACCCCGGCCAGGCGCGAGATCTCGGCGGCGGTCACCAGGGCGGCGGGCTTCGGCATCAAAGGTCCTGTCCGTTGTGCGGAGACCATCACTGTACACAGCATCGCCAGACGCTCAAGTGGTGAATGCTGATTGACAATGCTTTCAGTGAGAGGTTTCCTGGAGGTGCTTTCACCCCGGGCGCCGCGAAGCTCCGTGGGATCAAGGCGACTGTCCGTCAGTCAACGTTCGTGAAGGGAGGGAGCCCCCTGTGACCACCGATCACGCCGAAACCGTCGACGAGCTCATCCTGGCCCACCTCGACACCGTCAGCCTGCCCGCGTCGACGAGCGATCTGCTGTACGGCGCGCTGCTCGGCGAGGACGACTTCGCCGCGGTCCTCGGCGGAGCCACGAGCACCAGACCCGCGCGCGCGGCGGACGCGACCGCCGCCGCCGAGCCCATCGGGACCTACCTGTCCAGCATCGAGGTGGCGGGATTCCGGGGCATCGGCGCGCCGGCCACCCTGTCGCTGACGCCCGCTCCCGGGCTCACCATCGTGACCGGCCGCAACGGCTCCGGGAAGTCCAGCTTCGCCGAAGCCGCCGAGTTCGCGGTGACCGGCGACAACCGGCGCTGGTCGCAGCGGGGGTCGGTGTGGCAGGACGGCTGGCGGAACCTGCACGCCACCGAAGACCCGCGGATCCGGGTCCGGCTCGGCGTGGAGTCGCACCGCAACGGGGCCACGGTGGAATGCCACTGGACCGGCCCGGCCGCACTGGCCGACGGCACCGCCTTCCTCCAGCTCGCCGGCCGGCCCCGGCAGTCCGTCGAGGAACTGGGCTGGGCGGCACCGCTGGAGCTGTACCGGCCGTTCCTGTCCTACGCCGAACTCGGCGGCCTGCTGAGCGGCAAACCCAGCGAGATGCACGACTCGCTCCAGCGGATCCTCGGCCTGCAACGGCTGGTCGAGCTCGAGAAGCGGCTCAAGGACGCCCGCAAGCAGATGGACGACCGCCGCAAGGTGGCGGCCGCGGAGCTGCCGGGGCTGCGAGCGGTGCTGGCGGAACACCCCGATCCCCGCGCCCGCGAGGCCGAGCGGCTGCTCGCGGCGCAGGTCCCCGAGCTCGACCTGCTCGACGAGCTCGGCGCGGCCGGCGAGCCCGTCGACGACGCGACGTGGGGACCGCTGCGGCAGCTCGACGTCCTCGAACTGCCGCGGCGGGACGACCTGGCCGCCGAGGTGGAGCGGCTCCGCGGGGCGCTGCACCGGATCGAGGACCTGGCGGGCACCCCGGCGGCGGAGGCCCGCTCGCTGGCCGGCCTGCTCCGGGACGCGCTGCAGCACCGCCAGGACCATCCTGATCAGCCTTGTCCGGTGTGCGGGGGTCGCATCCTGGACGAGGCGTGGGCGGCGCGGGCGCGGGCCGAGCTCGAGCGGCTCACCGAACGCGCCGAGCGCCTGGACGCGGCCCACCGCGACGTCGCGGCGTCCCGCACCGCGCTGCGCACCGGGATCGTCGCGCTGCCCGGCGTGCTGCGGCTCGACCTCGGCGTCCCGGGCGTCGACACCGCCGATGCCCGCGCCGCGTGGCAGCGCTGGGACGAGCTGCTCGGGTCCGGCGACGCGGCCAGGATCGCCGGAGGCGCGCTGGCGTCGTTCGACGCGCTCGACGCGGCCCTGCAGCCGGTCGTGACCGCCGCCCGGCAGGCCCTGGAAGGCAGGCGGCAGGCGTGGTCGCCCGCCGCCGACCGGATCCGGGCCTGGACGGACACGGCACGCGGCAGCCGGCACGCGGCCGCGATGTACGCCGCGCTGCAGAAGGCGGTCACCTGGCTGCGCGGCGTCGGTGAACGCATCCGCAATGACAAGCTGGAGCCGGTCGCCAAGGAGGCGACCGAGATCTGGAACATGCTGCGGCAGGAAAGCAACGTCGAGCTCGGCGGGATCCGGTTGGCCGGCACCGGCACCACCCGGCGGGTCGACCTGGACGTGACCGTCGACGGCGCGCCGGGCGCGGCGCTGGGCGTGATGAGCCAGGGCGAGCTGCACGCCCTCGCGCTGGCGCTGTTCCTGCCCCGCGCCACGATGGCCGAGAGCCCGTTCCGGTTCCTGGTCATCGACGATCCCGTCCAGTCCATGGACCCGGTCAAGGTGTACGGGCTCGCCCAGGTCCTGGACCGGGTCGCGGCGCACCGGCAGGTCATCGTGTTCACCCACGACGACCGGCTGCCGGCCGCGGTGCGGCACCTCGGCCTCAAGGCCCGCATCCTGACCGTCAGCCGGCTGGCCCGGTCGCAGGTCGTCATCAGCTCCGACCGGGACGGCAACCCGGCGTGGCGGTACCTCGACGACGCGCGCGCCGTCGCCAACGACACCGAGCTCGACGACGCCGTCCGCGGCCCGATCGTGTGCAACCTCATCCGGGACGCCCTCGAATACACCTGCCAGGAGGTGATCCGCACCCGCGACCATCGCGAGGGAACCCCGGTCGCCGACACCGAGGCGGCCCTGAACAACGTCCAGGGCCTGCGCTCGACGCTCATCCTCGCGCTGCTCCCCGGCGGGGACCGGTCGGGCGAATACCAGGACAGCCTGCGACGCCTCCATCCGGCGGCGCCGAAGGTCGTGGCCGCGGCGAACAGCGGCGCCCACGGCGATCACCGGGGGACGTCGCTGCTCGGCCTGGTCAACGACGCGGAGCAGGTCATCGGGAAGCTGCGGCCGGCATGAGCCCGCGCGCACTTCTGGACGCCGCTTCCGGACTGCTGACCCAGCCGGGGCCGAGCCTGCGGCGGTGCTGGCCCCGGGCGTGCGCCTCGCTCACCAGGGTCGCGCTGGAACAGGCGCTGCGCGACTACTGGCAGCGCAAGGCGCCGTCGCTGGTGGGCCGTCCCATGCGCCACCAGCTCCTGGCGCTGCCGGTCTTCGCCGACCCGGAGATCGCCGCGATCGGCCGGTCCGCCTGGCACGGCCTGTCGCGGGCCGTGCACCACCACACCTATGAGCTCGCGCCGACGGTCGCTGAGCTCGAAGGCTGGAACCGGGACGTCGCACGGCTCGTCAACCGTCTCGCGCCGGAGGCCGGCAGCGCCGGCGGCCCGCCCTGAGCTGGCCGGCCGGCACCGCCTGCGGGTGCGGGCGGCGGTGTCAGGCCGGCTGCGGTGCCATGTCGAGCGCGGCCTCGACGGCGACCGTTTCCATCCGGTGCAGGAATGCCTCCGCGTCGCCGGGCGAGACGAAATGGGTGTCCATGAACAGGGTGATCTGCATGGTGTCCGGGACGTCGTCGATGTGGACGAACAGCCGCTCGAAGGGGTCGTCCTGCCGGACCGTCCAGCGGAACGTGGTGTGGCCGCCGGACAGCGCCTCGTGGATCTGCGCCGGCGTCGGTGCCGGGCCGCCCGTGCCCGCTCGCACGGTGATGCGGCGGTCGTTGTAGAAGCAGCCGAGGTCGAGGTCCGGGCCCCGGTCCCGGGCCACCTCCGCGATCAGCTCGTCCAGGTCCACCGGATGGAAGTAGGCGTGCTTGTACGCCGTCATCGCCGCCCGCCGGGTCCGCTCCAGCGCCTCGGCGAAGGGCACCCCCGCGACGTCCAGCGCGCACAGGCCGCTTTCGGCGACGGTGCACACCACGTCGGCGAGGTTGGGGCGAAACCGGTTGTTCACCGTGGGCCGGAACACCACCGGATTGATCCCGGTCATCCGGTGCAGCGCCACCCCGTAGACAGCCATCAGCACCGGCGAGGCGTCCATGCCGGCCCGGTCGGCGATCGCCCGGGTCGCCAGGTGCAGCGCCAGGGACCTGAACTCGCCCCGCCAGTGGCGGGGCCGGCGCGGGTCGTCCGAGCCGGCGAAGCGGCGCACCGGGATGGTCCGCAGCAGCCGTTCCCAGTAGCGCAGCGCCGCCTCGTTCTGCCGGACGCCGGCCGGCGAACGCTGCCACCGGGCCTGCTCCAGCGGCTGCATCCCCTTGACCGGCGTGGTGACCCGGGTGGCGGACTCGGCGATCATCACCGCGGCGCCCGAGCCGTCGGTGACCAGGTGGCACATGATGGCGACCAGGTGCGTCGGCTGCCCGGCCCGCACCACCACGCCCATCCGCAGCGGCCACTGCGTCTCGAAGTCGTAGTCGGTCTCCTCGTACCGCCGCCGCACCGCGTCGGCGACCTCCGCCGGGTCGTCGTCGCCGGCGTCGACGACGTCCAGCGCGATCTCGCCCGAGCCGGAAACCACCTGGGACGGCCGGCCGTCGGCGTCGAAGCGCAGCCGGGTCCGCATCGGCTGGTAGCGGCTCATCAGGTAGCGGAGGTTCTCGGCGACGTCGGCGACGCTGGTGCCGGCCGGCAGCGGCGTCGCGCCGCCCATGGGCAGCCAGGAGTTCTGCCGCCGCATCGCCATCCACAGGTCAAGCTGGCCCCAGGACAGGTCGTCGACGCCGGAACCCTCGCCCTCGAAGGCAACAATGATCTGCGCTGTCATGCCACCGGTCCTTCCGCGATGCCGCGACGTCGGTCGATCACCCGGCCGTATCGTACAGTTTCTTTACAGATAGGCGGCGTCGATATTCGCTCGCCGTGGGCGGCTGCTCGCGGTAAGACCTGGGGATGACCGAACAACGGCTGCCCGGCGGGCGCAGTTTCGGAGCGGTGCGCGTCGGCGACGAGGTCCGCCGCCCCGCACAGCCGTGGACGGCGACCGTGCACTCGGTGCTGCGGCAGCTGGAGGACGCCGGCTTCGACGGCGCCCCGCGGCCCCGTGGCTTCGACGAGCAGGGTCGCGAACGCGTGACGTTCCTGCCCGGCCAGACGTTGGGGGAGACCACGCCGTGGCCGGACTGGCTGCGCTCCGACGACGCGCTCCGGCAGGTCGGTGCGTGGCTTCGGCGGCTGCACGACGCGACCGCGGCGTTCCGGCCGGCCGAGGACGCGGTCTGGTTCACCGGCCGGCCGTGGCGGCCGGGGCTGCTGATCGCGCATCTGGACGCGTCGCCGTGGAATGCCGTGTGGGCCGACGGCGCCCTGGTCGGCTTCGTGGACTGGGACACCGCCGGGCCGTCCCGGCGCGAGGACGACCTCGCGTTCTCGGCGCTGACCTGGGTGCCGCTGCTCCCGGCGGAGCTCGCCGCGCAGGCCGGATTCGGTGCCGGGGCCGACCGGCACCGGCGGTTGCACCTGCTGCTGGACGCGTATGGGTACACCGGCGACCGGACCGTGGTCCGCGACGCGATCATCGGACGGGTCGAGCGCAACGCCGCGATGATCCGGCGGCTCGCCGACGGCGGTGCGCCGACGTTCCAGCGCATGCTGCCGTGGGCCGCGGACCTGGAACGGTCCGGGACCGAGGTGGCCGCGCTGCCGGACGGGTTCTGGCAGGGGCCGGGCCGCTGACGGCCGGGACCGGCCACGGCGCGCCGGGTCAGGGCAGGGCGAGGACGCAGAACTCGTGGCCGTCCGGGTCGGTCAGGCACGTCCACGGGACGTCGCCCTGGCCGAGGTCGAGGTCGGTGGCGCCGAGGGCCCGCAGCCGGGCCACCTCCGCCGCCTGGTCGTCACCGGGGTAGGGCAGCAGGTCGAGATGGACGCGGTCCGGCGCGGTCTTCCTGCCGGGCGTGCGGAGGAACTCGAGATACGGGCCGGTGTCCCTGGCGGAGCGCAGCACCGCGTGATCGCCGGCCACCGAACGCAGCGTCCAGTCCGTCGCCGCACTCCAGAACCGGGCCATGGCCGGCGGGTCGGCGCAGTCGACCACCACCGCGGCGATCGGCCCGGTGTCCCGGTAGATCTCCCGGGGCTCCAGCACGCAGAACTCGTTGCCCTCCGGGTCGGCGAGGACCGTCCACGGCACGTCGCCCTGGCCCACGTCGGCGGGCGTCGCGCCGAGCGCCCGCAGGCGCGCGACCAGCTCCGCCTGGTGGGCCGCGGAGGTGGTGGCGAGGTCGAGGTGCACCCGGTTCTTCGCCGCGGTCTTGGGCTCCGGGACGGTGACGACGTCGACGCCGACGGCGACCGGGTCCGGCCAGACGAAGTCGCCGGCGGGCCCGACGTAGGTGGTCACGCCGGACGCCCCGCTGAAGACCTGCCAGCCGAGCGCTTCCGCCCAGAACCGGCCGACCGCCGAGTGGTCGAGGGCCTTGATGTTCACGTGCACGGGTCGCAGCGCCATTCCGGCGATCCTATGCGCCCGCCGCGCCGACGACCTCCGCGAGGTGGCCGGGCCCTCCGTCAGCCGGTGCCACGGTCGTGATCGTCCGCGGCCGGTGGCCGCCGGTCGTTCGCCGCGCGCAGGATGGCCCGCCGGATCGGTTCGTAGCCGGTACACCGGCAGAGGTTGGAGCCGACCAGGCGGTCGACGCGTTCCGGGTGCTCGGCGAGCGCGGGGTCGGCGTCCAGTGCGCCGGCGGCGACCATCAGGAAGCCGGGGGTGCAGAAGCCGCACTGCAGGGCGTGTTCGGCGGAGAACGCGCGCTGCAGCGGGTGCGGTCCGCCGTCGGCCCCGGCGAGGCCCTCCACGGTGCGCACCGACCGGCCGTCGCACTGCACGGCCAGCATGAGGCAGGACCGGACCGCCTCGCCGTCCACCAGCACCGTGCAGGCCCCGCAGACGCCGTGTTCGCAGCCGAGGTGGGTACCGGTGAGCCGGCAGTCCTCCCGCAGCACGTCGGCGAGGATCCGGCGGGGCTCCACGTCGAGCGGGTACCGCCTGGCGTTGACGTTGAGGGTGATCTTCATCGGGGCCCTTCCCTGCGTTCGGTGGCGCGCGACCGCTGGTCCGTCGCCGCCCGGCGCAGGGCCCGGCCGGTCAGGACCGCGACGGCCTGCCGCTTGTATCCGGCGTCGGCGTACGGCTCGTCGACCGGTGCGGCGTCCTGCTCGGCGGCGATGCGTCCCGCGCGGTCGAACAGGCGCTCGGCGGCGGTGCGGCCCGCGTGGCCGGCCAGGTGCTCGCCGGCCGCGGCACCGATCAGGGTCCGCTCGGCGGCCAGTGCCCGCACCGGTCGGTCCGCGGCGTTGACCAGCCCGATCCGGGCGTCGCTGATCACGCCGTCGCGGACGGTCAGCGCCGTGGCGACGGCCACCGTGGCGAAGCTGAAGTGCGTGCGCCGGTGCTCGACGAAGCCGACCCCGGTGTCGTCGCCGAGCAGCGGGAAGCGCACGGACGTGATCAGCTCCCGGGGGCGGCGGGCGGTCTGGTACGGCCCCTGGAAGTAGTCGCGGGCCGCGACCTGCCGGGTGCCGTCGCGGTCCTGCAGGGCGAGGTCGGCGTCCAGGGCCAGGGCCACCGCGCACCACTCCGACGCCGGGTGCGCCCAGGCGAGGCTGCCGACCAGGGTGCCGCGGGTGCGGATCGGCGGGTGCGCGATGTTCGTCACGGCCTGCCCGAGCAGCGCGCCGAGCGGGCCCGGCACGGCGTGCGGCGCCTCGAAGGCCGCGTGCCGGACCAGGGCGCCGACCCGCAGCGAGTCGCCGTCGACGCCGAGGCCGTCGAGGCCGGCGACCCCGTTGATGTCGACCACCAGGTCGGGTTTCCGCCGGGTCAGGTGCATCTCCAGCAGCAGGCTCTGCCCGCCGGCGATGACCGCGGCGTCGCGTCCGGGATCGCCGAGCGCGTCGACGGCCTCGCGGACCGACCGTGGTGCGACGTAGTCGAACACGGGTGGCTTCACCGGTCGGCCCCCCGCAGGTCCGCGGCGTTGGCCGCCCGCCACACCAGGTCCGGGGTGAGCGGCAGCTGCAGCAGGTCCCGGTCGGCGGGCCGCAGCGCGTCCGCCACGGCGTTGAGCACCGCGGCGGGGGTGCCGATGCAGCCGGACTCGCCGGCTCCCTTGGCGCCCAGCTGCGTCGCGGGGCTCGGCGTGCGGGTGTCCCGGACCTCGACCGGCGGGACCTCGGCGGCCGTCGGCAGCAGGTAGTCCAGCAGGCCGTCGGCGAGCCTGGGCACGCCGCCGTCGTCGAAGCACATGCCCTCGTACAGCGCCTGGCCGAGGCCCTGCACCGCGGACCCGAACGACTGCGCGCGGACCACCGCCGGGTTGAGGACCACGCCGCAGTCGTCCACGATCACCAGTCGCAGTACGCGGACGGTGCCGAGCTCCGGGTCCACCTCGACGACCGCGGCGTGGGTGCCGAACGGGAACGCCATCCCCGACTCGAAGCGCTCGTCGACCCGCAGCGGGCCGGTGGCCCGCACCAGCTCGGCGAGGTCCATGGCCGGTGCGCCGTCCTGCAAGCCGTGCACGGTGCCGTCGGACCACCGTACGGTCTCCGGCGGCAGGTCCCACAGTTTCGCGGCCCGGTCCCGGGCCTCGTCGGCCAGCAGCGCGGACAGGTGCTGCAGCAGCGCGCCGGAGACCTGTGCCGTCCGGCTGGCGAAGGAGCCGATCCCGTCGGGCTGTTCGCCGGTGTCGCCGTCGACCAGCCGGACCCGGGCCTCGTCCACGCCGAGGGTCGTGGCGACCAGCGCGGGCAGGACCGTCTCGTGGCTCTGGCCGCTGGAGACGGCGCCGCACCGGGCGGTGATCGTGCCGTCCTCGTCGACCTCGAGGCTGCCGAACTCGTGCAGCCCGCCGGGTTCGCCGCCGGAGCGCTCCACGTAGCAGGACAGCCCGATGCCCAGCGGCAGGGCGTCGGGGTCCGCGCGGCGCCGGGTCTGCTCCGCGCGCCACCCGTCGTAGCCGAGGGTTTCCAGGGCCAGGTCGAGCGCGGCGGCGTAGTTGCCGCTGTCGTAGCGGCGGCCGGTCGGTGTCTGGTACGGGAACCGGTCGGGCGGGATGAGGTTGCGCCGGCGCAGTTCCGCCGGGTCCAGGCCCAGCCGGTCGGCGAGGGTGTCCATCGACCGTTCCAGGGCCATGGTCGCCTCGGCCCGGCCGGGCCCGCGGTACGGGTAGGTGGTCATCGTGTTGGTCAGCACCGACCGCAGCGTCGCGTGCACCCGCGGGGTGGTGTACGGGCCGGTCGCCATCCACGCGGTCTGCATCGGCAGCCCCGCCCCGATGTGCGGGTAGGCGCCCACGTCGGCGTCGATGTGCAGCTCGTAGGCGAGCAGGTGGCCGTCGGCGTCGGCGGCGAGCCGTACGTGCTGGTCCTGGCCCCGGCCGCGGGTCGCGACCAGCATCGACTCGAGGCGGTCCTCGATCCAGCGGACCGGCCGCCCGAGCCGCACCGCCAGGAACGCGACCGCGACGTACTCGGGGAACGACGCGCTCTTCGAGCCGAACGCGCCGCCGGTGTCGGGCACCACGACCCGGATCCGGTCGATCGGCCAGCCGAGGGCGGCGGCCAGTTCCCGGCGCAGCCGGTGCGGCGCCTGATGCCCCGACCACACCGTCAGCCGGTCGCCCTCGGGGACCGCGAGCAGCGTCCGGCACTCCATCGGCGTCGGCATCAGCAGCGCCTGGCGGTACCGGCCCTCGACCACGGCCGCCGCGCGCTGCCACACCGACTCGTCGACGGGTTGGCCGGTCGACCCTTCGAGGGCGATGTTGCTCAGCCCGTCGAACAGGCGGACCGTGCCCTCCAGCGCCGCCGTGGGCGTCACCATCGCCGGCAGCGGGTCGATGCGGAACGTGACCTCCGCCGCGCCGTCCTCGGCCCGGTACCGGTCCTCGCCCACGACGACCGCGACGGCCTCACCCGGGTACCGGACGCGGTCCTTCACCAGCACCGGCCATTCCCGGCCGGCCACCGCCTCGTCCGAGGACAGTTTCGCCAGCACCGTGTGCGGCATGGGCGGCAGGTCCGGCAGGTCGGTCGTCGCGTGCCCGCACGGCGGCAGGTCCCGCAGGTCCGCGGCCGACCAGGCGCCGATCACCCCGGGCACCCGCCAGGCGGCGGTGCAGTCGACGTCGCGCAGCGTGCCGTGCGCGACGCGGGAGCGCACGAACACCGCGTCCAGACAGCCCGGGACCTTGATGTCGGCGACGTAGCGGCCCCGGCCGGACAGCAGCCGCGCGTCCTCCCGCCTGGCCCAGGTGGCTCCTTCGAGGACGTTCACGCGAGGGCTCTGCCCGCGACGGCCGCGCACAAACGCGGGCCCTCCTACTCGCCGAGCAGCCACCGCTGCGGCGCGGCGAGCGCCCGCGCCCGGGCCGGGCCCCAGGAGCCCTGCGCGTACGTGGCGAGGCGGGGCGGGTCGTCCAGCAGCGGCTGCGCGACCTTCCACACCGCCGACAGCCCGTCCGGCCGGGTGAACAGCGAACGGTCGCCGATCAGGACGTCGTGGATGAGCCGCACGTACGGCGGCAGGGGCGCGGCGTCCGGCAACTGGGACAGCGGCAGCCGCGCGGTCGCGGGTTCGACGCGCAGGCCGACCCCGGGCCGCTTCGCGAGCAGCCGCAGGTCGATCTCGCCGGAGCCGGACAGGGACAAGGACAGCAGGTTCGTCTGCTCGGGCAGGCCGGGGAACGGGCACTGCGGGGTGCGCAGCACGATGCTGACGCGCTGCTCGCTGGCGGCCATCCGCTTGCCGGTCCGCAGCAGGAACGGCACCCCGCGCCAGCGCGGGTTGTCGATCCACAGCCGCGCGGCGACGAACGTGTCCGTCTTCGACCGGGGCGCCACCCCCGGCACGTCCCGGTAGCCGGCGAACTGCCCGAGCACCACCTCGGCCGGGTCCAGCGGCCGGAACGAGCGGATCACCTTCTCCCGCGCCGCCTGCAGGTCGGCGGCACCGAGGCTCGCCGGGGTCTCCATCGCGACCTCGGCGGCGACCTGGAACAGGTGCGTCACCAGCATGTCCAGCACCGCGCCGGTGGCGTCGTAGAACCCCGCGCGGTCGTCGACGCCGAGGGTCTCCGGCACGTCGATCTGCACGGACTCGATGTGGTCGCGGTCCCACATGGCGGAGAAGACCTCGTTGGCGAAGCGCAGCACGTGCAGGTCCTGGGTCGCCTCCTTGCCGAGGAAGTGGTCGATCCGGTACACCTGCGACTCGTCGAGGACCCGCCGCACCGTGCGGTTCAGCGCGCGGAAGGTCTGCGGTGAGGTGCCGAACGGCTTCTCGTAGACGACCCGCGCGTCGCCGGCGAGGCCGTGCGCGCCCAGCGCCTCGGTGAGCCCGCCGAACGCGACCGGCGGGACGGCGAGGTAGTGCACGAGCTGCGCCGCCTCGCCGACCCGGGAGCGGGCCTGCCCGATGACGTCGAGCAGGCTGCCCGGGTTGTCGGCGCCGAACCCGCCACCGGCGAACAGCAGCCGCTGCTCGAAGTCACGCCACCACCGCCGTTCCGGCCGCGGCCCGAACTCGCTCAGCGCCTTGTGCACGTGCTCGCGGAAGTCCTCGTGCGCGATGTCGCCGCGGCCGTTGCCGATCAGTACCCACTCCTTCGGCAGGAGTCCCTCGGCGGCGAGCGTGGCGAACGCCGGCAGCACCATCCGTTTCGCAAGGTCGCCGGTCGCGCCGAACAGCACGAACACGGTGGGCCGTGGCACACGCTCGACGGTGTCACGCCGGGCACGGGTCGTCTTCGACATCAGCACAGCGTATGGAGCCCGGCGGCCCGCCCGCGGGGGCAAGCGGGCGCGGGCACGCGGCATCATCCGCTATCTCCTCCTCCGCTCGGCCCCACCGGCGGTGGTCGTCAGTCGGTGATGACGACGACGCCCGACGGCGCGTCCAGCAGCGCGACGGTCCGGTCGGCGGCGCGGTCGATCTGGATCCGCGGCTCCGCGGGGATGTTGTTCTCGTGGTAGGTGCCGGGGCCGTAGAACTGGCCGTAGCTCAGCACGACGCCGTCCTCGGCGAGGACGGAGCGCTCCAGCTGCGCCGAGGCCGCGGCGTCCGGCCCTTCGGGCAGCTGCCAGGCGACGGTCTGCGCCAGGATCCTGGGCGAGCCGCTGCTGCGGGCGGCGTCGATCAGGTTCTGGTTTCCCTCGGTGCGGATGCGGGCGTTCATCTCCGCGTGGGCGCCGATGCTCTCGATGTCGTCCGGCAGGTCGGTGAGCTCGTTGAGGATCACGTCCGGTGCGAAGTCACGGACGGCCTGGATCAGCGCGTCGCGGTCGAAGACGTCGCAGAGGATCGGTTCGGCGCCGAGCCGGCCGATCAGGTCGGTCTTGTCGGGCGACCGCGTCATGCCACCGACCACGTGCCCGGCCTTGACCAGCCGGGGGATCAGCCGCCGGCCGATCACGCCGGACGCCCCGGCGAGGAACACGCGCTGGTTGCCGGTGGACATCTGCTGCTTGCTGGTGGACATCTGCCTACCTTCTTCCCGCTGGATCCGGTGCGCACGCCAGCGTTCGAGGCTGCGCGGCGCGAGGAGCACGACCGACGCGCTGTACCCGCCGATCACCGGTACGACACCGGCGACGCCGGTCGGGTCACGCTGTCCAGCGGTACTCGACCTCGGGGCGGCCGGCGTTGCCGTACCGGGCGTGCCGGGAGGCGAGCCCGACGTCGGCGAGGTGCTCCAGGTAGCGCCGCGCCGTCACCCGCGACGCGCCGAGCACCGCGGCGACCTCGGCGGCCGACCTGCCCGCGGCGGCGCCGCGCAGGGACGCGCAGACCGCGTCGAGCGACTCCTGGCTCATGCCCTTGGGCAGGTTGACCGGGTCGGCGCTGCGCAACGTGGCCAGCAGCCGGTCGACCTCGTGCTGGCCCGTGACGGAGCCGGCGTCGAGCACCTGCTGGCGGTAGCCCCGGTAGCGTTCGAGCTTGTCCCGGAAGGTCGCGAACACGAACGGCTTGAGCAGGTACTGCACGATGCCCTGCGACACCGCCGCGCGCACCACCGCCAGGTCCCGGGCGGACGTCACGGCGATCACGTCGGCGTGGTGCCCGGCGGCCCGCATCGCGCGCACGACCTCGAGCCCGTGCAGGTCCGGCAGGTGCATGTCGAGCAGCACCAGGTCGACCGGCACCCGGCCGAGCCGGCGCAGCGCGTCGGCGCCGGTGGCGGCGCGGCCGGCGACCACGAAGCCGGGCACCCGCCCGACGTAGACGACGTGCGCGTCGGCGGCGATCGGCTCGTCCTCCACGACCAGGACCCGGATCACCGCGGCACCTCGGCCGGCACCTCTGGCAGCACCTCGGGTGGCACCTTTGCCGGCGCCGGCAGGCGGATCGTGAACGCGGAGCCGGCGACCTCGATCGTGCCGCCGTTGCGGCCGATCGCCTGGCCGACCAGCGCCAGCCCGAGCCCCCGGCCGGCCGGCTGCTTGGTCGACCAGCCGCGGCGGAACGCCCGCGTGACGTCGGCCGGCTCCAGGCCGGGTCCGCTGTCGCTGATCCGCAGCACCAGCTCGCCGTCGCGGACCTCGCCGCCCATGCGCACCCACCGCGGCGGCGCCGCGGCGACGGCCGCGTCGATCGCGTTGTCCAGCAGGTTGCCCACGATGGTCACCAGGTCCCGCGGGGCGACGGCGCCCTCGGGCACGTCGGCGTCCTCGGCGACGAGCAGCTCCACGCCGCGCTCGCTGGCCTGCGTGACCTTGCCGAGCAGGAGCGCGGCGAGGACGGGTTCCCGCACCGCGCCGACGACCTGGTCCGTGAGCTGCTGGGCGGCGGCGATCTCCGCGGCCGCGAACTGCAGCGCCTGCGGCGCCCGGCCCAGCTCGATGAGCGACACGACCGTGTGCAGCCGGTTGGCCGACTCGTGCGCCTGCGCGCGCAGGGCCTCGGCGAAGCCGCGCACCGAGTCGAGCTCGCCGGTGAGGGCCTGCAGCTCGGTGTGGTCCCGCAGGGTCACCACGGTGCCGAGCTCGACGTCGTCCCACCGCGCCGGGGCCTGGTTGACGACGAGCACCCGGTCGCCGGTGAGGTGGATCTCGTCGGTGCGCGCCTGCCCCGCCGCGAGGGCCTGGGCCAGGGACTCCGGCAGGCCGACGGCGCCGATCGACCGGCCGACGGGGTCGCCGTCGAGGCCGAGCAGCCGGCGGGCCTCGTCGTTGGCCAGCTGCAGCCGGCCCTGCCGGTCGAGCAGCAGCAGCCCCTCGCGGACCGCGTGCAGCACCGCGTCGTAGAACTCGTACATCCGGGCCAGCTCGGCCGGGCCTAGGTCGTGCGTCTGGCGGCGCATCCACCGGCCGACCAGCCAGGAGCCGGCCCCGGCGAGCAGCAGCGCGATCGCCGCGGCGCCGAGCAGCAGCGGAAACTGCTGCCGCAGCCCGCGGCTGACGGTGTCCAGCAGGATCCCCACGCCGACCCGGCCGCGCACCTGACCGCCGTCGAGGATCGGCACGACCGCGCGCACCGACCGGCCGAGCGTGCCGGTGTACGTCTCCGTCACCGGTTCGGTGGCTGTGGCACCCTCGATGTGCCCGATGAACTGGCCGCCGATCTGGGCGGGATCGGGGTGGCTGTACCGGATGCCGCGCGGGCTCATCACGACCACGAACGTGGTGCCGGTGTCGACGCGGATGCGTTCGGCGATGGGCTGGAGCACGGCGGCCGGGTCGGGCCCGCTGAGCGCGGCGAGCACCGCCGGGTCGTCGGCGACGGCGCGGGCGACCGCGAGGACCGTCTCCCGCGCGATGGCCAGGCTGTTGCGGCTGGCCTGCAGGTACGCGCCCGCGATGCCGCCGGCCATCAGCACGCTGATGATGACCGTCTGCAGCGCGAGGAGCTGCCGCGCCAGGCTCCATCGCCGCGGGTGGAACACGTCGCCCGCCTTTCCGCGGTCACATGTACGCAATGAACGAAATAGTGACCTGAGTCACGAGCATCGGCAACCTCGTGACATGTCCACCTCCGCAGGCACCCCCGCCGCCGCCGTCGCGCCGAGGCGCGACCGGACGCACTACCTCTACCTGGCCGTCATCGTGGCGGTCGCCGCCGGCATCGCCGTCGGCCTGCTCGCCCCGAAGGCCGCCGTCGAGCTCAAGCCGCTCGGCACCGGCTTCGTCAACCTCATCAAGATGATGATCGGGCCCGTGATCTTCTGCACGATCGTGCTCGGCGTCGGCTCGGTGCGCCGGGCGGCGCAGGTCGGCCGGATCGGCGGCCTGGCGCTCGGGTACTTCCTGGTGATGTCGACCGTCGCCCTCGCCATCGGTCTGGTCGTCGGCAACCTGCTGCACCCCGGCGCCGGGCTGCACCTGACCGACGCGACCAAGGCGGCCGGCGCCAAGGCCGCGGCCGGCGGCTCGGGCGGCACCGTCGACTTCCTGCTGGGCGTCATCCCGACCACGCTGCTGTCCGCGCTCACCTCCGGCGCCGTGCTGCAGACGCTGCTCGTCGCGCTGCTGGTCGGCTTCGCGCTGCTGGCGCTCGGCCGGTCCGCCGAGCCGATCCTGCGCGGCGTGGAGCACCTGCAGCGGCTCGTCTTCCGCGTCCTGGCCATGATCATGTGGCTGGCGCCGATCGGCGCGTTCGGCGCGATCGCGGCGGTCGTCGGCGGCAGCGGCTGGAAGGCGCTGACCGCGCTGCTGCAGATCATGTTCGGCTTCTACCTCACCTGCGTGATCTTCGTCGTGCTCGTCCTCGGCGTGCTGCTGCGCGTGATCGCCCGGACGAACCTGTTCGCGCTGCTGCGGTACCTGGCGCGGGAGTTCCTGCTGATCCTGTCGACGTCGTCGTCGGAGTCGGCGCTGCCGAGGCTGATCGCGAAGATGGAGCACCTCGGCGTATCCAGGACGGTCGTCGGGATCACCGTGCCGACCGGGTACTCGTTCAACCTCGACGGCACGGCGATCTACCTGACGATGGCGTCGCTGTTCGTCGCGGACGCGGTCGGCCGGCCGATGTCGGTCAGCCAGCAGATCTCGCTGCTGGTGTTCATGGTGATCGCCTCGAAGGGCGCCGCCGGCGTGACCGGCGCCGGCCTGGCGACGCTCGCCGGCGGCCTGCAGGCGCACCGCCCGGACCTGGTCGACGGCGTCGGGCTCATCGTCGGCATCGACCGGTTCATGTCCGAGGCCCGCGCGCTGACCAACTTCGCCGGCAACGCGGTGGCCACGGTGATCGTCGGCTCCTGGACCGGCGAGTTCGACCGGGAGCGCTCACTCGCGGTGCTCGGCGGCGAGCTGCCCTTCGACGAGGCGACCATGCTCGACACCCACGACGACCCCGCCACGCCCCCACCACCCGCGCCCGCCCCGCCACAGCTGTCCTCAGTGGACAGATAGTGGTCCGGCCGGCCTCCGCACGCAACGGAGGCCGGCCGCGGGACGGGATGCCCACCGGTGTCCGCGACCGACCGCTAGGCGCCGGCGACGAAGGCGGTGGAGAACGTCGGCGGATGTGATGACGACTCGTAGATCTCCACCGGTTTGCCGGACGTCCACGGCAGGCTGAGCGTGCCGCCGCCGTAGGGCAGGACGAGCGAGATCGTCGCCGGCACCCAGGCGGGCTTGCCCTCAGGGGGTCCGGTGAACATGATGTCGACGTGGGCGGCGCCGCCGGGTGCGAGCAGCACCGGCGCCGGCTGGGTGCCGAGGCGCCGCAGCTCCTTGTCGGCGCCCGGGCCGTTCACGACCACCACCGGCAGGCTGGTGAGAGAACACGGCGCGGCCGAGGTGTTCGTGATGACGAGGCGCGCCTTCTCCTCGGGGTGCTCGGCCGCCGGTGGGCCGTAGGTGAGGGTCAGGCTCGCCTTGACGCACGGCCCGCCGGTCGCCGCGGCGGTCGGCGGAGGGCCCGCGGCGCCGGACGTGGCCGCGACCGCGCCCGTGGAGGCGGCGGCGACGGCCGTGGACCCGGCCGACGGCACCGGACCGGTGGTGGTGACGGCGGCCGGCTGTCCCGCCGGGCACGGTGCCCGGAACTCCAGGGAACCCGCGTACTGCCGCCACAGCTCCTTCGTCATCGTGCCGTGGGTGCGGGCGCAGACGGCGTCGGCGGCCGCCTTCACGTCGGTGTCCCACATGCGGATGGTGCTGTCGTTGTTCACCGCGACCAGGGTCCGGCCGTCGGCGCTGAACCGGATGGCCGTGATGCCCTGCGCGTCGCGGCGGGTCGTCACGAAGTCGTCGGTGGTGATGATGTTGCTCGGCAGCGGGCGGCCCTTGCGTTGCGGGTGGGCCGGGTCGGTCACGTCCCACAGCACGACCGTGCCGTTCGCCTCGCCGACCGCGACGGTGCGGCCGTCGGGGCTCATGGCCGGCGGCCCGCCCTGCGGGGCCATGTCGACCGGCGCGGTGCCCAGCTTCGCCGGCTTGCGGGAGGCGAGACTCCAGATCGTCAGGCCGTGCTTGTCGGTGGTGGCGGCGAGCATGCCGTCGGCGCTGTACCCGGCCTCGCCGGCGAGCTCCGGCAGTGCGGCCGTCGGCGTGGGCGCGTCGGTGTCGGCGGCGTCCCACAGCTGTCCGACCCGGTCGGCGCCGACGACCAGCGGCCCGCGGGCGCCGGCCGCGCCGGCCAGCTTGTGTGGCTTGCCGACCTGGCTGGGCGCGGCCGGATCCCGCACGTTCCACAGCGACACCGAGGTGTCGTCGGTGACGGCGAGGATGCTCCCGTCGGCGCTGAACGCGACGGCGGGCCGGTCACTCAGCGGGCCGGTCAGCGGCAGCCGGCCGGCCAGCGCGGCCGTCGCCGGGCCCGCCCCCGCACCGGTGAGCGACCAGAGCTCGACCTGCGGCGGGGCGTGCTCCGTGACCACCGCCAGCAGCCCACGGCCGAGCGCGACCGCGGTGACGGTACTCGCCGCGCCGTCCCGGTCCCTGCCGACCCGGACCGGTCCCGGGTCGCCGGTCAGGTTCCAGACGTCGACGAGGACGCTGCCCGTGTTCGCCACCGCGAGCTGTGTCGCACTGGCCGACGCGACCAGGGACGACGCGCCGTACATGACGGTGTCCCGCGCGACGCGGTACCGCTGCGGCAGCTGCCACACCACGATGCGGCCGGATGCCATGCGCACGACCAGATTGTGCCCGTCGGCGCTGAATGCGAGGCCCGCCACGGCGACCTGGAGCCCCTCCTGGGGCAGCGCCAGCGGCACGCCGACCGGGGTGAGCGGCCCGCGGAACGCGAGGTTCCACAGGGTCACCACGCCGTCGGGGGCGCCGACGGCGAGCATGCCACCGTCGGGGCTGAACGCCGAGGCCCTGACGGGGCGGTTGCTGAAGGGCGTCGACGGCGTGAGGGCCGGTACACCCGGAATGTGCGCGTCGCTCAGCGCCCACATCGCCAGGTTGCCGTGCGAGTCGGTGGCGGCCAGCTGCCCCCCGTCGGCCCGCAGCGCCATCGTGAACCCGTCGGCGGCCTGGCCGGTGCCGGTGACCACGGTCTGGTCCAGGGCCGGCCGCGCCGGGTCCGCCACGTGCCAGAACGTCGACGACCCGTCGGAGTGCCCGGTGGTCAGGCCCTTGTCGTCGGCGGTGAAGGCGAGTGCCACCACCCCGCCCACCGGCGCCGAGGGCGCCGGTCCCCGGCCCAGGGGTGCCGGCGGGTTCGCCGCCGTCCACAGCGCGAACCGGCCGTCGGCCGCGCCGACCGCGAGCGTCGTCCCGCCGTGGTTGAAGGCGACGGACGTGACGAGGCCCCCGCCGTCCACCGGCAGCCGGCCGGCCTCGGCCGGTGCGGCCGGTGCGGCGACGTTCCACACCGTGACCCCGCCGGGGCCGCCGACCAGCAGCCGCTGCCCGTCCGGGCTGAACGCCAGCGGTGCCGGCGGTGTGCTGCCGCGCTGCCCGTCCTGGATCAGGACGTGCGCGCCGGGGCGGCTCAGGTCCCACAGTTCGACGCCGCTGCGGTTGCCGTCGCGGTTGCCGTCGGTGGTCGCGGCGAGCAGGCGCCCGTCGGCGCTCATCGCCACGTTGCCCTTGTCGCCGTTCACGCCGGGGGCGTCGGCCACCAGCGGCACCTCCAGCGCCGTGTTCTGGTCGATGAGCAGGTTCGTGTACGCCACCGGCGACTCCGGGTCCGCCCGGTACGCGGCCACGTCGAACTGGGCGGCGAGGCCCGGATGTTCGGCGCGCACGTGGTCGGCGACCGCGGTGAGCTGGTTCGCCCGCGCGCGCTGCTGCTGGCGTTTCGCCTCGCCGCCCTGTCCGACGCCGTAGACGAGACCCACGACGGCCAGGACGGTCGCCACGGTCAGCCCGGCGGCCACCCCGACCGCGAGCCGCATCGTCCGCCGGTGCTGGCGGACGTCCTGGTCGATCAGCTGCTCCAGCTCGCAGCCGTGCACCGGCGCGGCGAGGCCGGCGATCACCCGTTTGAACGGCTCGTTCGCGAACGACGGTGCCGCCAGGTTCTCGATCGTCCTGAGGTCCGCCCAGTGCGGCTCCGTCTGGGTCCGCTGCCGCAGCACGGGCGGCAGGTACGCCTCGGCCTCGGGCGCGAACCGTCCCGTGCGTGCGTCCCACGGCAGGGCCGCCTCGGTGACCGCGATGAAGAGGTGACTCATCGGCCGGTGCGTGAGGAAATGCTCCACCTCGGCATTGACATACGCTGACTCGGCGGACTTCTTCGAGGCCACCAGAATCAGGTAGTCCGACCGCTCGACCGCCTCCTTGAGCTGCGTCATCAGCGACGCGCTGTTGGGCAGGCTGGTCCGGTCGCGGAAGACCTTGAGCGCGTGCAGCCGATACCAGGGCCGGGCCATTCTTCGCAGCCCCCATTGGATCGCGGCAGCGGCCTCGTCGTCGGCGCCATGGCTGTATGAGATGAAGACCGCATACCGCATGCCCACATCATGGCCGGACGGCCCGGCGGAAGCCGTGGGCTGTCCCGGCGGAAGCCGTGGGCTGTCCCGGCGCATTCCGATGGCTGACACGGCATCGAAGTCCGGCTGGTCGGTGGCGGGTTCGAGGAATCCTCGCAAACACCGTCTACAAAGGACGGAAGAACGGCATGGATCAGTGTTTGTCAGGACCTGTTCGGCCAGTGCCGGTCGAAGGCGGCCATGACGAGGGCCAGGTCGGCGCGGTTGCTCATGCCCAGTCGCAGGGCGTCGGAGAGCTCGGCGCGTCCGGCCGGGTACCCGGCGCAGGTCTGCACCAGCTGCGCGAGATACATCCTGGGATGGTCGCTGTGCGGCACGGCGTTGCGGATGTCGGCGGTCATGAAGCTGATGATCTTCTGCAGGTTCGGAATGCTCGCCAGCTCGCGGCATTCCGCCATCACGGTGACGATGGCGAGCACGCCGTCGCGGCCCACGGGCGGCGCCGGGGACGCGGCCGCCGGCCGGTGGTGCACGACGCCGTCGCGGGTGGGCGTGCGCTGCCAGAGGTAGGCCGGCCGCTGCTCGGTGACGCCGGCCGTTCGCAGTGCTTCGAACCGCTGCTGGAGCAGGTCCGCGAGCTCGCCCGCATCCGGCGGCCAGGTCGTCGAGGCCCGCAGCGCGGCGAGCAGCTCCCGGGAGAAGACGCCGGTCTGCCGGACCGAGTCGTTGAGTGCCGCCTCGCCCGGGCTGGCCGCGAACAGCACGTGCTGCTCGCGGCCGTGGACCAGGCCCGGCTCGTCGGGAAAGGTCTGCCGCGGCAGCCGCGGCACGAACTGCAGGTCGCTGGTCAGGTTCTGGCACGCGTCGACCAGCAGCAGCTGCCGGCGGTGGGCCGGGAAGTACGGGGTCAGCAGCGCCTGGCACAAGGAGTCGAAGTCGAGGTTGCGCTTGTCGCCGCGGGTCGCGTCGCCGGCGAACAGGCGCCGGTTGCCGTCGCCGTCGACGACGCCATGGCCGCCCCAGAAGACGATCAGGAGGTCGTCCCGCCCCGCCGGCAGCTCCTTGGTGACGATGTCGTAGACGACCGCCTGCCCGGCCGGCCGCCACGGCAGGCCGAGCTTCGCGAGCAGCGGCTCGTTCTTCGGCAGCGGCGAGGCCACCAGGGTGATCGCGGACCTCGGTACGCCGCGGTCGAGCAGCCATTCCACGAACCGGACGGCGTCCGGCACGGGCCCGTCCAGCGACCAGTCCGCGCCGATGTCGTACCGCTCGACCGCGACGACCAGGCACCGCAGTCCCGTCCGTGCCTCGCTCACGTGCCGAGCCCGGCAAGGACGTCACCGAGATGCTGGTAGAGCTCCGGGTTGGCGAAATACGCGCTGTGCGAGCGTGGAAACGGTGCCCTGTTGTCCAGCTCGACGTCGCGGACGCGGTCGCCGAAGATCGGCCTGGCCACGAACGAGAGCAGGTCGCGACGGTCGTACACGTTGGTCCACGGCACCCGGAACGTGTCGGGCAGCGCCGCCCCGGGTTCGAGGCTCGGCAGCGCCCCGAGCTCGTGCAGGTACGACGCCTGGGTGCCGACGGTGACCAGCGCCCGCACGTTCGCCGGCGCGCTGGTCGCGAGCAGGTCCACGCAGGCGATGCCGCCGAGGCTGTGGGCCAGCAGGACCACGTCGCCGGCTACGGCGGCCACGGTGTCCGCGATCTTGCGCCGGATGCCTTCGCCCCGCACCAGATACAGCATGATGTCGCCGGCGGCCGGCGCGCTCGCACTGGTCAGCGCGGCCCGGCGGCGCTCGACCGGGCGTGTCGCGCCGAGCTCCGCGGCGAGCCGGGCACTGGCCCCTGCCCACCGCCCGAACACGCCCCGGGCGTCGCCGTGCAACCGGGCCACCAGGACCCGCAGCAGGGCGTCGCGCCGGTCGCCGAGGAGCGGGACCGGCCCGTCGTTGGCGTCGTCCGCCGCCGCCAGCGCCTGCGAGACGATCGCACGGGCCAGGGCCGCGGCCAGTTCGGCCGGGGGAGTCCCGCCGTTGAGGGCCCGCTTCGTCGCCACGTCGCCGAGGACGTCGGTGACGGCCGGTCCGAGGTCGGCCAGACCGGCGAGGCGGGCGGCCGCGATCACCTCGTCGTCGGCGGCGAGGCGGGCGGCGGCGGCCTGCAGCGCCCGGCCCGGCGGCACCGCACCGGGAGACAGCTCCGGTCCGCGCTCGCCGCCCGCGGCGGCGTACAGGCGCAGCTCGTACAGCGGGTCACGATCGAGCAGCGTCCACAGCGCGACGTCCGGGTCCTGGTCCACGGCCGGCACGTCGCCCCGGGGCACCGTTCCGTCCGGAATGGACGCACCGTCGTGGCGCAGCGTCGCGCCGAACGGCTCACCCCAGTAGCACGCACCGACGTCGACGGGTTGCCGCAGTCCGGCCGTTCCCGCAATGACACTGCGCAACGTGGCGTCGTAGTGTGGTTGGCGAACGCCGGTCCCGTGCACGAACACGATCGTCGTCTTCAATGGCACCATCCATAGTCAAGCGAACTCGGACCCGACACCGTATTGTCACGTCGTGCAGCCGACGGATCCACCGTTGGTCGCCGTTCGACGCATCGCCGAGCACTTGCGCCTGGCTGGGGCCCGGTGACGGGGTTGAAAGGCAGGTTCTCGGTCTTGGATGACGGTGCGACCGGGGCGGACACCGCAGGGCGCCACATCGACGACGTCGGCACGCTGGTGCTCGACGCGTCGGCGGTTTCCCTGGGTCAGCTGGCGGAGCTCGGCGACACCGTCCTTGCCGGCACCCTGCGGCGCCTGAGGGCCGCCGTCGACCGGGACACCGCGCCCGTCGCCGGTTTCAACTCGGCCATCTAGGGCTCCCGTGCCGGACCCGCCCGGGCTGCTGCGCTTGACCGCGGAGGATCTCGCCGAGCTCGCCACCGGCGCCGGCGGCCCGCGCGTCATCGGGCTCCTGCGCGACGGCCAGGTCGGCAAGCAGCTGCTGCTGTTCGTCGAGATCACCCGGATGGCCTCGGCGCCCGGCGACGCGCTCGCATCGCAGGTGCGGGCGTGGTTCGCGGTGCTGGCCGACGCCGACCGCCGGGATCCGCACACCGCCCGGCAGGTGCTCGCCGCGCCCAACGTCGGGGTCTGGGCCGCGCAGTGCCTGGCCGGCCTGCGATCCGGCCGGTCGGCGGCGCAGAGCGCGGTGCCCTATCTGGGCGCGGTGGCCGCCGCGGTGGCCGTCCGGACCGGGATGGCCGCCAGGATCGCGGTGCCCGTCATCGACGGCCGCGTCGCCCTGCCGACGCTCGGTGCGCTCTCGGTCCCGCCGGGCGCCGCCGCCGCGTTCCTCGACTCCACGGCCGGAGAGTGGCTGCTGGCGGTGGACGGCGTGGCGGTGCCGCTGCGGCGGACACCGGACGGGACGCTGGCGGCGCCCGGCGGCGGCGCGCCCGACGGCTTCACGTGGCACCCGGCGTCCCGGTTGCGCGCCACCTCGGCGGGTCACGTCCTCGACGTGCTGCTCGACGACCTCGACCCGTTCCGGGACCGGCACGGCCTCGGCGCCGTCGGCCCGCTCGACCGGTCGCAGGCGCTGCGGTGGCAGGCGATGCTCGACGCCGGCTGGAGCACGCTCACCGGGGTCGCCCCCGGGTACGCGCCGGCGATCGCGGCGGGCCTGACGTGTGTCGTGCCCCTGCGCGGTGAGCCCGACGGGCACGGGACGAGCGCCACCGCGGAGCACGGCTTCGGCGGCCTGTCGATCGGGCCCGCCGGGGCCGACGCGTTCGCGGTCGGCCTGTTGCACGAGTTCCAGCACAGCAAGCTCAACGGGCTGCTGCACCTCGTCGACCTGTTCGACGACGACGGGCAGCGGCACTACTCGCCCTGGCGGGACGACCCACGACCGCTTGCCGGGCTGCTGCACGGTGCGTACGCGTTCCTCGCCGTCGCCGACTACCGGCGCCTGCAGGCGGCCGGGGGCGGGCCGCGGGCCGGCGCGGTCCCGGTTGCGCTGGCGGGGTTCGAGTTCGCCCGCTGCCGGGAGTCGGTGCGGCGCACCGTCCGCGCGCTGCGGCGGTCCGGGCGGCTGCGGCCGGCGGGCCTGCGGTTCACCGCGGGCATGCTGGACCGGCTGGCCGGCTGGGAGGCGCCGCGGTTGCCGGCCGACCTGCGCCGCCGGGCGCACGACATGGTGACCGAGCACCGCGTGCTGTGGCGGCTGCGCAACGTCCGGCCCGACGGGACCTCGGTCGCCTCGCTGGCCGCCGACTGGACCGCCCGGCGGCCCGCGGCCGTGCCCCGGGTGGCCGTCACCACGGTCGTCGGGGACCGTGCCGCCCTGCCGGGCCGCAGCGGCCGCCTTCGGCTGCTGCACCAGCGGCTCGCCGGCGCCGCCGAGCCCGCGGACGTCGCACCGGGTGACCTCGCGTACGTCCGCGGCGACCGGTCCGGGGCGGCCGCCCGGTACCTGACCGCGATCGAGGACTCGCCCGGCGACCTGACGGCCTGGGCCGGCTGGCTGGTGACCCGGCCCGCCCGCGGTCCGGTGGCGCCGGAACTGCTGTGGGCGGTGCACCGGCGGGTCCTCGACTCAGGCGGCCGTCCGGCGCCACCGGAGGAGCTGGCCCGGTGGCTGTCCACTGTGGAGGTGCCGGCCCCCCGGTGGTGACCCGTCAGGTCGGGGGAGTCTCGATCTCACACTCGAGATACTGGCCCGCGGCCGCCGCGAGGACGTCGGGATGGCGACCGCCGAGCAGCCCGGTCAGGTCGTGCAGGGCCTTGGTCGTGGTGCCGGCGCCGCCGTTGGGGCCTGCCAGGTTCAGCGCGTGGTTGTGCGCGTAGGCCAGGGTGTCCGGATGCTGGGTGGACTGCGCCGCGAGCGCGTTGGTGTGCACCACCCCGGACAGCCGCGCGGCCTCGTCGTGCCGCCCGGCGGCCGCCAGGTCGATGCTCAGCCCGTTGCCGGCCGCCAGGGTGAACGGGTGGCGTGGCCCGAGGACGTTCACCAGGTGCGGGTAGGCGTGGCTGTCGAGCGCCATCGCCTCGTCCGGCCGCCCGGCGGCGCGTTCCCCGATCGCGAGGTTGACGGCCGTGGCCAGGGTGAACGGGTGGAGCTCGCCGAGCAGGCGCCGGAACCGCTCGTACGCGCCCTGGAGCACCTCGGCGGCGGACCGGTCGCCGGCCGCCCGCAGGCAATGGGCGAGCGTCACCGCCGCGGCGACGGTGTCGACGTTGTGCTCGCCGAGTTTGCGTTCGTACAGCAGGACCGTCTCACCGGCGGTCAGCCTGGCCCGGCCCACCATGCCGCTCTTGCGCAGCGCCATGGAGAAGTGGCGGCTGGCGATCAGCACGATCGCGTGGTCCCGGCCGAGGGCCTCCCGGTGCGGTTCGAGGCTGTTGGCGAGCAGATCGCGGGCCGCCGCGTACTCGCCGAGGCCGTAGTGGTCGCGGCTGAGGCTGCTGATCGAGGAGAACAGCTCGGGATGCGGGCCGTTGAAGATCCGCCGGCGGTGCGTGAGCGTCTCCTCGTCGAGCTCCCGCGCCGCGGCGAACCGGCCCAGCAGGCGCAGGTCGACGGCCAGGTTGTTGGCGCAGCGCAGGGTCGCCGGGTTCGCCGGGCCGAACAGCCGGCGGTGCCGGGTCAGGTTGTCGTCGTCGAGCTGCCGGGCGACCTCGAACCGGCCCTCGATGCGCAGGTCACCACCGACGCTGTTCGCGGTCGCGAGGGCGTTGTCGTCGTCCTCGCCGAACAGCTCGCGCTGCCGCCGCAGGGTCCGCTCGTTGAGCTCGTACGCCTGCCGGGCCTGACCGGTCAACCGGAGCACGTTGGCGAGGTGGTAGGACGCGACGAGGTAGAACTCGTCGGTGTCCTGGCGGCCCCACCGCTGGGTCGCCTGCGTGGCGAGCCGCAGGCTGCTGTCGTAGTCGCCGCGCGCGTAGAGGTACCGGATGTGGTGCACGAGCAGCTGCCGGGCCTCGTCGGCCGGGGAGAAGAGCAGGTTCGAGTAGAACAGGTGCGGCGCGATCGCCTCGTACTGCGGCCAGGTGCGCGGGTTGTCCGGGTCCGCGGGGTCGGCGGCGGCGAGCAGGTCGTGGGCCGCCCGGCTGTATGCGGCGTCGTCCGCGTTGCTCAGCTGGCCCAGCAGCAGCAACTGGACCAGCCGGTGCATCTGGATCGTGTTGTGCGCGGCGTCGACCTGGGCGAGGCCGAACTGGCCGATCCGGCGGATGGCCGCGCGGAGGTGCTGCTTCAGCCGCATCACGGCCGACAGCTCCGGCGGCAGCGAGGCGTTGCGGCCGGACCACAGCAGCTCCCACGACACGGGTTCGCAGGCCAGGAAGCAGAACAGGTTGAGCAGGGGCACGACCTCCGGTGCCGTCTCGCGGGCGCCGTCCAGCGCCATCGTCCACGTGATCACCACGGAGCTCGGCGGTTCGGCGCCGGGGCGCGAGTCGGTCAGCGCCCGGTGACATGCTTCGTACCGGTCGAGGTACTCCTCCGCCGACATGTTGATCGCGGTCTGCAGCGCGGCCGCCTGCTCCAACGCCATCGGCACGTCGCCGAGTCGTTCCGCGACGCGGTGGGCGTCGGTGCTGGTGATGCCGGGAACGCGCCCGCGCAGGAACTCGACGCTCTGCGCGCGGCTGAGCACGCCGACCGGGACGGACTGCAGCCCGGTCCAGTACGGGTACCGCGACGTGATCAGCACGTGCCCGCCGACCCTCGGCAGGTACGGCGCCAGGTCCTGCGGCCGGCTCGCGTTGTCGAAGACCAGCAGCCACCGCTGGAACGGCGACTGCCGCTCCAGCGCGTGCCGGACCGTCAGCAGGGTCCGGTTGACGTCGACGCTCTCCGGCACGTTGAGCACCCCGGCCAGCGCGACCAGCGCCGAGCGCATCGGCCCCGGCTGCTCGGACGGCACCCACCAGACCAGGTCGTAGTCGTTGCCGTAGCGGTGCGTGTACTGCACGGCGAGCTGCGTCTTGCCGATGCCGCCGATGTCGTGGTCGTTGGCCGACAGCAGCACCGTCGGCCCGTTGACGATCTGCTCGCGGATGCGGTCGAGCAGGCTCTGCCGGGTGATGAGATCGGGCCTGCCCGCCGGGACGCCGCCACGCAGCGGCAGCTGCTCCCGGCGCACCATGCCGGTCCCGGGCAGCCCGGGGATCGGCTGTGTGACGGCACTGTGCTCGTCGGCGCCCTGCACGTCGCTCCCGCCTCGCCCACCGGTGCCTTCGCCCGGCGGCTTTGCCGCATCATCGTCGAGGGTGCCGAGACTGTCCGCGAAGGCGGCGTGCACGCCACCGAGCGCGCGCAACACCTGCTGTGTGACCTCCGCGAACGGTCGGCCGAGCCGGCGGACCGCGTCAACGTCGCCGCTGGCAAGGACGGCATTGAAGTCGATCGTAGCGCCCAGGCGGCTGCTGATGAATGCCGAGACCTGACCGAGCACGTGCAGGATCTCGCTGCGGCTGAGCCCGGCGAGCAGGAGGTCGCGGACGCCTTCGTGGAAGTCGTAGCGTTCCTCGTCGGCGTCCGCGGCCAGGTCCGGCGCCGTGGCGTCGCTGCGCATGAGGCCGCCGAGGAACGCCTCCGCCAGGTCGGCGGGCCGCGGGTCGGGCAGCATCGCGGCCTGGACGATGCGCATGACCGACAGGCTCAGCGGGGCCGCGGCGAGGAAGCGGACGAGCTCGAACGCGTCGGGGGACGCGACGGCCTGGAACCGGCGGACCCGTTCGACCGCCCCGATCGGTGGACCGGCGGCCGGCTCCTCGTCGTATCCGAGCCGGCCGGTGAAGACGGCGATGCCGTTGATGCCCGCCGGTGCGGCCCCGGCGACCAGCGCGGACCACGGCCCGATGAACCGCGCGTCGAGCTCCAGGACCGGGATCCCGATGCCCTCCTCGGCGGGGACGGGCGTTCCGTCGTGCTCGCGGATCTGCAACGCGGCGTTGGCCGCGCCGGCCGGGCCGGCGAAGGTCACCGGCCGGAAGTCGGGGCGGCAGCGGGGCCACATCCGGTGGGGCAGCATGTGCAGGATCGCCAGCGGCCCGGCCCGCCCCCAGCGTTCCAGCAGCGGTGCCAGCGCGCCGCTCCAGGCGACGCCCACGCAGTCCGACACCACCAGGATCAGCCGCTGACCGGTCGGGTCCACCAGCTCGCCGGGGTCGCGCGGCGATCCGAGCCCGAGGCCGGTGTCGCCGAACAGCAGCGGCGTCGCGGCGCCCGTGTCGAGCCGCCACAGCCGCACGTCCCGGAACGCGCCCAGCTGCCCCATCAGCGCGCGGAGCTCGTGGACGGTGCGCCGCCAGACGGTCATGGACGAGTTCGCGTCGACGACCAGGGCCAGCTCCAGCGCCGGGTCGGGGGCCGGCACGGTGACCGGCAGCCAGAGCCCCGTCCGGGCGACGAACTGCGCGGTCGCGGGCTCGTCGACGCGGTCGTGCCGGCGGGACGGGACGGTCCGGCGCAGCGGCCGGAGGGCACGCAGCAGCGTCAGGGCATCCGGTACCGCCGGCGCGCCCGGCACTTGAAACGGGACCGGCGCGTGTCCCTCGCCGACCCCGGTGGCCGGGTGGGGCCGGACGAACACGTTGGCGGCGCGCGTGCCCGTCCCGGCCGGATCGGACGCCGGCGGCACCGGTTCGGCCGTCGCCCGCGGTGCCCGGACCGGTGGGTCCGGCGGAACGATCGGCGTGGTGTCGGTGGCCGGCAGCAGCTGCACCGCCTGCTCGGGCAGGTGCTGCGCGAGCCAGAGCGCGTCGGCGAGCTCGTCGGCCGTCGGCGCTGCGCGCAGCGCGTCGAGCAGCTCGGCGATCTGCCTGCGGCTCATCGCTCGGCGCCACCGAGCGGCCGCAGCAGCGCCTCCTCCAGACCCGGGTTGAGCCCGCCGCCCTGGTCGCCCGCCTGGCGGGAGGTGGCCAGGTAGATGGCGTTGAGCAGCTGGTCGGTCGCGACGTTGTGCTTGAGCCGGCGCTCCAGGAACCGGCCGATGATCGCCCCGCTCGCCGCCAGGGCCTCCGGGCCGAGCTGGAGCTCCACGATCTCGGCGAGCCGCCGCTCGTCCGGTGGCTGCACGTCCAGGCGGATGCACCGGCGCAGGAACGCCCCCGGGAACTCCCGCTCGCCGTTGCTGGTGATGACCACGACGGGGAACGCCGCGCACCGGACCTTGCCGCGGCGGACCTCGGCGCGCCGCTCGCCGGACGCGGTCAGCACCTTCGTCGCCGGGCCGACCGGCAGGCGACTGAGCTCGGTGATCTCGAACTCGCCGTTCTCGAAGATGTTGAGCAGGTCGTTGGGCAGGTCGATGTCGCTCTTGTCGAGCTCGTCGATGAGCAGGACCCGGGGCAGCGCGCCGGGCAGCAGCGCCGTGCCGAGCGGGCCGAGCCGGATGTACCGCCCGATGTCGGCGGCGTCGTCGTCCTGTGCCGCCTCGGCGGCCGGCTGCCCGCCGGGCCGGTCGGACAGGATCTTGCGGAGGTTGGCGTGCTGGAGCCGGCCGATGGCGTCGTACTGGTACAGGCCGTCGGCGAGCGTGCTGCGACTCGTGATGGGCCAGTGCAGCACCGGTCCGAGCCCCAGCTCACGCGCCATGCTGTGGGCCAGCGAGGACTTGCCGACGCCCGGCTTCCCGGTCACCAGCAGCGGGCGCCGCAGGTAGAGCGCGGCGTTGACTAGCTCGATCGTGGCTTCCTCGGGCCGGTAGCTGCGGGCGATCACGTCGAGCCGGGCGGCGGCCTCGGCGTCGTCGTCCTCGACCGGCTCGATCAGGGGACCGCCTTGAAACGAGCGCCACGGCGGCGGCGGTGGGAGCCGGCGGATGTCGTCGTGCGGCTCACCGGTGCCCCGGTAGATGCGCCAAGGGGCTCCCTGGGTCGGCTCCGCCGTCACAGTGTCATCCTTTTCTCAGCTGGGTGCGGTGTGCAGCACATACGGCTCAGGCATCCGGTCGAAGTCGTCCCACAGCACCGCGAGATGGTTGCCGAAGTGTTCGGCGGTGTTCTGGGCGAACGCCTCGCGGCGGATCTGCAGGGCGAGGTGGGGCAGTTCCGCCGGCGTGCGGCCGCTGAGGGCGCCTTCCAGCTCGGAGTGGAACCGGTCCGGGTCGTGGCCGTCGCGGAACCAGACCGCGGCGGGCGTCCCGGCGCAGATCCCACCCCAGAGGGCGGCGTCGATCCCGGCGGTGTCCGGGCCGGGGTATGACAGGACCAGGCAGACCCGGCGTTCCTCGCGCATCATCTCGGCCATCACGCCCTGCCGGTCGAGGTCGGCCCCGGCGGTCGGCCAGTAGTACGCGGCGGCGTCGTAGGCGCTGCCGTGCCAGCGCAGCCAGCCCCACTTCTGCCGGAGCCGGTAGCGCAGTCTCGGGTTGCGCAGCCGCTCCAGGCAGCGCAGCACGACGGCGTGGTCGATGCCGAGCGGATGTTCGATGTCGTCGGGGTCGCCGCCGGTGGTCCACTGCTCGACGGGCTGGCCGAGCAGCTCACGCGGCAGGATGAACTCGACGATCAGGTCCTCGGTGCCCGGTGCGACGTCGTCCAGGATCCTGGTCAGGAGGCGGTCGACCTCGGCCGGCACCTCGTCGAACGTCCAGGTGCGGGCCTCGCGGGCGATCGTCTCGCCGGGGCCGTTGTCGCGCTGGAGCCAGGCCACCAGTCGGTAGATCCCGGGGTCGGGGCCGTCCTGTTCCAGCTGGATGACGAGGTAGGTGCGGGTGAGCAGGACACTGTCCGGCCGGGCCGCGGCGAGCACCGCCGTCATCGCCGACGCCGGCTCGTTGCGCGCCTCCAGGTAGCCGCTGATCCAGTCGTACAGCGGTTGCGCTGTGACGGCGTCCTGGCGCTGGGCGAGCCGGGCCAGGAACACCAGCAGCTTCGGCGGGCCACCGATGATCGACAGCTCCTCCAGCTGGCCGAGGACCGACACCGGATCGTCCGCGCTGAGCCGCCCGGCGCCGGCCCCGACCGTGGCCCGGTAGAGACCCGGCAGGCCGGACAGGGCGAGCCCGCGCACGATGGCGTGCAGGTCGCGCCGCTCCTGCAGGCTCAGCCTGGGCGGCGGCACCTCGTGGTCGACGACGGCCCGGAGCCGCTCGAAGGCGTCGGAGCCGCCGTGGAAGTATCCGATGACCTCGACGAGCGCCTGGACGGCACCGGGGTAGCGCAGGCACGCGTCGACAAGGTTCCACACCGCGTGCATCGGCGTCGCGTCCTGCGCATATGGCATGTGGTGTCCGAGCCGCTGTTCGACCTCTTTGAGATACGTCTCGCGGGGGCCGGGCTGCCTGATGTCGGGGATCTCCAGCAGCGCGCTGACGATGGCCCCGGTGGACGCCGGTGCTGCCAAGTTCGACGCCCTGCCTCTCTCGCTCGTGCGGCCCGATCAGCGCAGGTGGCTCGAGGTGTGGCTGGGGGGCACGAAAGCCGGTGCGCTGGCGTCACCGTACGCCATCCCTGCGTGACACAAAAGCCCCGTTGACCCGGGTGGGGACGGCTTTGGCGTTCCGTTCCAAGCGCTGCTGGTACCGTCGGGCAACCCATCCGGCCGTCCGACGCGCGCCGGCGTCTGTTCGGACCAATCGATCCCCGAACGGCTCCATGATCGCCGATGGATGTCAGAAGATGGACTCAGCGATCGTTCGCGCGGAGGTGATCATGACGATCGAGCGACCGGTCAGTGCCTACGACGCCGGCTCGACCCGGGTGATCGTGGTCAGCGGTGAGATCGACGTGTTGTACGTCGACGTGCTGCGGGACGTGTTCGACGAGGCCATCCAGCGGGCACCCGCCGAGCTGGTCGTGGACCTGGCCGACCTGGCGTTCATCGAGTCGATGGGGCTCGGCGTGCTCATCACCAGCTACCGCAGGGCCGAGCGCAGCGGCATCACCGTGCGGCTGGCCAGGCCGTCGCCGTTCGTGCGGAAGCTCCTGCAGGGGATGGGCATGCTCCCGCACTTCCGGGTCGACGAGGACTGGCGCCCGGCCTCAGGCTGAGCCCGCCTGCTCCAGCCGCGCCAGGTCGGCGCCGAGGCGCCGGGCCACGTGCTGGACCAGGTGATACAGGTCGGGGCAGTACACGGACGGGTTGCGGTATCCGTGGCCGGGCCGGAACCGGTGGGCGTAGTGCCCGCCGCCGCAGCCGGCCAGCACCGGGCAGCGCCGGCACTGCTCGGCGAGCCCGGCGACGCCGGCCTGGCGCCCGGCGATCTGCGGGCTGCGCAGGACGTCCTCGAAGCTGTGCCGGAAGACGTCGAGCCCGGTCTCCGGGGCGCCCGGATAGGAGAGCTTCAGGGCATCCGTCTGCTGCAGCGAGCCGTCGGTGTCGACGACCACGTGCGCGACCGGGGAGAGCCCGATCTGCTCGGTGCGGCTGAATCCGCCAAGGAGCGAGTCGACCACGCCGGTGAGCACGCGCACCTCGCACTCCTGCCGCGGTGCGCCGTACCAGCGTTCGAAGACCGCGACGAGCCAGTCCCCGTAGGGCGTGCCGGACGCCCCGGCGCCCCCGGACGGGGGCGGGCTGCCCCAGTGGCCGTGCGGCAGGAGGAAGTCGATCGCGGGCGGCCCGAAGCCCAGCAGCGACTCGTAGGTCGCGACGGGGTCCGCGGCAGGATCGACGACGGTGAGGACGCCGGCGAACAGCGCCCGGTGCCGCTCACGGGTGAGCAGCTCCAGCGCCTGCCGCACCGACGCGTAGCTGCCCCGGCCGTCCGGCCGCACCCGGTGCCGGTCGTGCGTCGCCTCCTCGCCGTCGACGCTGACCCCGATCCGGATCCGGTGCCGGTGCGCGACGGCCAGGATCTCCTCGTCGAGCAGCACGCCGTTGGTCTGCATGGTCAGGTCCAGCTCGACCGAACCGGGCAGGGACCCGCGCAGCAGGTCGCCTGCGGCGTCGAGGCCGGCCGCGCCGTACAGCAGGGGTTCGCCGCCGTGCAGGACCACCCGGACCCGGTCGAGGCCGTGCTGCTGCGCGTGGGCGGCGATCCGCTGACCGACCCGGGCGACGGTGTCCAGCGGCATGCGCTGCGTGCGCCACCGCCAGCTCTGGTCGGCGCCCGTGTAGACGTAGCAGTACGTGCAGGCAAGGTTGCAGCGGCCGGCGAGCTTCAGCACGAACTCCCGCAGCGGCACCGGGGCGGGGTCGGGCGTCACGACGGCAACCCTCCCCTCGGGAGCCCCGCATCGCCTGCCGGGCGCCCGCCCAACGTACCTCGACGGCCCTCGGGCGCATCGCCGGCCGGGCGTGATCTTGTGAGGCGTCTTGCAGAACGGTCACACGTCGTGACCGGCTCTGGTGTGCTGCCGGTCCGAGCGCCAACACTCGTCTGACACGCCGTGCCTGCGATTGGGAGATGCCGATGAGCGTCAGCATCGTGCTGGACCGGGACGCCGGCCCGCTGGTCGCGGGCGAGCCCCTGATCAACCTGGTGCCGGCGACGCTGCTGGAGCATCTCGGCACCCCGGTCCTCGCCGTGTACGGCCAGCAGGTGCCGGTGCCGGGGCTGCTGCGCCGGCGCCCGTCGCTGCGCCGCCACCTCGGCCGGCGGATCGTCCTGGGGGTCCGGCCCGAGCACCTGCAGGACGCGGTGGTCGGCCGCCCCGCCGCCGCGGGGCCGGTGGTCCTGGTGCTGCACGGGGTGGTCCGGCAGCTGCGCCCGGCCGGGGCGGAGCGGATCGTGCACGTGGAGCTGGCCGACGTGGACCCCGGCCGGCCGGCCGCGCCGGCGGTGGTCGCCAGGGTGAGCGACCGCTCGAACGTCGCGGTCGGCGGGGCGATCATGCTCGCCGTCGACGCCAGGCACCTGATGGTGTTCGACGCCGGGCACGGCCCACGGTGACGCCGCCATGGTGAGCTCGGTGCACGGTGCCGCCGCCACGGCGCGACCGGCGCAATCGACGCGACCGGCGCAATCGACGCGGCCAGCGCAACCGGCGCAACCGACGCGACCGGTGCGCCGTGCGGCGGCCGCCGCGCTGTGGTGTGTCCTGCTGGCGCCGGCCGGCTGCACCGCCGTCGCGTCGCCGGACCGGCCGTACGCCGGGCAGACGGTCGAGGTGGCCGGCAGCTGGACCGGTGAGGAGCAGGCGAAGTTCCAGCGGGTGCTGCGCGCGTTCGGGCAGCGGACGGGTGCCCGGGTGCGGTACACCCCCGGCGGCAGCGACCTCGACGTGATGCTCTCCGCGCAGGTCGCGGCGGGCTCGCCGCCCGACGTCGCGATGATCCCGCAGGCCGGGGTGATCGCCCGGTACGTGGCCAGCGGCGCGGCGAAACCGGTCACCGGCACCGCGGAACGGGCCGTCCGCGCCCATTTCTCCCCGCAGTGGCAGCAGTTCGGCAGCGTCGGCGGCCGGCTGTACGGCGTGTACTTCAAGGCCGCGAACAAGTCGGTCATCTGGTACCGCGCCGACGCGTTCGCCGCAGCGGGGGTCCGGCCGCCGGTGACGCTCGACGAGCTGTCGGCGACGTCGCAGACGCTCGTCGACTCCGGCGTCGCGGCGATGACGGTGCCGGGCGCCGACGGCTGGCCGCTCACCGACTGGTTCGAGAACATCTACCTGCAGCTCGCCGGCGCGCAGCGGTACGACCGGCTGGCCGCACACGAGCTGCGCTGGACCGATCCGACGGTGGTGGAGACGCTGCGGGTGATGGGCCGGTACTGGTCGTCGCCGCGGTTCCTGCTGGGCGGTGCCGCCGGCGCGCTGCAGACCACGTTCACCCGTTCGGTCGCCGACGTGTTCGGCCGCAGGCCGGGCTCGGCCATGCTGTGCGAGGGGGACTTCGTCGCCACGGAGATCGCGAAGCTCGGCCTCTACCGGGTGGGGGACGGCGCGCGGTACTTCGCCTGGCCGTCCCTGAACGGTGCCGGCGGCGCCGGCGGCCCCGGCAGTGCCGTCGTCGCCGGTGGCGACGCCGCGGTCGCGTTCACCGACCGGCCGGTGACGACGGCGCTCATGGCGTACTTCGCGTCGCCGGAGGCCGCCGCCATCATGGTGCGCGACGGCGGGTTCCTGTCCGTCAACCTCGACCTCGATCCCGTGGTGTACCCCGACGCGACCACCCGGGCGCTCGCCGGGACCCTGCTGACGGCGCCCACGGTGCGCTTCGACCTGTCCGACCTGGCCCCGAGCAGCTTCGGTGGCGGCAACGGGGCCAGCATGTGGCGGCTGCTGCAGGAGTTCCTCGCCGCGCCGGACACGGACCCGGCCGTCGTCGCGGCGCGGCTCGAGGCGGCCGCCGCCGTCGCGTACGGGAGCCCCTGATGGCCCGCACCGCACCGGCCCGCACCGCCGCGTGGTTCCTGGCGCCCGCCGTGCTGATCGTGACGACGCTGGTCGTGTACCCGATCGGGCAGACGCTGTGGTGGAGCTTCGGCGACGCGGACGGCCGCGCCGGTGCCGGGCTGGCCAACTACGCCGACATCTTCACGGCACCGCAGATCCGCCGGGCGCTGCTCAACAACGCCGCCTGGATCGTCGTCGCGCCGAACCTCGTCACCGCGGTCGGGCTGCTGCTCGCGGTCCTCGCGCAGCGCGTCCGCCGCGCCGCCGCGTTCCGGGTCGTGCTGTTCATGCCGATGGCGATCTCGCTGGTGTGCGCCGGGATCACGTTCCGGCTGGTGTACGACGAGAGCCCCGACCGGGGTGTGCTCAACGCGGTCGTGGTCGGCGTCCATGACGTCTTCGTGCCCCCGTCGCCGTACCCGGGCGCGCGGGCCCGCGACCCGCGGGCACTCGTGCCGCACGACGGCGGCCTGCAGACCAGCGCTCCGGTCGCCGCCGACCAGCCCGTCCTGCTGCCGCTGGTCGGGCTGGCGCCGGCGCAGGTGCCGGGGTCCGCGACCCAGGCCGGCACGGGCGGCGCGGGCTCCGGGGTGCACGGCGTGGTGTGGTCGGACTTCACCGCGGTCGGCGGCACGCCGGGCGCGGTCGACGCCGGCGAGCGCGGCCTGCCCGGCGTCGAGGTCGAGGTGCTGCGCGACGGCGCGGTCGTCGCCCGGACCCGCACCGGGGCGGACGGCAGCTTCGCCGTGCCGCGGCTGACCGGCCGGGGCTACGTGGTGCGGCTCGCCGCCGGCAACTTCACCGCGCCGTTCGCGGGCCTGACCTGGCTCGGCCCGTCCCTGGTCACCCCGGCGTTGATCGGCGCCTACCTGTGGATCTGGGCGGGTTTCGCGATGGTACTGGTGACGGTCGGGCTGGCGGCGATCCCGAAGGAGACGATCGAGGCCGCCCGGATCGACGGCGCCGGCGACTGGCAGATCCTGCGGCAGGTCACGGTGCCCCTGATGCGCCCGATCGTGGTGGTCGTCCTGCTGACGCTCACCGTCAACGTGCTCAAGGTCTTCGACCTGGTGCTCGTCGGGGCCCCGGAGTCGGCCCAGGGCCCGGCCGCGGTCCTGGCGCTGGAGATGTGGCGCTCGTCGTTCGACCACGTCGGGCGGGGCAGCGCCCTGGGTGTGCTCCTGCTCCTGCTCGCGCTGCCCGGGGTCCTGTTCAACGTGCACCGGCTGCGCAGGGCGCAGCGATGAGCATCTTCGCCCCCGTCGCCGTGCCGGAGCTGCAGCCCGCCGGCACCGAACCGGCCGTCCGCCCCGGGCCGGGCCCGGCCGTGCGGGCCGCGCGGCGGCTCGGTCGCGGCGCCGCGCAGCTCGCGGTCGTCGCCGTCGGCCTGTGGTGGCTGGTGCCGACCGTCGGCCTCGCCGTCACCAGCCTGCGCAGCCCGGCCGACAACGCCGACACCGGCTGGTGGACGGTGCTGGGCGAGCCGACCCGGCTGACGCTGCGCAACTACCAGGGGCTGCTCGCCGACGACCGGATCACCCGGGCGCTGTGGAACACCGTGCTCATCTCGGTGCCGGCGACCCTGCTCGTGGTGGCGATCGGCGCCGCCGCCGCGTATCCGCTGGCGTGGCTGGAGTTCCGCGGCCGGCACGTGGTCACGCTGGTCCTCGCCGGGCTCATCGCCGTGCCGGTGCAGGTGGCCATCATCCCGGACGCGCGGGTGTTCCGGCTGCTGGGCCTGTCCGGCAGCATCCCGGCGGTGGTGGCGTTCCACGTCGCGTTCGGCCTGCCGTTCGCGATCTTCCTGCTGCGCAACTTCTTCGCCGAGATCCCGCCGGACCTGATCGAGGCCGCACGGCTGGACGGCGGCGGCGAGCTCGCCATCTTCCGGCGGGTCGTGCTGCCCCTCGGCGCCCCGGCGCTGGCGTCGCTGGCGGTGTTCCAGTTCGTGTGGGTCTGGAACGACCTCGTCGTCGCGCTCGTCTTCGCCCGCTCGGACCACGCGCCGATCACGTCGGTCCTGCAGGGGCAGATGCGCTCGTTCCCCTCCAACATCGACGTGATCGCACCCGGCGCGCTCGTGTCGATGGCGGTGCCGCTGCTGGCCTTCTTCCTGTTCCAACGGTTCTTCCAGCACAGCATGCTCGCCGGCACGGTCCGGTAGCCGCACCACCCACCCCGCTCCCGCGATCGCGGTCGACGACGACCGGCGCTCCGGCGGCCCCGCCATCCCTCAGACGGGACACGTCGATGACACAACAACACACCGCACCACCGCAGGCGACACCGTTACCCGGCCCGACCCGCCCGATCGGCGACGACCGCCGCCCGGCCGACCGCGAGTGGTACAAGCGCGCGGTGTTCTACGAGGTCCTGACCCAGGCCGGCTTCGACGCCAACAACGACGGCGTCGGGGACCTGCTCGGGCTGGTGTCCAAACTGGACTATCTGCAGTGGCTCGGCGTCGACTGCGTCTGGCTGCCGCCGATCTACGACTCGCCGCGCCGCGACGGCGGCTACGACATCCGCGACTACTTCAGGATCAGCCCGGAGTACGGCACGATCGAGGACTTCGTGACGCTGCTGGACGAGGCGCACGCCCGCGGCATCCGGGTCATCACCGACCTGGTGCTCAACCACACCTCCGACACCCACCACTGGTTCCAGGAGTCCCGGCGCGACCCGTCCGGCCCCTACGGCGACTTCTACGTGTGGCGCGACACCGACACCGGGTACCCCGACGCCCGGATCATCTTCGCCGACACCGAACCGTCGAACTGGACCTTCGACCCGGTCCGGCAGCAGTTCTACTGGCACCGGTTCTTCCACCACCAGCCGGACCTCAACTACGACAACCCGGCCGTCGCCGAGGCGATGCTCGACGTGGTGCGGTTCTGGCTCAACCTCGGCATCGACGGCTTCCGCCTGGACGCCGTGCCCTACCTGTTCGCCCGCGAGGGCACCGAGTGCGCCGGACTGCCGGAGACGCACGCGTACCTCAAACGCGTCCGGAAGGTCGTCGACGACGAGTTCCCCGGCACCGTGCTGCTCGCCGAGGCCAACATGTGGCCGGCCGACCTGGTGGAGTACTTCGGCGACCCCACGGTCGGTGGCGACGAGTGCCACATGGCGTTCCACTTCCCGCTGATGCCGCGGATCTTCATGGCCGTGCGCAAGGAGTCCCGGGTGCCGATCTCGGAGATCCTCGCGCAGACGCCGAAGATCCCCGACGGCTGCCAGTGGGGCACGTTCCTGCGCAACCACGACGAGCTCACGCTGGAGATGGTCACCGACGAGGAACGCGACTACCTGTACAGCGAGTACGCCCGCGACCCGCGCATGCGGCTCAACCTCGGGATCCGGCGGCGGCTGGCCCCGATGGTCGGCAACGACCGCAACCAGATCGAGCTGTTCACGTCGCTGCTGCTGTCGTTGCCGGGTTCGCCGGTCATCTACTACGGCGACGAGATCGGCATGGGCGACAATGTGTACCTCGGCGACCGCGACGGCGTGCGCACCCCGATGCAGTGGAACGTCGACCGCAACGGCGGCTTCTCCCGCTGCGACCCCAGCCAGCTGTACCTGCCGATGAACAGCGGCTGGGTGTACGGCTACCAGTCGGTCAACGTCGAACGCCAGCTGGAGGAGCCGGCGTCGCTGCTGCACTGGACCCGCAGGATGCTGGCGATCCGCAAGCAGCATGTCGCGTTCGCGCTCGGCGGGCTGACCGACCTGGGCGGCTCCAACGCCGCGGTCCTGGCGTTCCTGCGCGAGCACCGCGACGAGCACGTCGACGAGGTGCTGCTGTGCGTGCACAACCTGTCCCGGCACCCGCAGCCGGTGCAGCTGCCGCTGGGCGCACGGTTCCACGGGCACACCCCGGTCGAGCTGACCGGGGACACCCGGTTCCCCAGCATCGGCCTGCGACCGTACCTGCTGACGCTGCCTGGCCACGGCTCCTACTGGTTCCGCATCGTGCCACCGAGCCGGCGACGGGGCGGCGGCCATGTCCGATGACGGCGCCGACCTGTTCGAGGCGAGCCTCATGCTGCTGGCGGGCACGCCGCGGCTGCAGCGTCCGGGTGACGGGCGGGACCGGGACGTGTGGGCCGTGGTGGGCGACTGCGCCGGCGGGCTGCGCGCCGAGTTCGAGACGGCGCCGGCTGCGGCACGGTTCGCCGACGTGATGCGGGCGGTGCCGGGCGCCAGGTGCTGGGTGCGCCGCCAGGTGGCCGGCATCCGCCGCCGGTACGAGACGTACATCGTCGAGGTCGACGGCGCCGAACCGGCGGTCGTGGTCGCCCGGCTGTCCGGCGAGTGGACGTGCAACGTCGGGCTCCTGCTGGGCAACGGCGCAGCGCAGGGGACAGCGCAGGGAACAGCGCAGGGGACAGGGCAGGAGGCAGCGCAGGAGGCGGCGCAGCGCCGACGGGCTGCGGCGGTGTGGCGCGCCGCGCTGCTCACCGCCGCGCCGAAGGTGTCGCAGACCGGTCTCCGGCTGCGGTCGCGGGACCGGTCGTCGGTGCGCCTGCTGCTGCGGGCCGCGCAGGTGCTCGGGGTCACCTGCCACGCCCGCACCGGCAGCGGCTCCCAGATCGTGCACGCCGAGGGGCGCGGCATGATCGCCCTGCTCTCCACGATCTTGTGAGGACCCTTTCGTTCGCGTTGCGGACCGTCCCGAGGTCTGGTCACCGGCATGTGAACGCGACAACATTCGCGACACCGAACGACGTCCAGACGAACCGAGCGGATCGACGTGGTCGAGGCGCCAGGCTCCGGAGAAGGAGACCGTCCGTGATACGCACCGCACGACTGTCCGCGGCGCTCGCCGCGATGGTCACGGCCGCCGCCGCAGGCTGTGGGGGTACCACATCCGCACCGATCACCACGTCGGGCCTGAGCGGCACCGTCGAGGTCGTGGCGAAGTGGTCGGGCGTCGAGCAGGCGAACTTCAAGAAGGTGCTGGAGCGCTTCGAGAAGAAGACCGGCGTCAAGACCGTGTACACGTCCGCCGGTGACGACGTCGCGTCGTTTCTCAACCAGAAGATCTCCGGGGGCACGCCGCCGTCGATCGCGCTGGTCCCGCAGCCGGGCACCGTCGCGGAAATGGCGCGGAGGGGCAACCTCAAGCCGCTGGGCGGCGAGGCGCTCGACGCGGTCACGGCCAACTACAGCGCCGCGTGGAAGGACCTCGGCACGGTCGACGGGAAGGTGTACGGCCTCTACCTGAAGGCCGCCGAGAAGTCGATCTGCTGGTATCGCACCGACGCGTTCGCCGCGGCGGGCGTGCAGGAGCCGAAGACCTGGGAGGAGTTCGTCGCCGCGGCCAGGACGCTCGCCGACGCCGGCATCACGCCGTTCGCGGTGCCGGGCGGGTCGGCCTGGACGCTGACCGACTTCTTCGAGAACGTCTACCTCCAGGTCGGCGGCCCGGACAACTACGACAGGCTGGCCACGCACCAGATCCCCTGGACGGACCCGACGGTCGTGGAGGCCCTGCAGCTGATCGGCCGGCTGTGGTCGGCGCCGCGGATGATCGACGGCGGCAACGCCGGCGCGCTGAAGATCGACTTCTCGCAGTCCGTCGCCGAGGTGTTCGGCGAGAAGCCGAAGGCGGCGATCCTGTGCGAGGGCGACTTCGTCGGCTCGGAGATCACCAAGGCGGGCCGGTACAAGGTCGGTGTCACGGCCAGGTACCTGCCGTTCCCGACCATCAGGGGCGCCAAGCGGTCCGTGGTGGTGGGCGGCGACCAGGCGGTCGCGCTCAAGGACGACAAGGCGACGATGGCGCTCATGGCGTATCTCGCCTCGAAGGAGTCGGCCGAGATCTTCGCCCGGGGCGGCGGGTTCATCACCCCGAACAGGACCGCGGACCCGGCGGCGTACCCGGACGACACGGTGCGCGGGCTGGCCACCCTGGTCGGCAGCGCCGACGTGATCAAGTTCGACATGTCGGACCTGGCGCCGGCGTCCTTCGGCGGCGGCACGAACGCCGACGAGTGGAAGCTGCTCCAGGAGTTCCTGGGCAACCCGGCGATGGACGTCAACGCCCTGGCCGCCAGGCTCGAAGCGGCCGCGGCGAAGGACTTCTGATGGTGCGTGCGTCCGAACCCGCGGGCGGCTTCAGGGCCGCGGCACCGGCGGCGAGGAACAGCGGCCCGGTCACCGCGGACCCGGCCCGGGGCGTCGCGGTCGTCCGCCGGCCCGGCGCCGCGCCCGGCGTGCCCCGGCGGCAGCGCCGATGGGAGGTCCCGGGGCTCGTCACGGCGCTCTTCCTCGGCCCGGCGCTGGTCGTGCTGGCCGCCGTCGTGGCGTACCCGATCGTCGCCACGCTCTGGTACAGCTTCTTCAACGCCGACAGCACCCGCTTCGTCGGCCTGGCCAACTACGTCGAGATGTTCACCGGGCCGGCCACCCGCCGGGCCATCGTCAACAACGTCGTCTGGGTCGTCGTGGCACCGGCGGTGGTCACCGCGCTCGGGCTGGTGTTCGCCGTGCTCAGCGAGCGGATCAGGCTGGCCACCGCCTTCAAGACCGTGCTGTTCATGCCGATGGCCATCTCGTTCCTCGCGGCCGGCGTCACGTTCACCCTGGTGTACGAGGCGGACAAGGACCGGGGCGCGCTCAACGCCGCGATCGTGTCGATCCACGACGTGTTCAAGCCGCCGTCGAAGTACTCCGGGACGAGCCCGCGCGAGGACGCCGGCCTGGTCACCGCGGACGGCGCCGTGCAGACCGCCGCGCCGGCCGCCGCGGCCGCGCCGGTCCTGCTGCCGATGGTCGGGCTCCCGTCGGACCGGGTCCCGGCCGGCGCCGTCGACGCCACGCCCGACGTGTCCGGGACGGGCCTGCGCGGCACGGTCTGGCTCGACTTCAGCCACGGCGGCGGCGGCCGGCCCGGCGCCGTCGACGTGGGCGAGAAGGGCCTGCCCGGCATGCTCGTGGAGGCGGTACGCGACGGCACGGTGCTCGCCACCACCCGCACCGCCGGGTCGGGGACGTTCGCGTTCCCGCAGCTCACCGGCGACGGGTACACGGTCCGGCTGGCCGCGTCGAACTTCACGCCCCCGTTCAACGGCGTCACCTGGCTCGGCGGGAGCGTCGTGACACCCGCGATCATCGCCGCGTACATCTGGATCTGGGCCGGCTTCGCGATGGTGCTGATCTCGGCGGGCCTGTCGGCCATCCCGCGCGACGCGCTGGAGGCCGCCCGGGTCGACGGCGCCACCGAGTGGCAGGTGTTCCGGCGGGTGACCATCCCGCTGGTCCGGCCGGTGCTGGTGGTCGTGCTGGTCACGCTCGTCATCAACGTGCTGAAGATCTTCGACCTGGTGTACATCCTGGCGCCGGACCCGGTGACCCAGGACCGCGCGAACGTCGTCGCGCTGCAGATGTACCAGACCGCCTTCGCGCGCCAGGACACCGGCCTGGGCAGCGCCCTCGCGGTGCTGCTGTTCGTGCTCGTGCTGCCGGCCATGTTGTACAACGTCCGCCGACTGCGAGGAGACAGGGACCGATGAGCTCCGTGTTCACGGCCAGGGTGCCGACGATCGAACCCGCCGGCACCGCCGTGACCGGCCCGCCGCGGCGCAGCGCGGTGTCCCGGCTGGTCACCCGGCTCGGCGGCGGCGTGCTGTACGCCCTCGTCGTGCTGGTCGCGCTGATCTGGCTGCTGCCGACGTTCGGCCTGCTGGTGGCCAGCCTGCGCCCGGCGTCGGCCAGCGCCGCCACCGGCTGGTGGCAGGTGATCACCAAACCCGGCGAGCTGACCTTCGCCAACTACGCCAGGCTGCTGGACAACCGCGACATGGTCAGCGGGCTGTGGAACAGCGTGCTCATCACCGTGCCGTCCACGGTCCTGGTCGTGGCGATCGGGGCGCTGGCCGCCTACGCCCTGGCGTGGCTGGACTTCCGCGGCCGCGACACGGTGTTCGCCGTGGTGGTCGCGCTCATCGTCGTGCCGATCCAGATGGCGATCATCCCGGACGCGAAGCTGTTCGGCGCGCTCGGCATCTTCGGCACGCTCACCGGCGTGGTCGTGTTCCACGTCGCGTTCGGCCTGCCGTTCGCCATCTTCCTGCTCCGCAACTTCTTCATCGGCATCCCGCGCGACCTGCTCGAGGCCGCCCGGATGGACGGCGGCACCGAATTCATGATCTTCACCCGGGTGGTGCTGCCGATCGCCTGGCCGGCGATGGCCTCGCTGACCATCTTCCAGTTCCTGTTCGTCTGGAACGACCTGCTCGTGGCGAAGGTCTTCGCCGGGGCGTCCAGCAAGCCGATCACGTATGTCCTGCAGGAGCAGATGGGCACGTTCTCCTCCAACGTCGACGTGATCGCGCCGGGCGCGTTCCTGTCGATGCTGCTGCCGCTGATCGTGTTCTTCGCCTTCCAGCGGTACTTCGTGCAGGGCGTGCTCGCGGGTTCGGTGAAGTAGGAGGTGACCCGACTCCGTCCGCCGTCCGTAGTGAGGGCGTGGTTCTGAAACGGGCGCACAGCGCCGGGGGAGCTCCCCCGGCGCTGCTGGCCGGCTTCACCATCGCGCTGATCGGTCACCGGCGCCGGCACCGCCTCGCCGACCTGCTCGAACAGCACGGCGCCCGGATCGTGTCCGTGCAGGGCGTGCGGGCGGTGCCGCAGCCGGACCCGGACCTGGTGCGCCGGGCCACCGCGGCGCTCGGCGGGCCCCTCGACGACCTGCTCGCCGGCTCCGCGGGTGGCGTGCGGGCCTGGCTGCGCGTGGTGCCCGACCCCGAACGGCTGCTGGCGCTGGTGGGCTCGGCCCGCCTCCTGGCCGCGGACGCCCGCACCGCCGACGCGCTGCGGGGCTTCGGGCTGCGAGACATCCTGTCCACGCCGGCCGGCTCCGCCGACGAGCTGTACCGGTACCTGCTGACCCACCAACCGGCCGGTCGGCGCATCGTCGCCCAGCTCGACGCGCCGATCCAGGCCGAGGGATGCGCGTCGCTGCGGCTGCACGGCGCGGACGTGGTCGAGGTGCCCACCTACGTCACCGAGCCGCCCAACGACGTCCTCGGGGTCCGGCGGATCGTCGAGCTGATGAGCCGCCGGCAGGTCGACGCGGTCGGCTGGCTCGACCCGGTCGCGGCCGGGCACGTGCTGCGCTTCGCCGCCGACCACGGGCGGCTGCCGGCGGTCGTCGCCCAGCTCGGCACGCACATCCCGGCCGTCTGCCGCGGCCCGCTCGGCGCCGCCGTGCTGCGCGCGCACGGCGTGCGGCCGCGCACACCGCCGCTGCCGTTCGACGAGGAGACGGCCGCGCAGCTGGCCGACGCCGTCCTCGACCGGGCGGTGCACGCCACCGTCGGCAGCAAGGTCCTGGAGGTGCGCGGCCACGCGGCGCTGCTCGACGGGCAGCTGTTCCCGATCCAGCAGGGCCCGATCGACGTGCTGCGGGCCCTCGCGCTGGAGCCGGGCAGGGTGCTGTCCAGCGCGGACGTCCGGCGCCTGGTCCCCGGCCTGACCGACGTCGACGACCACGCGATCGAGATGGCGGTCTCCCGGCTGCGCCGTTCGCTGCCGGACGCCGAGCTGGTGCAGACGGTGATCCGGCACGGATACCGCCTCGCCGTTTGAACCGGACGCCGCCGCGTCCGTAGTGGTTGCCGGGCCCGGACGGATCGGCCGTGCGAGCGCCCCCGGACCCGGACCCGGCGCCGGTTCAGGTCGTCCCGGTCACTGCACCTTCGGGCTGATGAGGTGCGCGTACCGGCGGGTGGCCACGAGCAGGAACTTGCCGTCACCCTGCCGCGAGAACTTGCTGGCGACCAGGTCGACGACCGCGGCCTGCTCCGGCAGCGTCTCGACGTAGCTGCCGATCGACACCCACATCTGCTTCTCGGTCGCACCCTTGTGGAACAGGTAGCCCACGAAGAAGGCCAGGTCGTACACCTTCGTGGCCGCGGCGAGGTGCTTGCGCAGCGACTCGCGAATCGTGGCGTTGTCCTTCTCGAGCTCCGTCGCCGTGGCCGCGTCGGGCGCCGGCCGCGCGCCCAGCAGGGACGACAGCGTGGTCGCATAGCTCGCCAGCGCGGAGCGCAGCGCCACGGCGTACCCGGCGCCCTTCGCCACGTTGACCGGCTCGGCCACGTGCTGCTCCGCGATCTCGTTGATCCGTCCCAGCCGCGCCCGCAGGGTCAGCTCGAACTGGTGGTCCAGTTCCGCCGTGGTGATCGTGCGGATCGACGACAGCGGCCCGTCCAGGAACACCCGGACGGTCAGCGGCTGGTCCTTGGCCGGTCCGGCGCCGCCACCGACACCCGCATACGGGTTGCCGTCGATGATCATCCAGCTCACGGTGCCGACCTCGCCCAGGTCGGGCCGCAACGCCGGCTCGGCGCGCTTGAGGTTGGCCACGATCTCGCCCAGCACGCCGGTGGTGACCGCCATCTTGCCCTGGACCGAGACGTGCCGCTGCGCCTCGTCCTTGTCCACCACGGCCAGCCTGCCGCGGTCCTGGGCGCTCAGGTACTGCGTGACCCGCGGGTCGCCGAGCAGGGCGTGCGGGTTGCTGGCGGACAGCTGGACGCCGGTCTGGACCTGCAGGCCCTGCTGGTGCAGCAGGGTGGCGTCGACGTCGGCCAGCTGACCGGCCTGGTAGCCGACGGTGGTGCTGGTCAGCACGCGGACCTTGTACTTCGCTCCGCCCTCGAGGACGACGTGCACCTCGGCGGTGCCGATCCGCTTGCCCGGATTGCCGGTGTGGGAGGCGTCGGCGTACAGGTCGACCAGATTGCCCGGGGCCAGTCGGTAGTCGGGTTGCATGCGTTTGCTCCTTCGTCTCGGTGGATTCGCGGCGATGGAGACGTGCCGAGGAGCGGAGCCGATACCAAGTGTCACCATCCGGACACCTGTGGTGTGCGGCACGGGAAACCGGGGATCGACGGGTATCGGCCTATTGATGAAGACCAGTATCGTTGTGTGTACCGAGGGTGACACCAGGGGAGGCCGCATGACGCCGGACGAGCTTGCGATGGCGGTTGCCGCGGCCGTCGCGACCATGGGCACCGAGGCCGCGGTCGCGTCCGGGGGGAGGGCCGTCGGTGCCCTGGTCCGGCTGGTCCGGGAGCGGCTCGGGCGGCGCCGCGGCGACGAGGAGGCCCTGGAGGACGCGATCGAGCATCCCGACGACCAGCAGCGCATCGTGGCGCTCGCCGAGGCCCTGCTGAGCGCCATGGCCGACGACCCGGCGCTGGCCGACCGGCTGCGCGAGATCCTGCCGGCGGACGCGACCCCCGCGGCCGACGGCGGCAACCACTTCAGCGGGCGGGCGTCGACCGTCGTGCAGGCGCGCGACATCCACGGCGGCGTCAACCTCTGAGCCGGCACAGGCGCCGGCAGGCCCGGCACAGGCGCCGGCAGGCCCGGCACGGCACAAGCGCCGGCGGGCCCGGCGGCCCGGCAGGCACGGCAGAGGCACCTGGAGGCGGCGGATGACGCAGGCGGGCGGGCTCGGCGCGGAGCGGGGCAACGACCTGTCCGGGACGATCCACGGCCCGGCGGTCCAGGCGGGCAGCATCCACGGCGACGTCTATCTCGCCGCGCCCGCCGCGGTGCCGGTCTCCGTCCCGCGCCAGCTCCTGCCGGCCTCCCCGCACTTCACCGGCCGCGCCGCCGAGCTCGCCGAGCTCGACCTGCTCCTGGAGCGTCCCGGCCCGCACCTGGTCGTGCTCAGCGGCCCCGGGGGAGTCGGCAAGAGCGCGCTCGCCACCTGGTGGGCGCACCGGGTCGCCGGCCGCTTCGACGCCGGCCAGCTGTACTTCGACCTCACCGCGTTCGGCGCGTCCGGGCCGGCGGACCCGGCCGAGGTGCTGACCTGCTTCCTGCGGGCCCTGGCCGTGCCGCCCCGCGCCGTGCCCACCACGCTGCGGGACCAGGCGGCGCTGTTCCGGTCGCTCACCGCCGGCCGGGACCTGCTGGTGCTGCTCGACGACGCCTTCTCCGCCGCGCAGGTGCGGGCCGTGCTGCCGGCGTCGCCGTCGAGCCTGGTGGTGGTCACCAGCCGGCACCGGCTGGCCGGGCTGGTCGCCGACGGTGCCCACTTGATCGGGGTCGGCACGCTGCCCGCCGGCGACGCAGTCGCGCTGCTCGCCGCCACTGCCGGCCGGCAGCGGGTCGACCGGGAGCCGGGCTCGACGGCCGAACTGGCGGACCTGTGCGGCGGCCTGCCCCTCGCGCTGAGCGTCGCGGCGGCCCGCCTCGCCGCGCGGCCGGCGTTGTCCGTCGGGCGGGTCGTCGCCGAGCTCGCCGGGGAGCCCGGCCGTCTCGGCGCCCTCGCGGTGCCCGACGGCGGGTCGGTGCGGGCCACGTTCGACCTGTCCTACCGGTCGCTGGACGCCGCCACCGCGGCGCTGTACCGCCGCCTCGCCTGGCATCCCGGGCGCGATTTCGGCCCGGACCTCGCCGCGGCGCTGGCGCCGGGCGGCGGGGTGGAGCGGCTGCTGGACGCCAACCTGCTCCAGGAGGTCGACCAGGACCGGTTCCGGTTCCACGTGCTGGTGCGGCTGCATGCCCGGCAGCAGTCCGGCGCGGACGAGCCCGCCGCGGCCCGGCTGGCGATGCTCGAATGGTGCCTGGCCGCCGCGGGCGCCGCCGACGGGGTCCTCACCCCGTACCGGCGGCGGCTGCCCTACCGGTCCGGCGCCCCGGCGGTGCCGGTGCCCGACGGGCGCGCCGCGGCGCTGGCCTGGCTGGAACGCGAGCGCGGCACGCTCGTCGACGCCGTCCGCGTCGCGCACGACCTCGGCCGCGCCGAGCTCGCCTGGCACCTCGCGTACGCGCTGTGGCCGCTGTTCCTGCACGGCAAGTACTACCGCGACCGCCTCGAGGTGGACCGCATCGGCGTCGAGGCGGCCCGCGCGTGGGGCAACAGCTGGGCCGAGGCCGTCATGCTCAAACGCCTCGGCCGGGTCAGCGCCGTCACCGGGGACCTGCCGGCGGCGCTGCGGCACACCGGCGCGGCGATCGAGCTGTACCGCGGCATCGGCGACGAACAGGGCCACGCCGACGCCGTGGAGGGCCTCGCCGAGATCCGCGCCGAGGCCGGCGACACCGCTTCGGCGATCGAGGTGTACACCGAGGTCCTGGCCATCCGGCGGATCCTGGCCGACCACCGGTCCACCGCCCTCACCCTGGTCAGGCTCGGCTCGGTGCTCACCGGGACCGGCCGGCCGGACGAGGCGCTGCCGCTGCTGCGCGAGGCGCACGACTCGCTCGCCGACGCCGATCCCCACAACGCGGCGCGGGCCGCCGTCGCGCTCGCGGCCGCGCACCTCGGCCGGGACGAGCCGGCGCAGGCGGAGCGGATCGCCACCGGCGCGGCGGTGCGGCTGCGGGAGCTGGGCTCCGAGTTCGAGTTCGCGGCGGCCCTCGACGTGCTGGGCCGCATCGCCCGCCGCCGCGGGGACACCGCGCTCGCGATCCGCCATTTCACGCAGGCCGGTGCGATCTTCGAGGCGGCCGGTTCCCGCCGGGCCGGCCAGGTCCGGCGTCAACTGGACCTGCTCACGGCGCCCTGATCCGCCAGCCAGGCCGCGTAGGCGGCACCCGCCGCGGCGGTGGGGTCGCCGACCGGCCCGGCCCGCAACACCCGCATGCCGTCGCGGCGGTGGATGGTGTACCCCTCCCGCCCCGGCACCAGTACCAGCGCCAGACCGGGGAGCCGGGTGAACCAGTCCGCCCGGGCGGTGGCGACCACGACGTCGGCGAGCGGCAGCATCGGGTCGTCCGGGCCGTCGGGCACCACGACGACCGGCGGGTTCACCGGCGCTCCCAGGCGGGCACGGCCACCGGGGCGGGACTGCGGTGCCGGCCGGGCTCGTCGAGGTCGAGCAGCCGGTACATCGTGCCGCGCAGCAACCGGTGCGCCTCACCGGGCCGCGAGGTCAGCGCGGCGGCGGCGGACCGCGGGTCGGCGGGCGGGGCGGCGTCGGCCTGGGGCAGCAGGGCCCGGGCCGGGTCCAGCCCGGCGCCGCCCGGCGAGGGCGCGAGGCGGAGGGTCGGCAGGCCCAGCGCGGCGCCGTAGGCGGTCACCGAGCCGTGGTCGCCGACGAGCCGGTCCGCCGCGAGCAGCAGCGCCCGCCAATCCTCGGCCGGGTCCGCCAGCAGCAGCCCGGCCGCCCGGCACTCGGCCAGCCAGGCCCGGACCTGCCGGTGGCCGTGCGCCGTCCAGACCGCCGGGTGCAGCAGTGCGCCGACCCGCCACCGGGACCCGGCCGCCTCCTGCATCAGCCGGGGCAGCAGCTCGGGCACGCTGCCGAACAGCCCGTCCCGGCCCCAGGTGGAGCTGACGACGAGGAGCCGCTCGTGCGGTGCCACGCCGAAGGCCCGCCGGTACCGCTCCCGCAGGCCGGCGCTGGCCACAAGGCGGTCCAGGCACGGATCGCCGACGACGACGGTCACGGCGAGCGCCGCCGGGCACTGCCGGCGCACGATCTCCAGCTCCGTCTCGTGCGCCAGCGCGAGGGCCGAGGCGACCACCTCGCCGTCGTGGCTGAGCCGGCCGGCGTCCAGGCCGTAGACCTGCCGCTCGCCGGTCGCCGGCGTGCCCCGCCCGCCCGGGCGGACCCGTTTGCCCCGGCCGGCGCCGTGCGCCATGACCAGCAGCGGGGCGCGCAACGCCGGCAGCCCGCCGGAGGACGCGGCCACCGCGAGGTCGAACCGGGTCCGCTGGGCCTGCTGCCACGGCACCACGAGCGCGCCGAGTCGCTCCAGATGCTCGGCGCACCCGCGCCGGAAGGCGTCCGGGGCCACCGTCCACACCGTCTGGATCCGGGTGTCGGTCTCCACGCATTCCATCACGTCGAGCATCCGGTGGCAGCTCACCATCGTGTGCACGACGGCGAGTACCGTGCGAATGCACGGGACAGTTTGCCATCTCTGAGCGTCGATGTCTGTGGGCGTTGGGAGCCAGTCGCAGTTGGTCACTTCGAACCTCCGGAACTCGATCTGGAAGCGGTGACCACGACGCTGGACGAAATTGGTTGTCAGGCGATGAGCAGTTACATTGCAGGTAACTTGCAATGCGCAGGAATGTCCACTGGATGCGGTTTGTCGGATCTTGAGCAACGCCAATTCCATCGGTTACGAACTGCACGGTTGCCGCACAATGGAACGGGGGTCGACGCAAGCAAAGGGGGCGGTCGGTGCGGTTTGTGATTCTGGGCTCCACCGCGTTGCACGCCGGCGGGGAGCGGATCTCGATAGGCGCCGCGAAGCAGCGCGGGCTCCTTGCCCTGTTGCTCTATCACGTCGGTGAACCGGTCGCCGTCGACACCATCGTGGAGCATTTGTGGGATCGCGGTGATCCAGAGGAGTATCGCGGCAGCCTTTACTCAATGGCAAGCCGGATCCGGGCGGTCCTGAACCGGGTGGACCTGCCCCGCGCATTGGTCAGGACGGCCGGAATGCAGGCGTACCGGCTGGAGGTCGACCGGGACCTGATCGACTTCCACCGGTTCCGCCGGCTGGTGCGCGAGGCGCGGGCCAGCGGGCACGAGTCCCAGCGCTCGGTCGACCTGCTGGAGGAGGCGGTCGGCATGTGGCGCGACGAGCCGCTCGCCGACCTGCACGGCGCGCCGTCGGAGCACCTGCGCCGCCAGATGCGCGAGGAGCTGCTCGACGCGGAGAAGGCCCTGGCAGGCGGCCAGGTCCGGACCGGCCGGCACCATGCCGCCCTCGCCCGGCTGGAGCCCCTGCTGCGGGCCAACCCCCTCGACGAGGTGCTCGCCCGGCACTGGGTCTCCGCCCTCGCCGCCACCGGGCACGACGACGACGCGCGCGCGTTCATCGCCGGTTTCCGCCGCCGGTTCCGCCGGGAGATGCGCACCGACCCGGCGGTCGGGTCACCGGCGCCGGCCCGGGCCGACCGGGAGGCGGGGCCGGCGCCGCACGACCCGGCGGCCGGGCCGCGGCAGCTGCCCGGTGACGTCGGCGACTTCGTCGGCCAGCAGGAGCTGCTCGCGGAGCTCGACGACCTGACCGCGCACGGCAGCGTCGTCGCGGTCTCCGGCATGCCCGGCGTCGGCAAGACCACCCTGGTGATCCACTGGGGGCATCACCGCCGCGACCGGTTCCCGGACGGCCAGCTGTACCTGGACGCCAACGCCTACGGCGACGCCCCGCCGGTCGACCCGGCCGAGGCCCTCGGACGGTTCCTGCGCGCCCTGGACGTGCCCGCGGACCGGGTCCCGGTCGGCCTGGAGCAGCGCCGGGACCGGCTCAACCAGCTGCTCAGCGGCCGGCGGATGCTCATCGTCCTGGACAACGTGCTGGACTCCGACCAGGCCCGGGCGCTGCTGAGCACGTCCGGCACCTGCGTCACCGTCATCACCAGCCGCAACCGGCTGACCGGCCTGGTGGTCCGGCACGGGGTCCGCGCGATCACGGTCGCGCCACTGCCCGAGCCCGACTGCGTCGCCCTGCTCAGCCGCATGGTGGGACCGTCGCGGGCCGGGGCGGAGCAACCCGCGGTCCAGTCGCTCGCACGGCTGTGCGGCGGCCTGCCCCTGGCGGTCCGCATCATCGGCGAGCACGTGGCGGCGCGCCCGTGCGTGCCGATCGGTGACCTCGTCGAGGACCTCGCCGGGCACCTGATGGACAGCGACGGCGACGAGGAGGCCAGCCTGGCGGTGGTGTTCGCCTGGTCCTACACCGCCCTCGCGCCGGACCTCGCGCGCACGTTCCGCGTCCTGGGCCTGCACCCGGGCCGCACCATCGCCACCGAGGCGGCCGGCGCGCTGCTGGGGGTGCCGCCGGCGAAGGTCCAGCGGCTGCTCGACGCGCTCGCCAGGACGCATCTCATCAGCTATGAACGCGTGCGCAGGTACCGGTTCCACGACCTCGTCCGCCGGTTCGCGGCCGCCCGGGCCGCGGAGGAGGAGCCCGCACCGCGGCGCCGGGCCGCCATGCTCCGCCTCCTCGACTGGACCGTCCTGACCGCCGCCAACGCCGCGGCGCGGCTCGAACCCAACTCGCCGCCGGTCCCGGACCTGCCCGGCCCCACCGACCCCGAACCGCAGTCGTTCGGCACCACGGCCGAGGCGATGGCCTGGTGCGAGGCCGAACGCGACAACGTGGCCGTGCTGACAAGGTGGGCCCTGGACAACGGATTCCACCGGCACGCGTGGCAGCTGCCGAGCGTGATGTACGAGATCCTCGACCGCTTCGAACGCCAGAGCGACATGCTCGAGCTGCTCACGAACGCCAAGGTCGCCGCGGAGCGGGACGGCCATCCGGTCGGGCGGATCGGCACGACCAGCAACCTCGCGTCGGCCCACTTCGCGCTGCACGCCTACCGTCAGGCGCTCACGCTGTTCGAGGAGGCGCTGCAGATGGCGCACCGCGCCGGCGACCAGGACGCGGTGACGTACATGCTGCACAACCTGGCCACGGTGAACCTGAAGTTGGACCGCGTCGCGGCCGCGACCGAGACGCTCGGCCAGGTGGTCGACATCGCCCACACCCGCGCCGACCACCACACCGAGGCCGCGGCGCTGCACCGGCTCGGTGACGCGCACCGCATGAGCGGCCGGCAGGATGAGGCCGCCACCGCCTACCTGCGCGCGCTCGACCTCCGGGTCAGGCTCGAGTCCCTTCGCGGGCAGGCCGTCACCCACGGTGCGCTCGCCACGCTCTACCTGGAGACGGCCCGGCACGAGGCGGCCCTGCGGCATTGCCGGCTCGCCCTGGACCTGCACTCGTTGACCAGGGACGAAGCGGCGCTAGGAGACATCCTGGCGACCACGGCCGACGTCGAACGCCTGCTGGGACGGCTCGACGAGGCGGAGCGCAGCGCCCGCGGCGCGCTGACCATCGGCGCCGGGCTGGACGACCCGCTGCTGCGCTGCCGGGCCTCCGCGGTGCTCGCCGACGTCCTGCAGGCGGCGGGCCGGAGCCGCGCGGCGGGAATGGCCCGCGTGGAGGGTCTCCGGCTCACCGAGGACCTCGACGACCCGGTCGTCGGCGAACTACGCCGCCGGCTCCTGCAAACATGAATGAATTGACGAATTAAACTTCATCTAAACCATTTGCAACCCACTCGTGGTTGCGCAACGTGACGACTGCGGGCGCCGGTGATCTACATTGGCGCGGTGATCTTAGGATTTCTCGCAGCAGCCACTTACGTAGCGGCCATCGTGGTGCCCGTCATTATCGAAGTAACGACTTGGATAAAACTCCTCTAGTCGCGAGTAACGCCGCGTAGGCAAGACCATACCCGATTGCCAGGTGTGGCCACAAGCCTCCACGGAAATGCGGTCGCGTGCCCGGCCCGCACCGGGTGCGCGACCGTCCAGGACCTGATGCGCGGTGTTTCATTGCGGGCCGCCGACGCAGCGGCCGAGCAGGTTTCCCGGCTCGCACACCGCGGCGAGCGTGCGATCCCAGTCCCAGTCCCGGACCCGGCGGGACGATCCGGCACCGAACGGTTACCGAACCTCCACAGGACCGCCACCCGGCGGGACAGCAGGCGAGGGCCGCTCGTGTTTACGATCTTGCGGTGCGCCGACCCCTTCTGTTCGCGGTGCCGCTGGTTGCCCTCATCGCCGGCTGCTCACCCGACCCGTCCCCGACCACCGACCCGAGCCCCAGCGTCACGGCCGCCCCCAGCCCCGCCGGTCCGGACTACACCGCCTGGGCCGCCGGGCGGTCCACGCCGGTCGCCGATCCGCTGTACCCGGCGTACGGGCACGCCGACGTCGACGTCCTGCACTACGGCCTCGAACTGGACTGGGCGCCGGAGACCAAGACCCTGACCGGGACGGCGACCCTGCGGCTGCGGGCCGTGAGCGACCTGACGGCGGTCCGGCTGGACTTCACGCAGGCGTACACCCTCGACGGGGTCACGCTCAACGGCGCCACCGTCGCCGGGACGATCGCCGACAACGACCTCACCGTGCCCGGCACCGTCGCCAAGGACGCGTACGCGACGCTCGTCGTGAAGTATCACGGGACGCCGGCCACCGTGCCGATGCCGTCGCACCGCACGGACACCGAGCCGCTCGGGCTCACCGTCGCCAAGGACGGCGGGCTGTGGACGATGCAGGAGCCGTACGGCGCGTCCACCTGGTACCCGTCGAACGACCAGCCGTCGGACAAGGCCCTCTACGACATCGCCGTCACGGTCCCGGCCGGGTGGTCGGCGGTGGCCACCGGCGCCGCCAAGCCGCAGGAGGGCAACACGTTCCGGTACGTCGCCGCCGACCCGGTCGCGACCTACCTGACGACGCTCGCCGTCGGCAAGTACCAGAAGGAGACGGCGGAGGGGCCGCGCGGCGTCCCGCTCACCTACTGGTACCGGCAGGGCACGGACGACAAGCTGCTCCCGGTGATCAAGAAGTCGCCGCAGTTGCTGGCGTGGCTGGAGCAGCGGTTCGGGCCGTACCCGTTCGCCAGCGGCGGCGTGGTCATGGTCCCGTCGGCGTCCGCGATGGAGACCGCGCAGATGGTCACCATGGGCACCCCGGACTACGGCACCACGAAGACGGCGGAGATCGCCCGGTACTTCGAGGACGACCTGCTGCACGAGTACGCCCACCACTGGTTCGGCAACACGGTCGGCCCGACCAGCTGGACGGACCTGTGGCTCAACGAGGGCTGGGCCACGTACGTCCAGCACCTGCACTCCAACGAACGGGACAAGATCACCGCGAAGCAGTGGGAGGACTGGGCCCGCGGCGTCGACAGCCGCCTGCGCGCGAAGCTCGGCCCGCCCGGCAGCCCGAAGGCGGAGAACTTCGCGGAGAGCAACGTCTACACGTGCCCGGCGCTGATGCTGCACCAGATCCACAAGCAGCTCGGCGACGACGCGTTCTTCGCCCTCGCCCGCGAGTGGGCGCAGCAGCACCGCAACACCACGCAGGACCGGGCGTCGTTCATCGCCTTCGTCAACAAGCAGACCGGCAAGGACTTCACGGCGCTGATCAACACCTGGCTCGACTCGCCCACCACCCCCAAGTAGCCGCAGCCGCCCCGGCCCCGGCCCCCGCCGCCGTGCGGGGACCGGGGCCGCAGATCGTCGTGGCGGTTCGTGCGCCCGGACGGACGGTGCGTGACGGTGCCCGTCCGGGTGCCGGCGACGACGATCGACGTGCCATCTCTGCCGATGCGACCGATGCCCGCTCAACGTGACCTCGCGCTTACCTTGAGCGCATGTGGACCTGTTCGGATTGCGGCACCCGCAATGCCGGCGTCGAAAGCTGCGAGGTCTGCGGCGCGCCCCAACCGTCATCGGCCGTCGTGATGACGAAGCCGCCGCCGGGGCCGGCCGCCGCCGCCCCACGCGCGGCGTGGCCGGAGCCGCCCGCCGCCCCGCAACCGGCGTCGTCGTGGGCGCAACCGGCGTCGTGGGCGGAGCCGCCCGCCGTCCCGCAACCGGCGTCGTCGTGGGCGGAGCCGGCGTCGTGGGCGGAGTCGGCGTCCTGGCCGGAGCCGGCGTCGTGGCCGGAGCCGGAGGCCGCCGCCCCGCCACCGGAGCAGGTGCCGGACCAGCCGGTCACCCTGCGGCGCGCCGTGGCGCAACCCGTCCCGGTGCAGGGCATCCCGCGGACCCGCCGGCGGCCCTGGCTGGTGCCGCTGCTCGCGATCGTGGTCGTCGTGGTCGGCGCGGTCGGGTTCCGGGCCGTCGCGACGAGGAGCGACGACGAGGAGCCCGGGCCGCCGCCCGTCGCGGAGCAGGCCCAGGTGGACCCGGTCACGACGGCACCCCGGACCCGGGCCGCTTCCACGCCGGTGGACGAGCTCACGCCGCAGTACCAGTCCACAGCCCCGGAACCGGTCCGGTCCGTCGGCGTGGTGACCGTCGCCGACGGGCTCGACCCGGCCGTCGCGCGGGACGTGGCGCAGGTCTTCGACACGTACTTCACCGGGATCAACAGCCACGACTACGCCGCCGCGCTGTCGGTCTACGACCCGGCCGGCATCGTCAACCCGAACAACCCGAAGTCGGTGGCCAAGTTCAGCGACGACGTCGCCACCAGCTACGACGACGACATCACCCTGCGGTCGGTGGCGGCCGACACGACCGGCAAGGGCGTGCTGCAGGCGCGGCTGACGTTCCGCAGCCGCCAGGACTCCGGCAAGGGCCCAGTCGGCCGGCCGGCGGAGACCTGCACCCGCTGGGACGTCACGTACGTGCTGTCCCAGCCCGCCGGGCGGTACCTCATCAAGGCCGGCAACGGCGCGTCCAACGCCCCCTGCTGACCACCCGGCGGCCCGGCGGGGGTGTGTGTCCGCGCGTTCGCCACCGACTTCGCGGTGACCGGAGGGCCGGTGCGGCCGGGCAGCCGCCCCTACGCCTACGTGCCGCTGTTCGGTGGGGGCACCGCGTTGTCGTACCGGCTCGTCGTCGGGGACCGGCAGGTGCGTGACCTCCGCCTGTCCGGGGCGACCATCGCCAAGACCTTCACCAACCAGATCACCGACTGGAGCGACCCGGCGGTCACCGCGGACAACAACGGGCGGCGGTTCCCGCCGGTGCCGATCATCCCGGTGCTGCACGCCGAGGGCTCCGACGAGAGCGCCCAGTTCACCGCGTACCTGGCCGCCCGGTTCCCGCAGCTGTGGGGGCCGTTCAACGGCGGCGACGCGACGGCGACGGAGTTCTTCCCGCGGCGCGGTGCGGCGGTGGCGTTCAACGGGTCCGACGGGGTGGCGCAGTACCTGATGCAGCGCCTCGACGACGTCTACACCAACGCCGACCGCCGGGCCTACCCGCTGTCGTCGTACACGTACGCCGTCCTGCCGACGGCCGCGAACGACCAGCGGATCACCTCGGAGAAACGGCAGACCTTCGCGGACTTCCTCGACCACGCGATCTGCGGCGGGCAGGCCGCGCTCGGCGGGCAGGCCGCGCTCGGCGTGCAGGCCGCGCTCGGCGTGCAGGGGTACGCGCCGCTGCCGACGAACCTCGTCCTGGGGCACCCGGCGCAGGCGACGGATCCGACCGGTCACCGGCACGCGTGGGTCTTCACCGGTACCCTCGGCGGCGTCTCGGTCGACGACAGCCGGCCGGGCATGCCCGGGTGGACCCTCGCCGGGCAGGCCACCGACTTCGTCAACGGCGCGACGACCGTGCCGGCCCGCAACCTCGGCTGGACGCCCGCGCTGGTCCCGCTCGGCAGCGACGCGGAGGGCGCCCCGGTCGCCGGGCCGCCGGCCGCGCCGGCCCTGCAGCAGGCGTCGAGCACCGGCCTCGCCGAGCCCGGCACGGTCCTCGCCGCCGCGCCGCAGGGCAGCGGCCTGGGCGTCCAGCAGATCGCCGCCGGCATGGCGCTGTGGATGCCGGACACGGCACCGAAGGGCACGTACACCGCGACGCTCACACTCACCCTGATCAGCGCCTGACCCGCCGCGGCCGCCGGCGCGTGACGTCAGTTCGGCGCCCCGGCGGGGTTGTGGGCGTCGGCTAGCATCACGGGCCGTGACACCTCTGGGTGGGACGGTGCTGGGAATCGACTTCGGCACCACGCACACGGTGGCGGTCCTCGGTGACACGCCGCTGCTCTTCGACGCCTCGCCGCTGCTGGTCTCGGCCGTGGCGGCCGCCCCCGACGGGGGGCTGCTCACGGGGCGCGACGCGCAGCGTGGCGCGCTGCAGGACCCGAGCCGGTTCGAGCCCAACCCGAAGCTGCGGGTCGACGAGGGCCGGGTGCTGCTCGGCGGCGTCGAATACGAGGTCGAGGAGCTCGTCGCCGCGCCGCTGCGGCGGGTCGCGGCGGAGGCCGCCCGGGTGCTCGGCGGGCCGCCGGCCCGCACGGTGCTGACGTATCCGGCGTCGTGGGCCGCGCGGCGGCGCGACGTGCTGCTGCGGGCGGCGGGGCGGGCCGGGCTGCCGGACGTGTCGCTGGTCCCCGAGCCGGTCGCGGCCGCGGTCCACCACGCGGCCGGGCTGTCCCGTCCGGTCCGTGCGGGCGCGGTCGTCGCCGTGTACGACCTCGGCGGCGGCACGTTCGACGTCACCCTGCTGCGGCACGACGCGCCGGGCTGGTCGGTCGTGGCGACCACCGGCCTGGAGAACGTCGGCGGGATCGACCTCGACGCGGCGCTCGTCGATCACCTCGGCGCGACCGTCGGTGCCCGCGAACCCCGCCGCTGGCGGCGGCTCGTCGAGCCGGCGGACCCGGCCGGGCGGCGGGTGCTGCAGGCGTTCCGCGACGACGTGCGCGGCGCGAAGGAGCAGCTGTCGCGGGCCGCGTCGACGGTCGTGCGGGTGCCCGGGTTCGAGGTCGACGCGTACCTGTCGCGGGAGGAATTCGAGGCCGTCGCCGGGCCCTGGCTGACACGGACGGTCGACGTGCTCGCCGCCCTCGCCGCGCAGGCCGGCGTGGCCCGGCTCGACGGGCTGTACCTGGTCGGCGGCTCCAGCCGCATCCCCCTCGTCGCGACGCTGCTGCACCGGCGCTTCGCGGTGGCGCCGACCCTGGTCGAGCAGCCGGAGCTGGTCGTCGCGCTGGGCAGCGTGCACGTCCCGGCCGTGCCGGAGCCGGTGCCGCCCGCGGCCGTGCTGCCGAGCACCTCGGCCCACCCCCTCGCCCCACCCCCGGCCACCCACGCGACGACGACGACCACCACCACCCCGCCGCCGTTCGCGTCGCCCGCGCAGCCGCCGCCCGCGCCCTCGTCCACACAGCCGCCGCAGGCACCGGGGTGGCACGGGGCGCCGCCGGCCGCGGTGCCGCACCGCGTGGTCACGCCGGGACGCGGCCGGACCGGACCGGTCGGCGCGGCGGTGGCGGTCCTGGTCGTCGTGGCGCTGCTGCTGGCCTGGCAGCACGACTGGGACGGGTCCGACGACGGGCAGGGCGACCGCTCCTCCGGCAGCACGGCCGGCAGCACCGCGGGCAACGGCGCCGGCAACGGCGGCAAGCAGAGCCTGCGACTGGACAAGACCGCCTTCTACGCCGGGTTTCGGATCGACTTCGTCGCCGTCACCTACGAGCCGGGCGCCGACGGGCCCGTGCGGGTCGAGCTGAAGGTCGGCAACCGCGGGCGGGAGGACGCCGACCTGCTGCACATCACGGTCCCGATGACGGTGCGGTTCGGCGACACGGCGGTCGAGGGCAACTACGTCGAGACGCGCCGGGTCGGCGCCCGCTCGGACGCCGACGCCGTCATGGCGTTCCCGGTCAGGGGCGCGGTGCGCCTCGCCGACGGGGTGCTGACCGTCGGCGACAACGACCGGCTCACCTCGCAGGTCCCGTTCAAGGCCGGTGCCGCCGTCACGACCCTGCCGCCCGCGCAGATCCTGGCACCAGCCAGGGTCGTCACCGACGGGCTGACGTTCACCGACGTCACCTGCGAGCTGCGCGGCGACTTCCTCGACGCGCACCGGCAGGTCAGCGCGAAGGAGCGGGCGATCGGCTGCTCGTTCAACGTCTCCTACAGCGGCACCCGCTACGCCGGTGTCGGCCCCGACGGGCTGCGGCTGGTGATGCCGGACGGCAGCGTCCGCGCGCCCGAGCGGTATCCGGCGTTCCACCTCGCCGACGGCGAGGAGCGACGGGACCAGTCCGTCGAGTTCGTGTTCGGGTGGCCCGTGCCGGGCGAGGGTTCCTTCGCGCTGCGCGTGTTCGACGGCGACCTGCGCACCCCCGACCGCAAGGACCTCCCGCTGACCGTGCCGAAGGCCGGGTCGTGAAGGCTGGGGTCGTGAAGGCTGGGTAGTGACGGCCGGTCATAAAGGCCGGGTTGTGCAGGCTGAGCCCGGGCCGGCCGTCCGCCGTGCCGGACGGACGGCCGGTGCCGTGCTACGCGTTGTTGCGGGCGCGGACCGCCTTCACCACGTTGATGATCAGCAGCACGGGCACGACGAACACGTACCAGGCGATGATGATCGTGTCGCCGGGTCCGGTGAAGCCGAGGATGTACACGGCGTAGCCGAGGAAGGCGACGCCGAGCACGAGGTTGAGCACCCGCTGGCCGGTCGACTTGAGGCCGAGGCCGATGGCGCCCACGATCAGCAGGATCACGCCGCTCAGCGCGAGCAGGCCGACGTAGGCCAGCTCGGTGCCCGCGCTCATCTCGAGCGCGGCGAGCGGTGGTGCGGCAGTGAACATAGGGGTTTCCTCCGGGGGTGGAGTGATGAGGGCGGCACAGCTTAGAGCGCGGATCGGCGGTTTCGCTGCCCCGCTCGTCCCCCGATTGCCGTGCCGGCGCGGGCGGGGCAGAATCCGGCGGTGACCTCTCCAGAGCAGCCGTCCAACGCGCCGTGGCAGCGTCGGCGCCGGGTCGTCGTCGGCGCAGTCGTCGCGGTCATCGTGGTCGTGGCGGTCGCGGCCGGGCTGGCGGTCGCCGGCCGGGACCCGGGTGGGAGCGACCGGGCCGCGGGAGCGGCGACGTCCGCAGCGGTCGACTCAGGGGGTACCGGCGGCGCGGCGACCACCTCGTCGGGCCCGGCGCCCGCGGTCACGCCCGCCACGACACCACCGGCGGCAGGCACCGCACCCGCCGCGACGGCGACGTCCGGGGCGGCGGTGCGGGCGGTGGTGCCGGTCCTGGTCGGGAAGAACGCGGCCGCGGCCCGCATCGAGCTGGAGCGGCTCGGGTTCAGCGACGTCCGGTTCGGCTCTCAGGACGCCGGGGACCCCGACGTGGTCCTGCCGCAGAACTGGACGGTGACGCGGCAGTCGACGGCCGCCGGCGCGCAGGTGCCGACGGACACCACGATCACGCTCACCTGCACCCGAAGGGTCTGACGTCAGCGGAGGCGGTCAGGTGGGTCAGGCGGGGGAGCTGGGGAGGTTGTCGCGCTCGGCCAGGAACCCGCGCAGGGTCTCCTGGTCGGCGGCGGACATGAACTGCTGCGGGATGACCGTGTAGGGGGTCCGGCCGGTGAACAGCACCCAGAAGCCGCGGAACTCCGTCACCCGGGTGACGTCGTCCCAGTCGAGGTCGCCGTGCTCGGTGCCGCTGCGCATCGTCACGGTGTCGTCGTTGATGTCGTAGCCGCCGTCGACGGCCAGGCCGTCGAGGCGCTTGCGGGCGGCATACCGCGCCCAGACCGGGAACAGCATCGACAGCACGCCGACCACCACGATCATCGTGAAGATCGGGCTCGCGTCGAAGTCCCGGCCGCCGATCGGCACCCACAACCCGACCAGCCCGACGGCGATCAGCCCGAAGCCGATGTACCGGTACTTGCGCAGGTACACGTCGCTGAGCACGGTGGCGACCCGGGCGGCGTACGCCGGGTCCGCCGGGACGTCGAATCGGATGTGCACGCGGTCTCCTGCCGTCGGTGATGGCGGCAACGATACCGACCGGGTCGGCGCGTCCACGACACACCAGCCCGGTGGGGTGCTCAGCCGCCGGCCGTCTCGGGCCTGCGCCGCTTGGTGCCGGGGATCGCGGTGCCGGACCTGCCGCCGGCGAGCGCGTGGCGTTGCGCGCCGCCGGCGGTGAGGGTCTTCGCCCGCAGGGCCGCCGGCGTGAACGTCTCGGTGTACTGGACGTACTCGTAGTTGCCCGGCACCCCGATGGCGTTGCCCAGCGGGGCGATGAGAGCGTCGTTCAGCGCGAGCGGGCCGCCCAGCAGCGTCGCGTACTTCAGCGACGAGGAGTTGCGGGCGAAGTAGTCGCGGGTCGCGGCGCTGAGCGTGCCCGGCGTGGACAGCAGCAGCGGGCCGAGGTTCGCGCCGATCATCGCGCCGCCGGTGAGGGCGTCGTACCAGGTCGACGCGGTGGCGACGGCGGCGGTGCGGGGCGGGTCGAAGAAGAACTCGGCGACCGCGATCGCGGTCTCGAACTCCGTGGCGCCGAAGACGGGGAAGTAGTCGATTTCGTCCGGCCAGCTCGGCATCTGGTTGTTCTGGTACCCGCCGAGCAGCGCCCGCACGCCGGGGCCGCCGACGCCGATCATCGCGGTGCCACCGGCGGCCTGGTAGTCGGGGTTGAGCGTGTTGAGGTACGCGGCGGTCGCCGCGGGCATGGCGTCGCCGGCGGTGAGCACGATGACGGTGCCGGGGTTCGCGCCCGCGGCGGCGCCGGCGGCGAGGGCGTCGTAGTACTTCAGCGCCGTGGCGACGATGACCGCGTCCGGGTTCGGGGTGATCGCCTTCGCGACCGCGACCGCCGTGGCGTACTCGTCCTGGCCCCAGAGCCGCACGATCTGGTAGCCCAGCGCCTTGACCTGGATCTCGACCTTCGCCGTCAGAGCGACGGTGCCGCCCAGCAGGTAGACGGTGCCGGAGCCGCCGAGGACGCGCTGGAGCTCGGCCTGGGTCGACGGGTGCAGCCAGTCGCTCGGCGTGATGAGCAGCGGGCCCTGCTTGTTCACGGCGAGCGCGGAGCCGCCGAGCGCGTCGAAGTACAGGTCGTCGCGGGACAGCACGACGGCCTTCGCCGGCGCGCGCAGGCCGTCGTCGACGCCGTGGTCGGCCCAGTTGTACCGGGACGTGGCGACCGCGGTCTCCAGCGCGGTCTGGCCCCAGACCCGCTCGACGACGTTGGTGGTCACCGGCTGCCAGGACGGGCCGTAGCCCTCGGTGATCGTGACGACGGCCTTGCTGGCCACGTCGATCCGCTTGATCAGCGAGTCGCTGCTGAAGAGGATGGACTGGCCGTCGGGCGACCAGACCGGGGTGGAGTTCGCGGTGCTGCCGGTGTTGGCGACGGTGGTCAGTTGCACCTGGTTCGAGCCGTCCGCGTTGGCGATCCAGATCTGGTTCTCGAGGGTGCCGTCGGTGGTGCGGCGGAACGCGATCTTCGTGCTGTCCGGCGAGAAGTCCGGCTCAATCCCCCGCTCGATGATCTTCGTGATCGTGGTGAAGCCGTCGATGCGGTAGATGTCGGGCACGCCGTTGCCAACGAAGTACCGGTGGAAGACGACGGTGCCGTCGCTCGCGACTGCGGCGCCGCCGTAGTAGCTGCCGTCATCCGGCACGCTGATCAGCTGCTCGCCGATTCGTGAGGTTCCGCCGGCGTTGACGATCGACAGCTTCGAGAAGTTGCTGTAGATGACGTACCGGCCGCCGTAGGCGTACACCGGATCGAACACGGAGTCGCCGCCGGTGCCCGGGGTGAGTGACTGGTTGCCGGTGCCGTCCGGCCGGATCGACGACGGCCCGTGGTTCGCCGACGCGTACACGAAGCGGCTGCCGTCGGGTGCCCAGTTGCCCGAACCCATCAGCGTGCCCGCCACGAGCAGGCGGGCGTTCTTGCCGTCGGCGTCGGCGATCCAGATGTCCGAGCCGCGCTTGAAGGTGATCCGGCCGGGCAGCCCGGCCGTCGACGCCCGCGCCGCCCGCTGCCCCAGCGTGAGCGTGGGCGCGGCCACCGCCGCGGTGGCGGCCACGGCGCCGAGCATGGCGGAGCGCCGTGTCAATGCGAACGTCAATGTTCCTCCCCGGTGCGGCCGGCCAGGTCGCAACCGGCCGGTGATCATCGCGAGGAGTGTAGGGGCCGCACCCGCGTTCCGGCGTGCCCGTGCGGCCGGTCTGTGGGGATGCGTGCGCACTTGTCCGATGTGCTGCGCGGCACCTCGATCCGGGCACCGCGGTCGCAACGCCCCACCGGGGTCACATCCGCCGGTGGCGGCACCGTTCCGGCAACCTCCGGGCATCCCGGGCCCCTCGGGCGTCCCCCGAATGGATGTCCACTGTGGACGGTCTGAGCGTGGGGCGGGCACCCCAACGGCAACCCGCGGCGAACCGGGGGCGCTCCGGCCGCCCCGGAATCTTATGGAGGTCAGGCCGCCGGGGCCCGACGCCAAGACAGGGGAGATTCGACTTGACGTTCGCCACGCTGAACTCCGACCGTATCCGTCGTGCCGTCCGCCGGCTCCTGCCGTTCGGTGTCCTCGCAGCCGGCGTGCTCGCCGGTGCCGGCACCGGCCAGGCCGCGTTCGCCGCCGACGCTGCCACGGCCGCGGGCTCGCAGTGCACGGTGAACGCGAAGCTCGTCCCGTCCTGCGGGGTGCTGTGGGGCGCGGCCGCCGGCGGTTTCTCCGACGTGGCGCGGGACGAGGCGCTCAAGACGTTCGAGCGCAAGACCGGCCGGACCGCTGCGATCTACCACACCTACCACAAGGGCAACGAGCTCTTCCCGACCAAGGACGAGGTCGCGATGACCGCGGACCCGGTGAAGCCCCGCACCCTGATGCTCAACTGGAAGGTCGCCTACGGCAGCACCTGGGCGAAGGTCGCCGCCGGCGCCCAGGACGCCCGGATCGACAAGGAGGCCGCCTACCTGAAGGCGAACTTCACCAAGCCGTTCTTCCTGGTGCTGCACCACGAGCCGGAGAACGACGTCAACCCGAAGGCCGGGTCGGGCATGACCGCCAAGGACTTCGCCGCCATGTACCGGCACACGATCCTGCGCCTGCGCGCCGCGGGCGTCACCAACGCCGTGTCGACGATCGCGTACATGAACTACGAGAAGTGGAACAACTCGCCGTGGTGGGCCGACCTGTACCCGGGCGACGACGTCATCGACTGGATCGGCGTGGACTCCTACCTCAACGCGCAGCCCGGCGGCTTCCACAGCGGTGACTTCACCTCGCTGATGAACCGCACCACCGGCAACCAGACCTCGAAGTACCCCGGCTTCTACACGTGGGCCACCACGAAGCACCCGGGCAAGCCCGTCATGGTCGCCGAGTGGGGCGTGTACGACTCGTCCGCCAAGGTCGCCGGCGTCAACAAGGCCAATGTGTTCGACACGGTGCTGGGTGACCTGGCCGCGATGCCCGCGATCAAGGGCCTCGTGTACTTCGAGACCGCCCGCGACCAGTCCGGCCACGACATCCGCGTCGACGACACCCCGCAGGCGCTGACCGCGTTCCAGCGCATCGCCGCCGACCCGCGCTTCGCCGTCACCGTCAAGTAGCCACCCCCGGCGCTGCACGTGACCGTCAAGTAAGCCACCCCCCGGTGCCGAAGGCCGTCCAGGACCCCCGTCCTGGGCGGCCTTCGCGGTTGCGGTGCACACTGTCCGCCATGAGCGACGCGCCGCAGGTCCCCACGGGGGTCGTCATCCCCACTGTCGACGGGAAACCGAGCACGTCGGCGCTGGGCCGGGCGGTCGTCGCCGACGCGCTGCGGTCCGTGGCACCCGACTGGGCCGCCGACGCCGCGGCCACCAGGGACTGGCGCGGCGACTACCTGCGGCACTTCCACCGGCTCGTCGAGGCCGGGCTGCCCTCGCGCGAGGCGGCACTCACCGTGGCCGCCGACGGGCTCGCGGCGCTGCGTTCGCGGATGCGGTACCGGATGAGCCCCGACACCGCCGAGCAACCCCTGGAAGCCGCGTTCGACGCGCCGGCCGGTGACCCGTTGCGGACGGTCACCGTCGCGGGGTCGGGGGAGGTGCGGCGCGAGCTCGTCGTGCCGTACCGGGGCGAACGACTGCACGGCGCGAGCCTCGAGCGGCAACTGGACGCCTGGGTCGCCGGCGGCGTCATCGAGGTGTCGTGCGCGGAGGCGCTGCGCACCGTCGCCGCCAACCCGCAGTGGCTGGCGCTGGAGGGCCGGCCGGTCGTGGTGCTCGGCGCCGGCGCGGAGATGGGGCCGCTGACGGCGCTACTGCGCTGGGGTGCCGACGTCGTCGCCGTCGACCTGCCCCGGCCCGCGATCTGGCAGCGGCTCCTGGAGACCGCGCACCGCTCCGGCGGCCGGCTGCACGTGCCCGTCGCCGGCGCTGCGGAAGGTGAACTGCACCAGCGGGCCGGCGCGGACCTGCTGCACGACCTGCGCCGGGTCGCGGACTGGCTGGGCGACGTCGACGGCGCGCCGGTGCTGGGCAACTACGTGTACGCCGACGGCCCGCTCAACGTCCGGGTCGCGATGGCCGTCGACGCGCTCACCGTGCGGCTGCGCTCGCTGCGCCCCGACCTGGCCCTCGCGTTCCTGGCCACGCCGACCGACGTGTTCGCCGTGCCCGACGACGCCGTCGACGAGTCCGGCCGCCGGTACGCGGGCGCGAAAGGCGTCGGCCGGCTCCGTGGCCCGCTGCGGGTCCTCAGCGGCGGCCGGCTGCTCGCCCCCAATTACCCCGCCGGCCGGTACCCGGGGATCAACGACAGCCTCGTGCCGCAGCAGGGCCCCAACTACGCCCTTGCCAAACGGCTCCAGCGGTGGCGGGCGGCACACGAACGCGCCGCCGGGGCCACGGTGTCGCTGACGGTCGCCCCGGCCACCCGCACCCGCAGCGTGCTGAAGAACCGGCTCCTGGCCGCCGCGTACGCGGGCGCGCACCGCTTCGGCATCGAGATCTTCGAACCGGCGACCAGCAACACGCTGATGGCCGCACTGCTCGTGCACGACCTGCACGCCCCGCGCCCCGCCGGCACCCACCCGTGGCAGGAGGAGGCGTACGCGGCGGCGCACGGCGGCCTGTGGCGAGGGCCGTACGCCCCGCGCAGCGCCCTCGGCATCGCCGTCCTCTTCGGCATCGGCGTCGCCCGCGGCTGACCGGCTTGTAGCCTGATTGCTCAGGCTGCTTGGGCCTGGCCGCTCGGGCTTCTTGGGCCTGGTTCGCCCGGGCTTCTGCGCCTGGTTCGCCCGGGCGGACGGTTTGTGGGGTGAGCGGATGGTGGGTGCCCGTCGGTCGCACGGCGACGTGCCCGACCTGGACCGGATCGCCGCCGCCGCGTCCGGTGACGCCGGTGGGGTCGACCCGGCGCTGCTCGGTGGGTTCCTGCCCGCGGTCGTCGCGGCGACCGACGCCTCCCGGCGGCTGCGGCGCAGGGAGCTGGAGGCGTGCGCGGCGTCCGGGCGGCGGGCGGCGGTGCAGGGGGTGGCGCTGCGCGCGCTGGTGGACCTGTACCTGTCGGCGGCGTGGCGGCTGTGGCGGGACGTGCCGGAAGTGGCCGCCGGGGACGCCGAACGGGTCCGGGGTGCCGCCCTCGCCGTGCTGCGGGCCGCCGACGACGGCGTCGCGGCGCTCGTGGAGGGGTTCCAGCTCGCCCGCGCCGACGTGATCCGGCTGCAGGAGTCGGTCAAGCACGACGTGATGGAGGCGCTGCTCGCCGGCGGGCAGCTGGCGATCGAGGCGACCGGGCCGGCCGCCGACATCGGGCTGACGCTGTCCGGGCCGGTCGCCGTGCTCGTCGTCCGCCGGCCGGCCGGGTTCGGCGGCCCCGACACGGCCGCCACCCCGGGGCGCCTCGAACGGGCGCTGCAGGGCCGCCATGGCGACGCCCAGCCGCTCGTGCTCATCCGGTCGGGTGATCTCGTCTGCGTGTTCGCCGCGCCCGACGCCGCCGCGGTCCAGTCGGTGCGTGACGTCGTCGTGCGCGAGCTGGACAGCCAGACCAGGGCGGGGCGCGACACCCGTTCGTGGCGGGGCGCGGTCAGCAGCCCCAGGATCGGCGCGGCGGCGGTGCGCACCAGCCACGACGAGGCCCGGTACGCCCTGGACCTCGCCGACCGCCTCGGCCTGGAGCAGCCCGTCGTCGACGCGCGGGACCTCACCATCTACCGGGTGCTGCTGCAGGACCTGCCCGCCGTCCACGACCTGGTCCGCAGCACCCTGACGCCGCTCACCCGGGCCCGCGGCGGCGCCGGTCACCTCATCGAGACCCTCGACGCGTACTACGCGACGGGCTGCGTGGCGACCGAGACAGCGGCCCGGTTGAACCTGTCGGTGCGGGCCGTCACCTACCGCCTGGCGCGCGTGGCAGAGTTGATCGGGAGAGACCCGACCGACCCTGCCGAGCGGCTCACCCTGCACGCCGCGGTGACGGCCGCGAGACTGCTCGACTGGCCCGCCACGGCCCTGGAGGGCTGAGCCCTTCTTTGCCGGTCGTCGGCAACGTACGCCGGGCGGATTGTCCGGTGACGGACCCGGCGCGGCACCCCGATCACGAGCGACGCTGGAACCCAGACGAGTGACCATCTGGAGGCATCATGCTCGATGTGCCGATCTGGCTGTGGGCGACGTTCGGCATCGGTGTCGTCGTCATGCTCGCCGTCGACCTCTTCGCCCACCGCAAGGAACACGTCATCGGCTTCCGCGAGGCGGCCCGCTGGAGCGCGGTCTGGGTGACGCTGTCACTCGCGTTCGCGGGCCTGGTCTGGGCGACCCTGGGCGCGGAGGCCGGCGTCGAGTTCACCACCGCCTGGCTGCTGGAGAAGAGCCTGTCGGTCGACAACCTGTTCGTGTTCGCGCTCATCTTCGGCTATTTCGCCGTGCCCAAGCAGTACCAGCACCGCGCGCTGTTCTACGGCGTCATCGGCGCCCTCATCTTCCGGGCGATCTTCATCGCGGCCGGCGTGGCGATCATCAGCAAGTTCACCGTCGTGCTGTTCGTCTTCGCGGCGATCCTGCTGTGGAGCGCGTACAAGCTGGTGAAGGACAGCGAGGACGACTACGACCCGAGCACGAACGTCGCCGTCCGGCTGGTGCGCAAGATCCTGCCGGTGCAGGACGAATACGTGGGCGCGAGGTTCTTCGTCAAGAAGGCCGCGAAGTGGGTCGCCACCCCGATGCTGGTCGTGGTGGTCGCGATCGAGGCCGCCGACCTGGTCTTCGCCGTCGACAGCGTGCCGGCCGTCCTCGCGGTCAGCGACGACACGTTCATCGTGTACTCGTCCAACGCGTTCGCGATCCTGGGCCTGCGAGCGCTGTACTTCCTCCTGGCCGGGATGCTGGACCGCTTCCGGTACCTGTCGAAGGGCCTCGCGATCATTCTCGCCTTCATCGGCGTGAAGCTGATCCTGCAGGCCGCGCACAAGACGATCAGCACCGCGATCCCGGAGATCCCGTCGCTGGTCAGCCTGGCGGTCGTGGTGGTCGTCCTGGCGGCGTCGGTGGTGTTCAGCCTGCGCCACCCGCCGGAGCCCGAATCGCCGCCGCCTTCGGTGGAGTCCGGTTCGCCGCCGGAGTCATCGTCGGGGTCCTCCGACGTGGAGCGTTCCTCGCGGTCCTTGCCGTAGCTGGAAAGGGGCGGCGGTCCACCCGGGCCGCCGCCCTTCGCTGTGTCAGCCGGCCTGCCGCGCCTCGGTTGCCAGCAGCGACCAGATCTCCAGGTCGTGGCGGACGCCGAGGTACGGGTACACCTCCCGCAGCACACCGTCCAGGCGCATGCCGAGCCGCTGGGCGACGGCACTGCTGGCGACGTTGTCCGGCCGGCAGTGCCACTCGACGCGGTGGATGCCGCGGGTGTGCACCGCCCAGTCGATGAGCACCCGCGTCGCGCGGGTGATGAGTCCCCGGCCCTGCCCGGCCGGCTCCAGCCAGCAGCCGAGCTCGCAGGTGCCCGCCTCGGCGTCGAACGCCACGAACATGGTGCCCCCGACGAGCGTCCCGTCCAGCCAGATCCCGAACAGCCTGCCGGCGTCGCGGGCGGCGAGATCTGCGTACCGCTGCAGCGTCGCCGTGGCAGAGTCCAGGTCGGTGCTGACCCCGGCCCACGCGATCCACGGGTCCACGGTCGCCCGCGCCCGGTCCATGTGCGCGAGGAACTCCGCGGCCTGCCACGGCTCGAGCGGCCGCAGGTCCGCCCCTTCGGCGAGTGGAACACTGAACATGATCCGTACGCTACAACGCCCCGTTTTCTGTCGGGGGGTCTCGCTATGGTGGCGCCGTCGGGGTTCGAGCGACGGGGGGCTCGTGATGGCAGGCGTTTCCGGTGAGGACGTGTTCGAGGTGCCGGCGGCGTGGTCGCGGCACGTCGTCCCGCGTCGCGGCGCCCCCGGGCCTGCCCTGACGGTGGCGCCGGCCGTCGACACCGACCTCGCCGGGGAGCTCGACCGGACCGTGGCGCGGCTGCCGGCGGTCCTCGGGCACCCCGAGACACCCGCGCCGATCGCGGCCGCCGGCCTGGAGTTCGTGGCACGCCCCGCGGCCGCGTCACCGCTGGGGGCGGCCGTCGCCGTCGCCGCGCTGCCCCGGCGCACGGCCCGCGCACCGCAGGCGGCGTTCGACTCGCTGGTCGACGTGTGGGTGTCCGGCGCCGGCGTGCGGCACACGGCGCGGGTCGTCGCCGAGGTCGCCGGGCTGTACGCCGGTTCCGGCCGCACCGGCGCGACCGACCTCGTCACCTGGGCCGCCCCCGACAGCCCCCGGCAGGCGTTCCTGCGTGACATCTGGACCCGGCTCGCGCTGCGGCTGCGGGCGCACCTCGCCGCCGCCGACGCCGACGAGCACGCGGCGGTGGTGGCCGACCTCGCCGCCCTGCGCGACGACCCGCGCCCGCTGCGCCGGGTGACGGCGTCGCTGCTCGCCCCGACCGTGACCACCTGGGTCGACAAGGACTGCGCGACATTCGCCGACGCCACCGACGAGACGTTCTGCCGGCTGCTGCTGCCAGCCGCCGGCACCCGCGGGCAGCTCGACGTCCTGCTGCGGGTGGTGGCGCCGCACTGGCTGTTCTGGGACGAGCCGACGATCCTCACCCTCGCCGCGGCGATCGGGCCGGACCTCGAGCCGGTCCTGCTCCACCTGCTGCGCACCGAGGCGCTGTCCGCCGACCCGGTGGCGTGGACGGCCGGGATCCTGGCCGCGTTCCCGACCGACACCGCGTTCGACGCGCTGGCGGAGCGCTCCGGCTGGCGGCCGGTCCAGCCGGCCCTCGCCGCGGCGATCCGCCGGTTCCCGGACCGGGCGGTGCGCCGCCTCGCCGAAGGCCCCGCGCACCCCACGGTCGACGTGCTCCTCGCCGCGCACGTCCGCGCCGACCCGGCCCGCGCCACCCGGCTGCTGCCGGACCTCGGAGAGCCGGCGGCGGCGCGGGTCCGGGCGCTGCTGCACGTCGACGCCGGTCCCGTCGCCGCGCCCGGCGCGGTCCCGGCGGTCCTCGCCACCCCGCCGTGGACGGTCCGCC